>JAPLJZ010000222.1 GCA_026388335.1 Deltaproteobacteria bacterium
AACAAGGTTCCCGATATCCTCGTAGTCACCGACGTCTGCCTCTGCGAATACACCAGTCACGGCCACTGCGGGATGATCGAAAAAGGGGAAGTGGATAACGACTCCACCCTCGAGGTCTTGGCCGAAACGGCGGTTTCCCATGCCCGGGCCGGGGCGGACATGGTCGCCCCTTCGGCGATGATGGACGGTCAGATCGGTGCGATCCGGGAAGGTCTGGACGAGGCGGGCTTTGAAACAATTCCGATTATGGCCTACTCGGCGAAGTATGCCTCTTGTTTCTATGGTCCCTTCCGGGACGCGGCAGAAAGCGCCCCCCAGTTCGGAGACCGGAAGTCCTATCAGATGGATCCGGCCAACAGCGACGAGGCCATCCGGGAGATAACCCTCGACGTCGAGGAAGGGGCGGACATCATCATGGTCAAACCGGCCCTGGCCTACCTCGATGTCATTCGACGGGCACGGGAAGAGTTCGACCTGCCCATTGCCGCCTATAACGTCAGCGGCGAATTCGCCATGATCAAGGCAGCGGCCCAGCTTGGCTGGCTCGACGGCCAGCGGGCCATGATGGAGGTCCTCACATCCATCAAGCGGGCGGGAACGGATATTATCATTACCTATTTTGCCCTGGAGGCGGCAAAGGTATTAAACGACAGAAAATCAGGAATTTAGACTCTTTGCGAACAGATCGAGACATGACTTTGCTGCGATGCTCCGAAAGATCGATGTCCAAGGGTTGGGCAATAAAAGTTGACGTGGTGAGGAATCAACCATGAAAGACTCTCGCCCGTTGCCCGCAACGCTGAGGATGGTGGCCTGGGAGGTCACCCGGAGCTGCAACCTGGCCTGCGCACATTGCCGGGCCTCGTCGGTTTGCGGCCCCTATGCGGGAGAATTGGATACCGCCGCCTGCCTCCACCTCCTCGACGAGATTGCCGCCTTCAGCAGCCCGGTGATAATCCTGACGGGGGGGGAACCCTTACTGCGGCCGGATATTTGGGAAATCGCCGCCTACGGCGACCGGAAAGGCCTGAGGATGGTCATGGCGACTAACGGCACCCTGGTCACGGAGGATATAGCCAAAAAAATTCTGGCGGCGGGCATCCGCCGAGTCAGCGTCAGTATTGACGGTCCCGACGCAGAGAGTCACGATCGGTTTCGCCGTGTGACCGGGGCCTTTGCCGGGGCGCTGGCGGGCATCGAGGCCATGCAGCGGGCCGGGATGGAATTCCAGATCAATACCACCATCACGAGGGACAACCTCGATCATATTAAAGAAATTCATGATTTAGCCTTGAAAATCGGCGCCGCCGCCCATCATATCTTTCTCCTCGTTCCCACGGGGAGGGCCAGGGAATTGGCGGAGCAGGAGATTTCGGCGGAGCAGTACGAACGGACTCTGGAGTGGTTTTACGAGCGGAGCCTCGCCTGCCCCATTCAGCTCAAGGCCACCTGCGCCCCCCATTACTACCGGATCTTCCACCAGCGCCGCGGCGGATTAAACAGAGAGGCGGCGGGAAAACCACCACCCCATCAAATAACCGGAAAAGCGATGACCGCCGCCGTTGCCGATGATCCCCTCCATGCCATGACCCGCGGCTGCCTGGGTGGGATATCGTTCTGCTTCATCTCCCATACCGGCCAGGTCCAGCCCTGCGGCTATCTCGAGTTAGACTGCGGGCAGATCAAGAAAACGGGATTTCAGGACATCTGGAATCAGTCGCCCATCTTTCAGGACTTGAGGAACCTGAGCCTCTACAAGGGGAAATGCGGGGAATGCGAGTTCATTCGCGTCTGCGGCGGCTGCCGGGCCCGGGCTTACGAAAAGACGGGGGATTACCTGGCCGAGGAACCATATTGTCTCTATCAGCCGCAACGGAAGCCCAAATAAAAGCAAATAATTGAACAGAATGGATATCCAGTTGCGAATTAATCGGATGAAGCGGAAGGAACATAACAAATGAAAAGGTTGGGCATTATCTTCGTAATCGTTTTGGTTTTATCGGGAGTGGTTTGGGCCGCCGACAAATCCTTTCAGGAGATGGATAAGAACAAGGACGGAAGGCTTAACATGGAGGAATTTGATCAGGAGGCCTTAAGGGTGTTCAATGAAAATGACAAAAACCACGACGGCGCCCTCAATAAGTCCGAGTTCAGCCAGATTAAAGGGGCAAAATCGAAATTCGAAGACCTTGACGCCAATAAAGACGGGAAAGTCGACATGGAGGAGTTGCGAAACGCAGCCATGAATAATTTCAAAGAGTTGGACAGGAAACGCGACAATTATCTTACAGAGGAAGATCTCAAATGCAGCCCCCGGTACAACCCGGAGGCGTCGCCATTGTACGGCATTTACTTTTGAAGGTAATTCAAACCTTTTCAAGCCAGCAATTTAGTCTCAGGTTATCGTTGTATGGATGAAATAGATAAAAAAATCTTGAATATGCTCCAGAATGAATTTCCCCTAGTCCCCTGTCCTTTCCAGGTTGTCGCGGACAAACTCGGCATTCGTGAAGAGGATGTCCTGGACAGGGTAAAAAAGTTGAAGGACGACGGGGTGATTCGAAGGATCGGGGCTGTCTTCGATCCCCGGATGCTGGGTTACGTCAGCACCCTCTGCGCCGCCAGGGTCCCGGCAGAAAAAATGGAGTTGTTCACCGCAACCGTCAATGCCTCCCCCTATGTAACCCACAACTACCGGAGGAATCACGATTATAATGTCTGGTTCACCATCATCGCCCCCTCCGAAGCGGCAATGCAGGATTTTATCGCCCAGGTAAAAAACCGGACGGGCATCGAAGATATCCTGAACATGCGAGCGGTACGGACCTTCAAGGTCGACGCCCGCTTTGATATTTAGGCAAGGAAAACCCTTATGAACACCATCCCCCCCCAACCCACGCTGTTTCTTATCGACGGTAATAATTACGTCTTTCGGGCCTTCTATGCCATCCCCAGCCTGACCAACTCCAAAGGTTTCCCAACCAATGCCATCTACGGGTTTGCCACCATGCTCATCAGGATCATCAAGGAATGGAAACCGGATTATATCGCCGTCGCCTTCGATGTGAAGGGGCCGACTTTCCGCCATGAAGCCTATGAACTATACAAAGCAACAAGACGGGCAATTCCGGAGGCCCTAATCCCTCAGATTCCTTATATCAAGGAGATGATCCGCGGTTTTTACATCCCCGTACTGGAGAAGCCGGGCATCGAGGCCGACGATATCATCGGAACCCTTGCCAGGCGTTATGCCGAACAGGACCTGAAGGTCTTTATCGTCTCGGGGGACAAGGACATGATGCAGTTGGTCGGGAAGAATGTCGTCATCGTCGATACGATGAAAGACAAGGTCTTTGACGCGGCAGCAGTAAAAGAGAAATTCGGCGTCCCCCCCGAACAGGTGGTGGAGATCATGGGATTGACGGGAGACGCAACGGACAATATCCCCGGGGCACCGGGGATTGGGCCGAAGGGAGCCCTCCGGCTGATCGAGGAATACGGAACTATCGAAAACGTCCTCCAGAATGTTGACCGGATCAAGAATGCCAAGGCGAAGGAATGTATCCGCCGTTACCGTGATCAGATCATCATGAGCCGGGAACTGGCCCGGATTCGTACTGAAGAGGACGTCCCTTTCGAACTTGCCGACAGCCGCAGCGGCAATCCGGACGCCGACGCACTGAAGACTCTTTTCAAAGAATTCGAGTTTTCCTCTCTCCTCCAGGAACTGATGATTCGGGAAGAACAGTTGGCAGGCCAATATGAGACCATCCTCACTGAGGACGGATTGTTTACCACCGTTGAAGAAATCCGCAACACCGGATCTTTTTCTCTCGATCTCATCCTGAGTTCCCCGGAAGCCATGCGCGCCGGGATTATCGGCGTCGCCCTGGGTATCCGTCCGGGCAAAGCCGTCTATATTCCCCTGGGCCATTCGTATGCCGGGGCCCCGTCCCAGCTTGCCCAAGAGCAGGTATGGAAAGGGATATCTCCCCTCCTTGGCGATGCCGCCATTCTGAAACACGGCCATGATCTCAAAACAATCCGGATCGTTCTGGAAAGAAACGGCTTGTCTTTGCGCGGCCTAGGCTGCGACACCCTGATCGGCGCTTATGTCCTGAACCCCTCCCGCCGCAGTTTTGAGCTTCCCGACCTTGTTCAGGACCACCTAAACCGCCGCATCATGACCGTAAAGGAGATTGCCGGCAGCGGCGTCAAACAGATCCCCCTAGACATCATCCCCGTGGACAAAATGGAGCCATACGCCTGCCTGAGGGCCGACGCGGTCTTGTCACTTGTCACCTCCCTGTCCGATGCGTTGGCCAAGGAACAGCTAATCGGGCTCTTTCGGGACGTGGAGACGCCCCTGATCCCCATCCTCGCCGGGATGGAACAAAAGGGCGTCCGGATCGACAGCGAGCTGTTGCGCGCCATGTCCCGGGAGATGCAGCAGTTATTGGAAATTTCAGCAGACAAGATCTATCGCCTCGCCGGAGAGAAATTCAACATTCAGTCGCCTAAGCAGCTCCAGCAGATTCTCTTCGACAAGCTCAGGTTAGCCAAAGGGAAAAAGACCAAGGAAGGCTACTCCACCGATGTAGATGTCCTTTCCAGCCTGGCCAGGCATCATGAACTCCCCGCGGAGATCCTGGCCTACCGGAGCATCTCCAAACTGAAATCGACCTATATCGACGCCCTGCCGGCCCTCGTCCACCCGCAGACAGGGCGTGTCCACACCTCCTATAATCAGGCCGTAACCGCAACGGGCAGGCTTTCCAGCAGCAATCCCAATCTGCAAAATATCCCCATCCGGACCGTCGAGGGCAAGAGGATCCGTCAGGCCTTCATCGCCCCGGTGGGGAGCAGGCTGATCTCCGCCGACTATTCCCAGATTGAGCTGCGGGTCCTTGCCCACCTCTCCGAAGACCGGACCTTGATCGACGCCTTCCACTCCGGAGCAGATATCCACAGCCGCACCGCCTCGACAATTTTCGGCGTCTTTCCCGAGCTGGTAAACGAGGAGATGCGCCGCCAAGCCAAGGTCATCAATTTCGGAATCCTTTACGGCATGAGCGCCTTCGGCCTCGCCAAGGAGCTCAACCTGACGCAGAAACTCGCCCAGGCCTATATCGATGAATATTTCCAGAAATATGAAGGGGTTAAATGTTACCTCGACCGGGTCCTGGCGCAGGCGCGTCAGGATGGCTACGTCTGCACCCTGATGAGCCGACGCCGCTACCTTCCCGAAATTAACTCCGCCAATGCCAACATTCGCCAGTTTGCCGAGCGAATGGCCGTCAACACCCCCATTCAGGGCACAGCGGCAGATCTCATAAAATTGGCCATGATCCGTATCACCGGAAGACTCCGGACACAAAACCTGACGGCGGCCATGATTATGCAGGTTCATGACGAACTGGTTTTCGAAGTTCCGGAGGAGGAAGTGGAAACCGTAATTACGCTGGTCAAGGAAGAAATGGAACAGGTCATGGTTTTGCGAGTTCCCCTGAAGGTCGCCGTCAATTACGGGCGCAACTGGGACGACGCCCACTAATGGGGTCACAATAGGGGGTCAGGCTTACTAATAGACATTTGAAATCAAATGTCTATTAGTAAGCCTGACCCCCTATTGACCAAATGTCTGTTAGTAAGTCTGACCCCATTATTTGTGTTGACTTTTCCCCTATCTTGAGGCAGGAAGATTCCTACCGCTGGGGGGGCCGGGATCTCTATATCCCGGCTTCTTATTTTAAGCGGACTTGGAGAAATGCTACATGGCATACTTGAGGTATCATGACAGAATCAGATCTCTCCTACTGATCTTTTTTCTCATCGGTGTATGGATCCCCATAGAGGCTCGGGGTGCCGACATGCCCTCTCAGAATATTCAAAAGACGATTCAGAACCACGTGCCGCCGGCCGGTCCTTCCCTGAAACCGGCAAATGGCGCCTCCTCCCTGGAAATTCAGACATACACGGATATTCAAAAGGCCATCCTGAACCGCCTGAAAACCAGTAATGGGTCCATAAAATCTGCAAAAGGCGCCGTCCCCCTGCGGGAGCGATTTTACGGTGAGCGCCAGCTTCAGCCCGCCTGGATTCGCGACAAAATGATTTCTGATCAGGCTCAGAAACTCATTCAGGTCCTCAAGGAGGCAGATCGGGAAGGCCTCAATCCCCTTGATTACCGGGTTGATCAGGTCGAATCCCTTCTGGCTCAGGTCAAACAGCGGCTAAATGGCGGCAATTCCATCAGTGTAGAAACCTGGGCCGATCTGGACATGATGCTGACCGATGCCTTTTTCGCATACGGCACCCATGTATCCAAGGGTCGGCTCGATCCGGGAAAATGGTTTTATCAGTGGATTCCCTATCGCCGCTCCGTGGACCTTGTCCAGGTCCTCAACGAGTCACTGGACAAAAAAGATGTGGAAAGCGCCTTGAAAAGCCTACCCCCGCGTTATCCGGCCTACGCACAACTGCGGACGGAACTGGCTAATTACCGGCGGATTGCCGCCGATGGCGGCTGGGCTACCATCCTGGAAAAAACAACGCTCAAAAAAGGAAGCAACGGGCATGCAGTTACTCTCCTCAAGCACCGGTTGGTCATCTCCAGCGATCTCGATGCGGTGGCTCTGGGAGTAAACGACCACTTCGACGGTCGCCTACAGGGGGCGCTACAGAGATTTCAGGAGCGACATGGCCTCAAGGCAAACGGCGCCATGGATGAAGAAACCAGAAAGGCATTGAACTTTTCCATCGAGAAGCGCATCCGTCAGATCGAATGGAACATGGAAAGATGGCGCTGGCTTCCCGACGAACTCGGTCCCCGTTACGTCATGGTGAACATTCCCGATTACCGCCTCTTTGTCGTGGAAAACCAGATCACAATTATGTCCATGAAAACCGTGGTCGGAAAATCAGCGCAGCCTACACCCGTCTTTATGGACAATATGAGCTACCTGGAACTCAACCCGACATGGAATCTCCCCAATTCGATCGTCGCGGAAGAAATGATTCCCAAGGTCAAGAAAAATCCCGATTACTTGACGAAAAAACACATCCGCATTTACAGCAACTGGAGCACAAATGCCAAGGAAATCGATCCCAAGACCATCGATTGGGCCAAGGTTAATCCCAAGAAGTTCCCCTACCGGATGATCCAGGATACCGGCGTCAATCCCCTAGGCCGGATCAAATTCATGTTTCCCAATCAGTTTGACGTCTATCTCCATGATACGACACAGAAAAGCCTTTTCCAACGGTCAAAGCGCATGTACAGTCACGGGTGCATCCGGGTGGAAAGGCCCTATGATCTGGGGGAATGGGTTTTGAGAGATGACCCGTCGTGGTCGAAAACAAGACTTCTTACGGAAATAAAAAAGGGGAAAAGACAGGTGGTCAACCTTCCGAAACCCATCCCTGTCTATGTTATCTATCTGACGGCATGGTTTGACACCCGTGGTCATATCCATTTCCGGGATGATATATACGACTATGACAAGAGCCTCGAAAAGGTTTTAAAAATGTCGAATTCACCTTCCGGCAAAGGGTAAGCTGAAAGCCTTCGGCATTCAGGGCTATTTTTGTTGACAAAATCACCATCAAACTATAGACGCAGAAAAAGAAACTCGGCATAGAAGAGGTTTGCCAGATGCAACATGCCCTGCTAATGTGGAAGAACACCCGGATGATTGTCCTTACGGCTGTTTGCGCGGCCATCTATGCGGCAACTCTCATCGCCTTCAAAACTGTTGTTCCCATCATTCCCGGCGTCACCGAGGTTCGGGTAGCCGGCGTGTTTCCCATGACCTTCGGTTTTCTTTTCGGACCGGCAGGGGCTTGGGGGCTAGCCATAGGTAATGTTATCGGCGATATTTTCGGCGGCACCCTCAGTCCCGTCTCCATAGCCGGTTTCATCGGCAATTTCCTGATGGGATACCTTCCCTACACCCTCTGGTCAACCCTGATTCCCGTCTCCAACGGGACCTATGCCTGGGATGCCAAGAGTGTGCGTAACTGGCTCACATACATTGTCATTGCCTTCATTTCCGGAGCCGCAGCGGCAGTCGTCATTGGCGCCTTCGCAGATGCCATCGGCATGGTCCCTTACTCGATCATCTCCAAAATCATCACCATCAACAACTTCATCGGCTCTCTCATCGGGATCCTGCTCCTGATCGCCGTTTTCGATGTTACTAAAAACCAGTTGCGTCTCTTCTGGCCCGAGGTCATGGACGTATCCGCCGCCAACACCGGGATGAAAGCCTCACTCGGCGCCTGGTTAGTAGCGGCAGGATGTATTCTGGGCGTCTTTGGCGGTTTCGTGCCGGGGCTGTCATGGACGGTCGTCTCCTGGCTGGCAACTTGCCTGGTCATAGGAGGAAGCTTACTCCTATGAGGTCTTCATGACTTCATCAATTGTCTTTGACCACCTTTCCTTTTCCTATCAGAACACCACCGCACCGGCCTTACAGGATATCTCCGGGGAAATGACCCGGGGCAGTTTCACGATGGTCATGGGCCATAGCGGGGCCGGAAAATCCACCCTCTGCTGCGCAATCAACGGTCTCGTCCCCCGCTTCTTGCGGGGTGATTACGCGGGCAGGGTCATGGTGGAGGGGATGGAAGCGGCTAAAAACAGTGTCCCCGACATGGCACGGGTAGTGGGAATCGTCCTTCAGGACTTTGAAGCCCAACTCTTCTCAACCAACGTGGAACTTGAAATGGCTTTTGGACTGGAAAACCAATGCCTCCCAAGGACGGACATGGAAGAGAGGATTAATATCTACTCGCAAATGGTCGGCCTGAAAGAGCTGTTGAGAAGGGACACGGCAACCCTGTCCGGAGGACAGAAACAGCGCCTGGCCATCGGGTCCGTTTTGGCAATGGAAACCCCGGTGCTCGTCATGGATGAGCCCACGACGGATATCGACCCGGAAGGCCGCCGCCATATCCTCTCCCTGATCAGAAGGTTGAGAACCCGGGAGCGGACCCTTGTCGTGACCGATCTTGACGCCGAAGCGGCGGTGCAGGCGGATCAAATCTGGCTCTTGAAAGACGGACAGCTTTTAGCTAAGGGACCGCCTGTGGAAATCCTGACGGATTCATCTCTGATCGAATCCTGTGGCATCCGGCCGCTGGCAACGGTCGCCCTCTTCCAAGCGATGAACTGGCCTGGCCAACCCCTGACGGTGGAAGCTGCGGCGGCGGAGATTGAGAACCGACGTCTGCTTTGCCCCCGCCGCCCGGAATGCCGGACAATATCAGTACTTGCCCCCGGCAAGGTTATCCTGGAGACTCGCAACCTCTCATACCGATACCCGGCCGGCGCCATAAACGCCCTGAATGAGATCGATCTGACCATTCACGAAGGAGATTTCGTGGCCATGCTGGGGCAGAACGGCTCCGGAAAAACAACCCTGGCAAAACACTTCAACGGCCTACTTAAACCCACAGCGGGGAACATGCTCGTCCGCGGCCGACCAGTCAACAATTATCGGCGCCACGAACTGGCCAGAGAGGTAGGATATATTTTCCAGAACCCCGATCACCAGATATTTGCCCCCACCGTCCGGGAAGAAGTGGCCTTCGGACCGCGCATCCTGGGGATGGACCGAAAGGCGCTGGAACGTAATATTGCTGAAGCTCTTGATGCCACGGGCCTAAGCGGCTTTGAGGATAAAAATCCCTTCCTGTTGAACCGGGGCGAAAGACAGCGCGTGGCGGTAGCGTCAATCCTTGCCGTCAAACCCGCCGTCATTATCCTCGACGAACCAACGACAGGACTGGATTATGTCCACCAACGGGACACGATGGAAATGCTGAAACGACTCAACCAGCTTGGACATACGATTATTGTCATCACCCATGCCATGTGGATCGCCGAGGCCTACGCCAAGCGCAGCATCCTGATGAAGGAGGGACGGATACTCCTTGATGGACCGACATCAATGGTCTTTTCCGATGAGGCCATGCTGGCCGCAGCCTCTCTGGCGCCTTCCGATCTTATCCGCCTCAGAAATCGTCTCGGCTTGGCCGCAATGACATTGACCGACATGGTAAAGGAACTCAAGAGCGAAGCTGTTCCACCCGGATCGTTTTGAAGCTTACGATATGGACTTTGCGAAATGAACCTAACATTTTATAATGATGAGGCAACATGGCTCCACCGACTTGACCCCCGCACCAAGATCGGCGGGGTCCTGCTGATTTTTGTTATCTGCCTGTGCTTCAATCATCCCTTGTTTATAACTGTAATCCTTACCGGCGTACTGGCTATCTTCACGACTGCGAAATCCATAAAAGTTTTATGGAAACTCCGGTTTCTCCTCGTCCTGCTTTTTGTCTTCAGCGTTGTCCTCTGGCCATTTTTTATTAAAGGCAAGACAATCCTGTTCCAATGGCATGGTCTCGAAGTCAGCAGCGAGTCCCTCCTTTATGGGTTTGCCATGGGCCTGCGACTGATGACCTTTGTGAGCGCCGGGCTGCTGCTTTTAGCCACGACGAAAAACGAGGAAATTACCAACGGTCTGATTCGCCTCGGCATCCCCTACCCCGTCGCTTTTGCCCTCGCCACCGCCATCCGCCTGGCGCCGACTTTTGCCGATGCCGGGACTACCATTGTCCAGGCCCAGGTATCCCGGGGACTTGATCTGGACTCGAAAAATATTTTCGGCCGTTTTAAGAGATTTGCCCCCTTGGCCATCCCCATATTCATCTCCGCCATGCGCTACACAAATTTTCTGGCTATGGCCTTGGAATCGAAGGGCTTTCAACCAGACGCCCCCAGAACCAGCTACTACGAACCGCAGATTACGGGAAGAGACTGGCTGGTACTGGGATTCCTGACGCTAACCCTCGCTGCCTGCCTCTATATGAGGTTATCCCTTCACTGGGGGATCATTATCTCCGGACGATTGTAACTGAAGTTAAAGTCTTTAACCACGGACAAAGAATCCATTGGGCGAAAAAAAGGGGTAGCCTAACGGCTAACCCCTTGATTCTCTTGGTGCCGGAGGACGGAATCGAACCGTCATGCCCTTGCGAGCGGGGGATTTTGAGTCCCCATAAAGCTCATTCCCGTAGCTTCCCGTAATCTCATTTACCCCTTGACTTTCGTATGGTTTAAGGTCTATTTGCTTTCCCATGACATCATTCTGAATCCCCTTATTTCCTGGAAAAAGTGGGGACAGAGTGGGGACAGAGAAATAGGGGGATAGAATGACAGACTGGAAAAGCACAAAGTTCAAGGGGGTCCGCTATCGTGAGCACCCGACACGAAAACGCGGCATCAACTCAGATAAATACTTTGCGATTCGCTACCAAAGGGACGGCAAGCGAACGGAAGAGGGCCTCGGCTGGGCGTCTGAGATAGACCCGAAAGATCAAAAACACTGGACAGCGGAAAAAGCCGCTCTGGTCCTTGCCGATCTTAAAGGAGCTGCGAAAGGGTTGGAAGCTGGACCGACGCGGCTTGCAGAAAGAAGGGCTATCGCTCAGGCCAAGAAGGAAGCATCTGATGCAGAAATGAAGCGCCTGGAATTGGAGAACGTCACGTTTGGGCAGTTTTTTGAGAAGACCTACCAGCCAATATCTGAAAGATCTAAAAAGCCGGAAACGACTAGGAAAGAAAAAGAGCACTTCGAGAACTGGATAAAGCCCATCATCGGGAATAAACCTCTAAAGGATGTAAAACCATTTGCGATTGAGCAAATAAAAAAGAACGTCCTGGATGCCAAAAAGTCACCACGAACACTTGAATATATCCTTGCCACAATCCGGCAAATTTGGAACCTGGCGCGTCGTGACGGCTATGTTCAAGAAGATTCCCCGACAAAAAATGTGAAGATCCCGCGTATTGACAACAGAAGGCAACGCTTTCTTTCTCCGAATGAAGCAAAGAAGTTACTTGAGCATCTTGAGGTCCGAGATGAAAAGGTATATCGCATGGCTACCGTAAGCTTATTTGCCGGTTTGCGGGCCGGTGAAATATTCGGTCTTAAATGGGGGCATATCGATACAGAGCGAGGAATCATTCACGTTGTAGATCCCAAAGGAGTAAAAAATAGGGTTGCTTACATGCCCGCAAAGCTCAAAGAAATATTCAACAGGAAGCCAGAAGTATCGCAGCATGATGGATTCGTTTTTCCAGGCAAGGACGGTAACAAAATTGAGGACACCCCGCGCTCTTTTTTTGCGGCAGTTAAAGCCTTGGGCTTTAATAAAGGCATGCCAGATTCCAGGATGCGAGTTTGCTTTCACACCTTGAGACACACGTTTGCAAGCTGGCATGTTGCTGCTGGAACCGATCTTTACACTCTAAAGGAGCTTTTGGGACATTCTGTGATGGCAATGACTGAGCGTTACGCGCATCTTGGAATGAATGCAATGCAGAACGCTACACGGAACATTGAAGGGCTTCTGGAGCAATCTGGAGAGGCCGGAGAGGTGTCTGCGACAACCGTTGAATAATAAGTGATCATGTCTTTACAGTGATCGTTCTGTTGACACGGGCCAGGTTGAAGCAATTGGGCTTATCAATAGACGCCTCGTAAACGGCTGGAGTGAGACTGTATCCTTTTGGGGAAGGATTCGGCCCCCCAGAGAGCCCTGCGGGGCGTTTTGCTGTGAATCCTTGCTCTGCCGATTGTCAAATATGCAATCTTAAACTTTGATCAAAATTCGTAATTCTGAGCATTTTTGTAAGCGCTAAGTAGCCTTGGAGTTCGAGTGGAACTTAAAGAGTAATCAGTGCCAAAGACCTCATCCCAGTCAAGTGCGCCGGTTGATTCAGGATCTGGATAGCATTTGCATGGCAGCTCTCCATACTGACGAATGCCCAAATATCCACACTTCGGACATTCACACCACCAAATATTTATTTGCTTTAAAACTTGATCGCTGATGTCATTCCACTCAAATAGCCATCCACTCTGCGATATTGGCTTTGGAGGGCGCAAATCGAAGAAAATAACAACATCTCCGTACTCCCTAGCCCAACCACATGCTTTGGTGATGGCTTCCTCAGGCGGTTTTGAATCTTTAATCTCTATATAGTACGTGTGGTTGTCACGTGGAATAAATATTTCGAAATCAGGCTTATATTTGATGCAACCCCGTTTTGAGTCAACATCCGACCAGAAAGGCTCGTATTTATGTTGTATGCCAAGGATGTCATAGAAAACTGCCCATTTTGCCTCTATTTTTGAACGGTAAAGGACTCCCCGATATAATGTCTTTTTTGATCGAGGCCGCATATCGTGTCTATGATGAAATGCTCAAGATGACCATTCTTTGACTTTGAACGTTCAATTTGCCTGTATATGCGTTTCGGAAACCGCCTTCTCCAAGGCATCTTTGATGAAAGCATTCAGTGTCTTGCCCTCATCCATGGCATTGGCGACAAGTCGCTGATGCAGAGAGGGATCAAGCCGGATGTTGAAGGTGCCCTTGAAAGGTGTTTCCGGTTTCTTCCCGGCCTCTTCGCAAAGTTCCAGGTAATCATCTACGGCTTCCTCAAAAGCAGCTCGCAGCGAAAGCACATCTGTACCTTCGTAGCTTACCAGAGCGCGAATATATTCAAGCTTTCCGTAGAAAACCCTATCCTCGTCGTTGTAATGGACAGACCCGAAATAACCCTTGTATGTCATCGTATCCTTCATAAGAGGTCTCCTTTCCTCAAAATCTCCTCAATTTGCTCAAGCTGGTATCGCTTCAACACCGGCGTTGGGTGTGGCCGATGCAGGATGATCGGCTCCGATGTCTCATGAATAAAACGCACGCGCGAGCCCCCGGTTTTCCCTGCCTTTGCCGGGACATATCCGAAACCAGCCAGCAGCGCCGTCAATTCATTCCATGTAAAATCGCTCGGACGCTGAAGAAATCGCTTTATCAGCTTGTCGTGCTTGCTCATCGTGTCAACAATCATAGCACCCACCTTCCCGAAAAGCAAACTAAATGTGGTTGCAAATATTTCTTGACAATGGCCATGGATGGTGTATGGTGAAATCGTCTAAATTACGTGCGGAGGTCACCCGATAGTGGCTATTCTTGTATGTACCATAAACTTAAATCTGGTCATGGAATCGGGTATCCGCAAGGCCCCGGCGCTTCACGTAGGCGTAGACGTTCCATGGCCTTTTTTTTGTTTAGGGGAGGAAAAAGATATGGCAAATCGTAAAGAAACAACAGCGAGGTTAAGAACTATTGAGGAAGGAAATAAGCCGATCATCGTTCGGGTGAAGGGAAATCTTTGGACCTGCCTGAAGCGCCGGGAACGCCGAGCGCGAATCGTCAACGGATACCGGAAAGGTCTGGAGGTGTGAAGATGGGAAAGAAGCTGAAAGAAACGATGTGGACGGAAAAAGAAGTCAGGAAAGTAATGGGAGCGGCATGCAATGATTTACTGACTGTCAATAATAAATTATGTTGTATCGCTGGCTTAATCGATCCAAGAAACACGGATCACAATCTTCTCCTTGACTATACGGAATCAATTGGATTGGCAGAACTGATCAAGGATTGTGTAATCAAAATTTCTGAAGTCTCCGAAGTCATGGAAGATCTCGTAATTATCGAGAATCAGGAGGCGCAGCCATGAAAACACGCGACAAAATAAAGAGCGGCCTCTCCGAGGCGTCGGAGATCCTTGCGGCGTGTAACGAAAAGGCGATTGTTCTGAAGCTAGTCAACGATTTCGCAGCACAGGAAGATTGTTTTCCTGGAACTAAAGAGGAAGATCTCGTGCTCGTTTACGGAGGCATAAGCCGCATTCTGTATGAAATTATGCAACAGGTTAGCGAGGCCCAAGACCTTATAAACTGCTGTGAGAGCGATATTGACGTGCTTGGAAAACCCGCAAAGGAGGTGGCTTCATGAAGAAAAATAGCAAAAGCGAAGATCTGCCGGGGGTTGATGGAGTAGGCATGGATGATCTGAAAGATATTATATGGAAATGCCGGTTGAAACTTCAAATTCTCACAGAATTCTTCTATGATGCGGATAGCTGTCCGGATTTTGAAAATTATCAGGCATGGGCCGAGGGGGTAACACTGCTCTTAACTGAAATTATCGAAGCACAGGAAGAGGTTCATTCTAGGTTGTGAGGCGTTAGGCAAATAATGGAAGCAGGCGACGCCCTAAAATGCCCTACAATCGATTTTACCGACATGGCGTGAGGGTTGACACGTAAAAAGGGCAGAAGGAAACAGGACGGCAAGAAGGCAAAGCGGGTGGGGTCATTCTGAAGGTGGCCCTGCCTGATAATCCGCTATTGTTTATGCGCCGAGGATCAACCAAAGGACGCGCCGATGTTGTCCCTGTTGAGCATAACCTTTGTGGCGATGGAAAGGTTAACCTCCGCCCTTACGAGGTATCCGTCCTTTGTTTTCTCCTTGTCCAGGGGGATTGCCATGCTCTCGATCACACAATTCGGAATCATCATTCTTCGCCCGATGTTCAAGACAATCGGTCGGGGAATGTTACCCCCTGGTATGGCACTTTTGAAGAGTTCGGTAAGTTTTGAGAGGCCCTCTTTGCTGTCATCCCCGGCCTTAATATCCGGCCCCATCATCTTTTCCAGTTCCTTCAGTGCCAGGTGAACCTCTTTTTTGGCATCCTTGAGAGCGTAGAATATGAGGTTGAGATTGAACACATTTGGCCTGTTTCCGTCCCATATCTGGGTACTCGACAAAGTTGTAATTGATGTCATGCCACCGCTGGCAATCTGTGCAATTCCAGCTCCTTTTTCAAACATCCCCCCGACATTGGTTTGCTCAAAAGGGCTATTCCAATTGGCCTGAAGAGACCGGGAAGTCCCCGGCCCTATCAGGCCAACCACACAGGTGCTTATTTTATTCTCTTTGTCGGGCTGTGTTATCCAGGCTTTCAAAAACGGGCTGACTTTCTTATCGTTTAGGCCGTACTCTTTTATGGACATGATGCTGCCCCCCGCTCACTAAATTCTCGAATGTATTTCGAGCGTAATTCCTGCCACATCTCTACGCGAGCACTGCCTTGGTCGCGTTCGATCAGGGTATCCAAGTTATGAAGGGCATTTAACTTTAATTCGATAGCCCATGTTTGAATTGCCTTGGCAAGCTCAGTGTCCGTTTTTCGTAGGTGAGCTCCGAAAAGATCATCGGCGTCCTCTACGGGGTAAGTCTCTGAAACTTTCATCTTTTTCTCTCCTTATTTATGCAAGTTAAATCAAGTCGTAAGCCATCATGGTTAGGCTGATATCGTCAAATTCAGTGTTTATCT
Organism: Deltaproteobacteria bacterium; assembly: GCA_026388335.1. Classification (GTDB taxonomy): domain Bacteria; phylum Desulfobacterota; class Syntrophia; order Syntrophales; family UBA8958; genus UBA8958. The sequence continues at coordinate 16,264 of JAPLJZ010000222.1, forward strand.
GCCCCAGATCCCCGGTCTGTTTCCCGCCTTCCTTGCTCATCCTGTCCATTGCGGCAACCAGTTTATCCATGCCAGGAATCTGAAAAGATTGAGCCGCAATAGGAGCCGGGGGAGCTGGAGCGGCCATCTCCGGCGTTATCCTTTCGGCGGTCAGGGGCTTTGCCATGATCTTTGCTGCCTCTATCGGCTTCGCCTCCAGGGAGCCTTGCCCCACCTCAGCCAGCCGCGCCCTTACCCTTGACAGGGCTTCGGAACGGGCCGTTTTAACAACTTCAAGTGCCGATGTTTCGCTTGGTGCTATTTGATTCGTAATGGTAGCTGGCTTATTCCCCAATTCGGCAACCGCTTCCGATTGAACCGTTTGACCCTTCACCGCATCCAAAGGTTTTGCAGCCAGGGAGCCTTGCCCCGCCGCCGCCAATCCTGCCCTTACCCGTGCCAGGGAGTTTGCACGGGCAGTCCTGATCGTTGCTGCTTCCTCCGGGGTTGCGATTCGGGCATCGGCGGTCCGTGTTATCTCTGCCGTGGAAGCTGCTTCACGTGATAAGGAACCCTCAATGGTGGCGGCGTCGGTCGGCGTTGATTTTTTGGCCACACCCTGGCCAATAAACCCTCCCGTTGCTGAAAGGTCTTTTTCAATGGCGCTCTCTTTGTCGTACCTACCGCCTACGCCCGCCATTTGCTTTAGTTGCCGGGCCTCCCCTTCTGCCTTAAGAGCGCCTTTTTCGTCTCCCTTGGCTCTTAGTTTTTGGGCAGTGACCACTTTATTGTCGGCAACACTGTTGACGTATTGCTTACGGGAAGCGGTCAAGGAGTCGATCTGATCTGTTACGGGTGCCGCCTCTACGCTGCCATACTTCGCTACGAGCGCGGCTTGGGCACCCTCAAGGATCTTTTTGTTGCCGCCCGGCCCATGATTAACGCTCTGCGAGATAAGGGCTTCACGAACACCTACATCCTGCGAGCTGAATCCCCCCTTTGCGGCTTTTGCAAGGACTGGCGCAGACATGGTTTTGGCAATATAGCCGTCCTGCTCTGCACCAAAATTCTTGTCGGACCCGGCAACATCCTTCCACTTCTTGTTAAATTCGGGAGACCCCGGCGTCAGTCCTTCAAAATCTTTCGCATGGCTCGACTGCTTTACAAATTGCGCAACCGGCGATCTTTCCCCGCCCGCGCTGGCAAGTTGTTTTTTGCCATAGGATGCCCCGCCTGCGTCATTTTTGCCCGTGCTGATGGTTCCAGCACCGCCTTTGCCCGATTCCGACGCCGTAGCCACCGCGCCAGCTACCACTTTCCCGTTAGCGTCGGTTTCGAGCTTTGGAACTAAGCCAATGGCTTGAGCGCCTTTGCTGATGAAGTTGTCTTTGCCCGTAACGGCAGAGTAGCCAGCCGCGCCGACAGCGCCGACAGCGGTAACACCTGCGGCAATAGCACCCAGGGGCAATGCGGACACCATCCCCAGCACGGGGCCGATGTTTTTGATCATACTCAGCATATCCGTCCCGCCACCCGGTGGCGGTGGCGGTGGTGGTGTCGCAGGCATCGGAATGCTCGCGGCTATGTTCCTTTGTACAATCTTCTCCCGGATAGCTCTTTTTTTCTCAGAGCCAGGGCCTAATCCTTTGAGGGCAGATAAAAGCTGATTGTGCCGCTTCTCTTCCTTCGTGTCAGCCTCTTTCGGCTTTTGATCGCCCTTGTCTCCGGCATAGTCCCGGTACTTTTGCTTGATATTCCCCGTGGCTTCTTTTGCCTGCTCGAATCGTTCCTTCATTTCGAGGGCGCTATCCAGCAGGGAGCCCATCGCCGTTCTCCCAGCGGCTTCCATCAAAACGCCTTTGCGGTCCTTCCCGTATTCCTTCCCCATGTGAAGGGCAAATGCCCCTATGGTTGCCAGTTTACCTCGTTGCGGTCCTCCGGGGGCTCCAGTGGCGGCAGATCCCTGCCGTTCTTTCTTGGATAGAAACCGGCCTGATTTATCCCGCTCGATACGAGCTTCCCTGGCTACCCCTGGAGGTCTTTCCGGCCTGGGAGCCGGTGCGGAAGATTTTATAGGCTTCACCGGGAAGAAAGTTGTTCTTCGGCTATCGATTTTAACGATGGGAGCTTTTTTATGGAATACGGGAATCCCCTTCTTGAAAAGGGATGCAAACATCTCCGTATTTTTCTCGATACGCTTGAGGACCGGAATGGCCTGTTGGGAAGCGTCAATCTCCCCTTCAGGACGCATTTTGCTGACATCGGCCCTGTTTTCGGCTGTGCTATCGATGATCTTTGAAAGCTCTATGAGTTTGTCGTCGGTGATCATCGCTACCATCCTCGCGCCGGATCATACCCAGGAACATACGTTTTCCGGGGGTTTTGTCTCGCAAGGTACGCTTGGCGATCCTTGGTTGCCATTTCTTCAATCCGGGCACCGCGCATGAAGTCCAATTGCGCGAAATCTGGAGCTGGCGCATTTCGGAACTTTTCATAGTTTACGAAATCCTTCAGTATTCCGATTTCATGCTCTCCCATAGGAATTTTTAGCGATCTCTTCTCAAAAACTTTTGCCGCTTCAACTTCAATGTCATAACTAATTGTTTACTCTCCTTTTTTTAAGATTTAATATGTTCTAAAGTTGTAAAACTGGTCGGTATTGAATATTCGGATTTCGCAGGGTTATCGCCGGTGCTCCCATACATGACATGCCAACAGTAGGTTTTGCCTGGCTCAAGGACATCTTCGGGAAGGTGGCAGTTCGTCAGGTTTTCCAGTGTGCGACCGCTATCAAAAATGGGGGACCCTGCCGAGTATCCCATTTCCCATACCTGCCAATGACTGAAAGCGTGTATCACGTCGCGCCCATGGACAATAAAAGGACCGGCGATCAACATTACCGAATCGAAAGCATTAATCCCCTTGTCCGGGGGGTCGTGGTTCCAAGGTGGCTCGATAAAAACAAAATCTTCAACCATATCGTCATTTTCGCTAACCGCATATACTGGAACGCAGGTGTAAATCTTCCCCGCGCTTTGGGCATTGTCTGCCGGGTAGATCTCGGTAACCACGAACGTGTGGACATGAATATGGTCTGCCGAAATGGTCTCTTCTATATCAAGGACGCTCCGTAGTGGAACCATCGGGTCGTCAATCAAAAGTACAATTGGCCGGTCAAAATTCTTTGCTGGGTCCCCTTCGAAATCGGCAATCTTCATGAGATCACAGCCAGGCATTTTGACTGCGCTGACGACAACTGGATCTTCCCATTCGATCTCCGTTGTTTCCCGGCTTTCATCCTTCACTTTGAAAAGCAAAATGTCGAAGTTATCAGGATGGTTATTGGTGAATGTGCGGATATCGCCAGCGATAGAAGTGAAAATTTCTCTATAGTCTCTCATTGCCTTCCTCTCCTAAATGTTAAGCATCCCGGCAGCTTCGTTGGCATCTGCAATCGGGATCTTGTGTTTTGCCGCATAGTCTGCGACGGCGGATACTCGGTCTTTCTTGTCAACATAGATCGCTTTCATGACATCACCCGCCATTTTGGTTGCAATCGCTTGGACACGGGTGAGCCTTTCAAGCTCTTGTACGCGGGCATGTTCTTTCGCGGCGATAGCCCGGTAGGTTTCCTTTTGGATGCGCTCCGTTTCTTTTTCTTCGTGAAGCTTCTCCATCTTCTCTTGCTCCTTGGTTCGTTTTGTGGATCGAGCTTTTTGGGCTTCTTTGGTTGCCTTCTTTTCGTCTATCCCCTGTGCGATCTCTTTTGCTTTTTCGATAGCCTTCTGAATTGCCTCATCAGTCATGTCCTTCTTTTTGGCTCGTGCCGCCTGGTTTAACTCTTCCTCAGTCAAGTTCCGGGCTCGTTTCTTGTCGTCACCATAGCCAACCGTCCCGGCTTGTTTTTCCATCTCCCTCACCAACATACGTTGAATCATCGGGGATCGAAGTGCATACAGGGCTTTGATCGCATGTTTACAGCAACACCCGTCTAATCCGGGGTTACGTATTTTCGGGAAAGAAGTTTCTTTGGGCGATAACGCATAGCCGCCGATGGTAGCCAAGTAGCGATACCAAAATTGATGACGTTCGCAATTACAGTCAAAGGAAAGCCGTCCTTCTGCCGCTTTCTTAACGGCAGCGGGGTACGACTTCGCACTTGTGAGGTGTGAAGTCCATTCCTCCAATCGTATCCGCACTTGGTGATATCCACCGGCCTTGCACCCCCACTCTTTCCCAGCGGTCACCTGAAAAAAAAGCTCATTAACCCGAATTCGGTGCATGACGGCATTTGTCAATTTCGAGGCGCGGGCCTTGTCCACTGCTGTAGAGGCGCTTAGCAGCTTGTAGAGGGGCACCCCTGCCGTTCCTGCGCTATATTCCTGGGTGGCTCTTTTTCGTGCATCATCGAAGTTGCGCAAGTCCTCAGCGGTAAAACCGCCGCCGCCGTCTTTTTTGAACTTATTCCCCAGTTGGGCAAGATCCTCTGGGGATAGCTTTTCCAATTTCTTTAGAAACTTCGGGGTCAAGGTCCTTTCGGCCTCGCGCCGATCAGACGCCTTCTTTTTTGCGATAGCAGTGAATACTCGGGCAATTTCTTTTATCGCTGATACAGTGATCCTGGCTGGCTTCGGTTTCTTGCCCATACTGGCCTTTTTAGGTTTTGCGACCGGCATTATCCCAACTCCTTACGCGCCTCTTCAGCACTCGCACGCTCATATTTTGTCAACATTACCGTTTATGGCTTCCGAGGAAAAGGCATCGATATTCTTCAGCTCTTCCTTGATCGCCTCTACCTCGGCCCGTCTCTCCGGGACAAAGGTCTTTTTCTGATCTTCAGCCGCCCTAATCATGTCCTGGTACTTCTTTTCCAATTCCTCATCCGTCATCGTCGGCGGGACATCAGGCGGCGGCGGTTCGGGAGGCGTCCGTTCCAGCTCGATCTTCAGGACTTCGGGAAGTGCCTCGCCAATCATGTGCAACTGATAGGCCGCTTCCTTCGCGGTTATCTCTTCGGCGAGCAGCTTCTTCAGGATGTCAATGGCCTCTTTGCTCGGCATGGGCTTGTCTCCATAGCCGCGCTTCTTCCCCTGGGTCCGCAGGAAAAACACATTTGCTCTCGTATCTCCTGCCTGTATGCTTCGATGAAGGCAAGATTCAGCTATATCAAGGCGTTCTTCCTTGGCATCATCAAGCTCCTGAAAAAAACGGCTACTTTTGAGCCACTTGTAAAAAATAGTTCTCCCAATGCCAACTGTCCGACACGCAGAGGATACGCTGAAGCGATTCGTGGTATAGGCCGCTATAAACGCCCGCTGACGGCTCCGGGTCGCCTCCCCTTTTTTTACCGGCGAGTGTTCACTTTTGTTCACTTTTTTAGATTTCAGCTTCATTTCTCAACGTGATCAAGTCGTCTTGTAATACCGAGCATATCAAATCCAACGCCTCCCGCGACCGGGCAACCTCGGCTGGCCTCCTGGAAAGTTCAGCCAGCCCTTGGAGATCATTGTCAGCCTTTTCGATGAGGCGCTGCAAGCGGGCTTTCTTCTCTTTTAATTGCGGCCCCGACTCCATATTCGATATCTCTTCAAGCATCTTCGGAAAAGTGCCGCTTTCACCGAATAGCTTGTCTAAATTACTCAAACACTTTAAGTGGTTGCGCCATTCTTTCTTCATAGTTTCTCCTTTTGACTGTTCGTTAATTCAGCATCTTAATGCGACATATGCTGCTCGCAATATTGGTACCGATTATTTGAATAACCATGCCCGCCTCCTCATAGAAAAACTTTTGTCTTTTGCTGAGCCCAAAAAACTATAATCTTTTTAATATATTTACCCCGAGACAATGCTCTTCTCGGAGATTTGTCTTTTTTCATTCTCGAATCCGATCTTAATGATTTCCGACTTTATATCGAAGCCCCGCGCTGCGTTGTCGATCTCGCACTTGCCTGGCAAGTACCTTGGGTGATTGTTGTCTTGAGACATGGTCGCATAGAGCTTTTCAAATTCCTTCTGCTTCCATTTCAGATTCGACTCGTCCCAATCCCCATTAACCGTTACGCTCCAGCCGCCCCAAAATTTAAAAACAGAGTGGATCACGGGATCGCCAAACTGAACACTCTGATAATGCCCAATTCGTCTGACCGCTTCGATAACCTTGATCCACGCCAGTGTCGCCCGATCCTCTGCCTTTCCCCTCAAGATCTCTAGAAGATCAACAGGCTTCGGGAAAAATTTTAAGGTCAGCATGGCTTCTTTAAACGCTCGCTCGCATTGATCATCTGTGAACGGTTTAAGGGTCTCCCAATAAATACCTGCCAAAGTTGCGCTGACTTTTTTATCATACAGCTCGCACACCAATGTGAATAACTCCTTGAATTTAACTTCGTTTTTCATGCCGGTGGGCTCCAGTTATCCAGGATGGAAATATTACGCAAAGTCGTATTTGATACCCGGCCAGCCATGGGGTGGCAGGTTTCGTTCAGATAACTCTCAAATTTTGTTCCGAATATGGTCTCAGGTCTAAGATAGATAGACATTTCCGGGTCGTGCAACCAAGAGGTGCACTTATTATCGATTACGACTTTGCAATCAGCCAAGGTAAAGCCTTCATCGAATCTGGCGTTGATATGGCTACGGGTCTGTCTTGTCTTCGGGGAAAAGGATTTCCCGGCCTGCTGATTCAAGTAATTTACGATCTCTTCGTAAGGGGGGCGCACAGCTTTCTTTTGTATAGTGTTTTTTGTAGAAGTGTTTTTATTGTCTTTTGTATGTCCCAAAAATGATGACAGTTTGTTATCATCTTTGATGACACCGGTTATCTTTTTTGATTCCACCCGGTTATCTTTTTTGATGACAGTTGTCTTTTTTGATAACGGCACCCATTCATCGAAGTGCTTGTTAAATCGATATGTATTGACTTGGGTGTCATCATTTTTGATTATGGTTATGATCCCCTTTGATGCCAGTTTTCTGAGGGCTCGCAAAACCGTTTGCCGCTTCAAACCGGTTATAGCGGCAAATTGAGAGAGGCTGATCCGATCTTCTTTTTTTTGCCAGCCATACGTTTTCCTCAGGATAGCCCATAATACAAGCCACTCCTCTCCGCTGATCCTGTAATTGCAAAATCGCTCAGCGATTTCATTGGCTATAATCAGATAGCCGTTCTCAACCTGTGGGGAGGTCATTTCATTCGCGCCCTCATCCAATCAATGAGCGCCGGCACTGGATAGGCGTTTTTTCTTCCTATTTTTACCCGGTCCGGGCCGAGTCCCTGGCAATCCAAATTTGCCATGGTTTTTGGATTCAAGACTCCCCCAGAGAATTCGCCGACTTTTTCCCTGGACACGATTGCTGACGGCCACTTTGCACCGAGGGCCGACAGATCGACCTCGGGAGGCGTCTTCGCTTTTACCCTATCAGTCACAAACCACCCCCCGATTGCCCCTTTGCCCCTTTGCCCCTTTGTTTCCGACCGGGACCTTTTGCAGAGCCCCCGTAGCATCGTCCGGAGAGTACAGGATTTTCTTTTTCCCTCGCAGCCTGTAATAAGGAAGGCCAACCCCCCGCGCCCTATCCATCGATAGGGATGTTTCCGTGCCGACCCATGGGAACATTTCGACAAGTGCCCTCGGCGTCACAAGATTTCTTTCGGATTCTTCCACGGCGCAACCTCCAAAATTTTTCAGGAAGCCTCTTGCTCTCCCTGTGGACCTATGATACCGAATGCAGCTTATTTGGGAATGTGACAAAAGGGTGCGATACCGTGCAAAAAGAGATGAAAATGAGCATTTTTGAAGTGAGCTGAAAATACAGCTGGTAAAACGGCAGATGAAGAACCGAGAGGTGGCCTTTTTTGCTCCATACTTCGGAAAGTGGGGACAGGGTGGGGACAAAAACGAGAGGAATTGATTTCACAAGAAAAAGGGCTGAAGCATTTAAACGCCACAACCCTTCGATTTTATTAATGGTGCCGGAGGTCGGAATCGAACCGACATGAAGTTGCCCTCGGGGGATTTTGAGTCCCCTGCGTCTACCAGTTTCACCACTCCGGCTTGGCGAGGGATTATATAAGGGGGGCCTGAAATGTCAAGAAGAAATGACGAAAGGATAATTTATCTTGAAAAAAAAAGTTTGAACATATAATAAAACCGATCTTGATGGAGTCGTGTAATGAGAATTATCGGTCTCGATTACGGTGAGAAACGGATTGGGGTTGCCGTATCGGATGAAATGGGAATGATCGCCCAGCCTGTCGCCGTGGTCGTGAGGCAAAACAGGCAAAAGGATTTGGAGTCTATCACCGCTCTTGTAAAAAAATATTGCCCGGAAAAGATTGTTATTGGCTATCCGGTCCGGCTGGACGGCGCCGAGGGCATTCAGTGTCAAAAAGTCAATCGCTTTGCGGCAATCCTTGCGTCACACCTGCAGTTACCCATCATCCGCTGGGATGAAACATTTTCAACAAAAGAAGCGGAGGAAATCCTCATGCGTTCTCACATGAAACGAGAGAAGAGAAAGGAAGTCGTGGACAAACTTGCTGCCAGCATTATCCTTCATGATTATCTGAAATCACTCCCTTCCCGGCAAACCGGTTAACTCGTATTAGCTATGAAATTATTGCGTATTTTATACACCAAACCGACCATTTTATTCTTTCTTGGGCTGCTCATTTTGAGCAGTCTGGTTTTTGTAAATTTCGCCTGTCAACCCGTCGGACAGTCATCCAAGACGATCCTGATAGATATTCCCCGCGGAACAGGATTCATGGAAATTACTGGTATGCTTGACAATGCCGGACTCGTTGAAAACAAGCCATTTTTTTATACCTTGGCCATTATGAAAGGTGCGGTCAGGCAGATCAGGGCCGGGGAATATGAACTTTCTTATACTATGTCACCTATTGATATCATTAATAAATTGGTTAAGGGAGACATTAAGGCCTATCTGGTAACTATCCCGGAAGATTTCACAGTCAAAGAAATTGCCGCACGTCTGGCTGCAAATAAATTAGTCCCGGAAAAAACATTTCTGAAACTGGCCTTTGATCATAATTTCGTGAAGACGCTTAATATACCCGGGAAAACCCTGGAAGGATACCTCTACCCGGAGACATACAAGCTTGACCGCTCCATGGGATCAAAAGAAATCATCCAGATCATGAACCAGCAGTTCTGGAGAAGATTTACCCCGGACATGCGCCAGCGGGCGGCAGCAATGGGAATGACCATCACGGAGGTCGTCACTCTTGCCTCTATCATTGGGAAAGAAACGGGGTTCAAGGATGAAAAGCCTCTGGTTTCAGCGGTATTCCACAATCGTTTGAAAAAAGGAATGAAACTGCAAAGCGATCCTACCGCTGTCTACAATCTCGATGATTTTGACGGTAAAATAAGAAAAAGCCATCTATTAAGAGATACATCGCACAATACTTACCGTAATAAGGGACTGCCGCCGGGACCTATTGCCAACCCCGACATCGACTCACTAACGGCGGCCCTTTATCCGGCAAGGGTAGATTATTTGTATTTTGTAGCAAACAACAATGGATCCCACCAGTTTTCCTTGACCCTGATTGACCACCATCAAGCCGTTTCAAAGTACCAAACCCTAAGGAAAAAATAATAAAATTTACTTGACAAACCTGAGGCGCCTCATTTATAGTGCACCACGTGGAGTAAAGTGGAGTATTGTGGAGGAAGAGCGTCGATGTCTGTATTTAGAGGACAATATTACCACACCATAGATGACAAGGGAAGAGTCATTTTCCCCTCTAAGCTGAGAGAGGTCTTTGCCGAAAAAAGCAACGGCCAAATGGTCATCACCAAAATGAATGACTATCTCATGGTCTTTCCTCAAAATGAGTGGGAGATCATCGAAGAAAAGGTCTGGCACCAATCCATCCTTCGCAGACAGGTGCGGGATTTCCAACGTTTTTTCATGTCCAGCGCTGTAGATTGTACCATAGACAGCCAAGGGCGTGTTCTCGTCCCGCCCAATCTTAGAGAATACGCAAAATTGGAGAAAGACATCGTACTGGTCGGTATGCTTCGCAATGTTGAAATCTGGAACAAGGAACGTTTCGAGGGCGAAATGAAGAGAATGGGCGATCAGAGCGATGATTCCGGAGACTTCATGGACTACATGGCAAACTTGGGGATTTGATAGGGAACCATGAAATGCACTTTTTTCACAAACCGGTCCTGCTCAGAGAAGTCATCGCCTCCCTCGGTTGCAAGGCGGGAGGGGTCTATGTAGACGGGACCGTGGGCGGCGCCGGACATGCATTTGAAATCCTTCAGGAAAGCGCACCGGATGGCTTGTTGATAGGCATCGACGCCGATGAAGACGCTCTCCACGAAGCCGAAAAGCGATTGAACCCCTTCGGTGGCAGAGTTACACTGGCAAGGGGAAATTTTGCCGATATTGGCGATATCTTAATCGGCCTGAACATTTACCATGTTGATGGCATCCTCCTAGATTTAGGGGTGTCGTCTCATCAGCTGGATGCAGCGGAGAGGGGATTCAGTTTCTCGAAGGAGGCCCTTTTAGACATGCGCATGAATTGCCGTCAACAAACGAGCGCTTATACCCTTGTAAACACCCTTCCGGAATCCTCGTTAGCGAAGATCATCCGGGAATACGGTGAAGAAACTATGGCCAGGAGAATTGCCAGGGCCATAGTTGCCGAACGAAAATCAAAACATATTGAAACCACAACAGAATTGGCGAGCATAATTTTGTCGGTAATCCCAAAGAAACTCCATGGACACCGGTTGCACCCGGCTACAAAGACATTCCAGGCCCTTCGTATTGCCGTCAATAAGGAATTATCCAGCCTCCAGAGCGCCCTCGCTGATGGGATCGACCGGCTCCACACAGGCGGCAGGTTTTCTGTCATTTCCTACCATTCCCTGGAGGACAGGATGGTAAAAACCTCTTTTCGTTCCTACGAAAATGCCTGTATCTGCCCGCACGACATCCCTATTTGCAATTGTCAAAGACAGTCAAAGGCCAGGGTTGTTTACCGTCGGCCCGTTACACCGTCAGATGCAGAGATTTCAGATAATCCAAGGGCAAGAAGCGCCAAACTTCGCACCGCCGAAAGGATATAAAAAATGGCTGTCAGTGAAGCCCTCAAGGGAACTGTTCAAGAGGAACACAAGAAAACCGGGGAGATTAAATATTCCATCTATATCGTAGCCGCTCTGGCGCTCATGTTGGTGCTCCTTTGTTACGTCGCTTCCCACCTCCAGATGACGAAGCTGGAATACCAGATTGCCGAAGAAATCAGCCGCAAAGAACGGATGATGGACGAACAGAAAAAGCTTAAAGTCGAGATTGCCACCTTAAAATCTCCACAACGCATCGCGGCGATTGCCATGGAGAAGCTACAGATGACCCATCCTGACAAGGACCAGGTCGTCATAATTAAATAAATTTTAGCTTGGTATGAATTATGCGGGAAGAAAAAAAATGGCTTAAGTTTCGAATTGTGACCTTATTGGTTTTTTTCCTGGTCCTGTTCATCGCCCTGATCTCCCGCGCCTTTCAGTTACAGATCCTCTCAGGCCAGACATTAAAGACGCTGGCAACCAAACAGCACATCAAGACCCTTCAGATCCAGCCGGAGCGAGGTATCATCTTCGATCGCAATGGAGAAAAACTCGCTGCCAGTGTGATGGCCGATTCGGTCTGTGCCGATCCTTCAAAAATAAGAAATCCCCAAGACGCGGCTGATAAAGTTGCCCCCCTGATCGGACTTGACCGACAAACCATTATCAAGAAAATCTCCAGCACCAAGAATTTCTGCTGGCTGGCCAGAAGGATACCCCCCGAACAGGCCAGAGAAGTGGAAGCCTTAAATGTGGAAGGGGTATTTCTGGTCAAGGAGCCAAAGCGTTTTTACCCCAATGGAGAACTTGCCGGCCATCTTCTTGGTTTTGTAGGGCTTGATTCCACAGGACTTGAAGGGCTCGAACTTAAGTACGAGGACTATCTCAAGGGCGTTCCTGAAACACTTGCCTGGGTTCGCGATGCCAAAGGGAAAAAGCTCCAGCCCCAGCTCGAAAAGGCTGCGGCGGAACAGGCATCCAGCTATCACTTGATCCTGACCATCGACAGCCGCATCCAGCACCTGGTGGAAACACAGTTGAAGGAAGCCGTAACCGATAAGGGAGCAAAAGGCGGTTACGCCATCGTTATGGATCCCAGGACGGGGGAAATTCTCGCCCTGGCAAATGAGCCGAGTTTTGATCCCAATTATTCCACCAGCGGTGGTCCCGCCACCGGAAAAAATAAAGCAATAACAGACAACTATGATCCGGGATCAACATTCAAGCCATTTCTGGTCGCCGCGGCCCTCGAAGAGAAAACCGTTAAGGAAACCGACCGTATTTTCTGTGAGAATGGCAATTATGTTATCGCAAACAAGGTTATCCATGAAGCCCAGAAGAAGCGTCACGGTACCCTGACGGTTCGTGAAATCATCAAATATTCCAGTAATATCGGAGCTGCAAAGATTGGTGAACGCCTAGGGGGGGAGAAATTTTATTCTTATATTACCAAGTTCGGTTTTGGAAGTAAAACCGGGATCGACCTGAACGGCGAGGCGACGGGTCTGCTCCGCCCCTATCAGAAGTGGACGAGGGTGGATCTCACCAGAATCGCCTTCGGGCAGGGGATATCCATTACCCCCATCCAACTCATCTCGGCCCTTTCCGCCATCGCCAATGATGGCGTGCTGATGAAGCCCTATGTCATCAAGGGGATCGTTGACCGCAAAGGTCAGATCATCAGGGAGTTCCGTCCGACGATAGTCAGAAAGGTCGTATCGCCTGCCACGGCAAAGCGTATCGCTTCCATTATGACGGATGTTGTGGGAGCGGAAGACGGCACCGGGAAAAGGGCCCGCATTGAAAATGTAAATGTCGCCGGCAAGACGGGCACGTCCCAAAAATTCGACTTCGCCCGTCATGTCTATTCATCGGAACGGGTGAGGACTTCTTTCATGGGCTTCTTCCCGGCAGAGGCACCCCAGATCGCCATTATCGTAGTTCTCGATGAACCCCAGCGGGACAAGTGGGGAGGTGTCGCTTCGGCGCCGGTTTTTAAAAAAATTGGCGAACAGATCCTGAATAGTTTCAAGACCAACATCCGGGATCAGAATCCCATCGAGGAAAAAGGTATTGTCCCCAAGAAAGAAACTTTGCAACTTGTATCCACTCCCCCCGCAATTCCCCATCCGGAAGGAATGGAAAACGAATCGCAGGAAGCTATGATGCCTGACTTCCGGGGGTTGACGATACGGGATGCTCTGAGAAAAGCGAAAGGAAAGAGCATCGAAATTAAGGTGGTGGGCAACGGCTGGGCAGTAGCCCAGGCACCCCTGCCGGGGGTTCCTCTGAGCACTTTCCGATCCTGTACCATTACCTTTCAAACAGGGCAATAAGGGGTCAGCGTGCAACTCTCAAACATTCTTCAGGACATCGAGATACAGAAGCTTCATGGCAATGCCCAGGGGCAGGTGTCTTCGATCTGCTATGATTCACGAAGATGTGAAGCGAATTGTCTGTTCGTGGCCATCCCCGGGTTAAAGACAGACGGGCATCATTTCATCCCTGAAGCCTTGGACAGGGGAGCGCGCTTCATACTTCATGAGCATAATTTCACCCCTCCCGCCGGGATTACGGCAATTCAGGTTGGGGACAGCCGTCGTATTCTGGGTGTTCTGGGAAAGAATTTTTTTGGCCATCCTTCTGCCGGTCTTTGTCTGATCGCCGTCACCGGAACCAATGGGAAAACGACGGTTACCTATATCCTGGAATCCATTATCAAGGCCGCCGGTTTCAACCCGGGCGTCCTGGGAACGGTGAATTACCGGTATGGCGGCACGGTTATGCCGGCCCCGAATACGACGCCGGAATCATTTGACATGCAGCGCATCCTTCGGCAAATGGTCGATGCCGGGGTCAGCCATGTCATCGCCGAAGTTTCTTCTCATGCCATCGATTTGCAACGGGTCGACGACTGTGATTTTGATCTGGGAATCTTCACCAATCTTTCCCAGGATCATCTGGACTATCACGGAAACATGGAAAGCTATTTTTCGGCAAAGAAGCGCTTCTTTGCCAATGTTCTTCCCCTGTCGCAAAAGGGTCGCCCCATCCGGATGATCGTCAACCGGGATGATCCGTGGGGAAGAAGATTGCTAAGCGATGTTCCGCTGCCGGCCTGGACCTTTGGTATCGAAACGCCAGGTGATATCCACGTCGAAAGCTTCACCCTTACGCCCCAGGAAACGGAAGCCCTGGTTTGCTGGCGCGGCGATGGTGGCACCTCCCGTATATCTTCTTCCCTCATCGGACGGCACAATCTCTACAATATCCTGGCAGCGGCGGCAGGCGCCCTCGCTCTCGGCATCCCGGAAAAGGATGTCATCGCCGGCATCGGCGCCATTCGCAACGTTCCCGGACGTCTCGAAAGGGTCAATTTGCCCGGAGAACCGGACGTCTTTGTGGATTACGCCCACACGGAAGACGCCCTGGAAAAGGTCCTTCAGAATCTATCATCCTTTCAAAGAAACCGTATCATCACCGTCTTTGGCTGCGGCGGTGACCGGGACCGGGGCAAGAGACCCCTGATGGGCAGGGCAGCGGTGACCTTGAGTGACCTTGCACTCCTGACCTCAGACAACCCCAGATCAGAAAACCCTTTGGATATTCTTAAACAAATCGAGGAGGGTATCCCGAAGGAAGGAATCAGAAAATATACGGCGGAAGAAGTGCAAAACAAACTCCCGGAGAAGGGCTTCGTGGTCATCCCAGACCGCAGAACAGCCATCGAAATGGCTATTGGCATCGCAGAAAAGGGCGATATCGTGCTCATTGCCGGCAAGGGACATGAAGATTACCAGCTCGTCGGCGCGCAACGCCTGTTTTTTGATGATCGCCTTGTTGCCAGGGAGACCCTGACCAGGATCAGGGGCGAAAAGGGGAGCCAGCCATGAAGACCGGTCCGCTGTTCTCCATTCATGACGTCCTCGCCGCAACAGGAGGTACTCTCCTGGGCGGTCTTATTCAGGAGGGCATCCTGTTTGAAGGGGTTACCACCGACTCCCGTCAGTGCTCTTCCGGCAATCTCTTTGTTGCCTTACAGGGAGAAACCTTCGATGGACATCATTACCTTGAGCAGGCCATTCAAAAGGGCGCTGCCGGTCTGCTCATTCACCGCCGGACCGAAAAGACGTCGAGAGATCTTCCCGTGATTCTGGTGCGCGATACCCTGCAGGCCTTGGGAGACCTGGCCCACTTCTGGCGCCGGAAATTTTCGCCCACGATCCTCGCCATCACGGGCTCTTCAGGAAAAACCACGACCAAGGAAATGGCGGCGGCAATTTTGAGCAGGGGCAGAAATTGCCTGAAAACGGAAGGTAATTTCAACAATCTTATCGGACTTCCCCTGACCCTCTTTAACCTGAAACATGATCATACCGTGGCCATTCTAGAACTGGGGACAAATCAGCACGGTGAAATCGCCAGGCTGACCAGGATCGCCGCGCCGGAGATTGGTTTGATTACCAATATCGGCCCCGCCCATCTGGAGGGTTTTGCAAACATCGCGGGGGTTGCTGAAGAGAAAAGGGACCTGTTTTTAAACATGCCTCCGGAGGGAACCATTATTATCAACCATGAAGACCCGTTCCTCCGCAAGTCCGGAGATGCCTGGACAGGTCGCTGTATCTCTTTCGGTTTAAAGGAAGGCGCCGATGTGGGCGCTGAAAATATCACTTATCGCCATGATCAGGGGACCAGTTTTACCCTTCGCATCGGGAAAGAACATCAGGAAGTAAGCATGCCCATTGCGGGCGAACATCAGGTCATGAATGCCCTTGCTGCTGCCGCATCTACTTGGGCAGCCGGCGCGACAATAGCGGACATTGGCCAGGGACTGACCAGCTTTTCTCCCGTTCCGGGACGGATGGAAGTCCTCCCCTTGAACAACGGGGTCTTTGTGATCAACGACACTTACAACGCCAATCCTTCTTCTGTGGAAGAAGCGCTCAAGACCCTTAATACTCTCAGAGGAAAGGGTCGCAGTGTTGTTGTCCTGGGGGACATGCTCGAACTGGGGGAGCAAGAGGAGCTCTGGCATCAGGAAATAGGGGGCCTTCTGGCAGACACCGGAGTGGACAGGGTTTATCTCCGGGGAAGGCTCGCCGGGGCGACGGCAGCAGGGGCATCGAAACAAGGTTTGCCGACATCATCGGTCATCCTCCGGGATGATCCGGAAGCGATCACCAGAGACCTTCTTTCCTATGTCAAGGATGGCGACTGGATTCTCGTTAAGGGTTCTCGAAGAATGAAGATGGAAACCATCGTGGAAATGATCGTCAGTCAGGTCGGGAGGGAGCGCCGATGATCTACCATCTCCTGTATCCATTGCATACGACCTTCTCCTCATTCAATGTATTTCGCTACATTACGTTCAGAACGATTTATGCGGCGATAACAGCCCTGGTGATCTGCTTCATCCTCGGCCCCTGGCTTATCCGCAGGCTCCAGGAACTCCAGATCGGCCAGTCGATCCGGGAAGACGGCCCCGACAGCCATCTCGTGAAGCAGGGAACCCCTACCATGGGGGGTCTCCTGATCATCTTTTCCGTCGTGATTTCTACCCTCACGTGGGCCAATCTCA
This sequence comes from Deltaproteobacteria bacterium, assembly GCA_026388335.1. Classification (GTDB taxonomy): domain Bacteria; phylum Desulfobacterota; class Syntrophia; order Syntrophales; family UBA8958; genus UBA8958. Next base: position 32,938 of record JAPLJZ010000222.1, read on the forward strand.
CCGTCTGGTATATCTGGCTGGTTATTCTTGTCACCGTCAGTTTCGGATTGATCGGATTCGTGGACGATTACTGGAAAATCACCAGAAAGAACAGCCGTGGCATCTCGGGAAAGGCAAGGCTGGCAGCTGAAATTTCCATTGCCCTGTTTGTCAGCATCGTCCTGTACATGAAACCGGGATTCACATCCAATATCACCATCCCTTTTTTCAAGACCGTCCTGCCCAATCTGGGCTGGGCGTATATCCTGCTCGCTGCCTTTATCATTGTCGGCGCCGCCAATGCCGTTAACCTCACGGATGGCCTGGACGGCCTCGCCATTGGCCCGATCATCATCTGCTTTATGACCTATTTGTTTTTTGCCTACTTCGCCGGAAATATCAAGATCGCCTCCTATCTTCAAATCCCCTACGTGCCCGGAACGGGTGAGCTGGCGATTTTTTGCGGCGCCATGGTCGGCGCCGGCCTCGGCTTTCTCTGGTATAACACCTATCCCGCCCAGGTATTTATGGGGGATGTGGGGGCCCTGTCCCTGGGCGGCGCCTTGGGAACTCTGGCCCTCCTGACCAAACAGGAGATTCTCCTGGCCATCGTGGGCGGGATCTTTGTCCTCGAAACCTTTTCCGTCATCTTTCAGGTGGGCTGGTTCAAGATTTCCAAGGGCAAGCGGATTTTCCGGATGGCCCCCCTTCATCATCACTTTGAACTCAAGGGATGGGCGGAACCCAAGGTTATTGTCCGTTTCTGGATCATTTCCATCCTCCTGGCCCTGGTGGCCCTGAGCACCCTGAAATTGAGGTAGATAAGCTTCATGGACCTGAGAGGAAAAAATATCGCTGTCATCGGGCTGGCCAAAACCGGTATGGCCACGACGGAGTTCTTGCTCCATCGCGGGGCGCGGGTGGTTGCCACGGACGAGAAACCTGTCTCCCCATTAAACGATGACCTGCGGGCGGCAAGGATTGTTCCCCATGATCCCGGTATTCTCAAGGGGGTAGAGCTCGTTATCCCCTCTCCCGGGGTGCCGCCGACCAACCCCATTCTCATGGAAGCAGTCCGGCAGGGGATCCCGGTCCTCAGTGAAATTGAGCTTGCCAGCCGTTTTCTCAAACCCCCGCTGATTGCCATTACCGGCACCAATGGCAAGACGACGACCACCGCCCTCATCGGTCACATCCTGGCCGGGAGCGGCAAAAAGGCATTTGTCGGCGGGAATATCGGCGCCCCCCTCATCGGCTATGTCGACGGGCCGCAGGAGGATGATTATGCCGTTATCGAAGTAAGCAGTTTCCAGCTGCAATGGATTGAAAGTTTCCATCCCACCGTGGCGATCCTTTTGAATGTGACAAGCGATCATCTCGATTATCATGGCTCTTTCGCTGCATATCGCCTGGCAAAGGAACGTATCTTTGCCAACCAGTCTGCAAACGACATAGCGATCCTGAACGCCGATGACCCTGGAACGGAAGGGCTTCAGAAACGATTAGCCGCCAAGACTCTCCTGTTCAGCAGCACCCGGGTTGCCTCCCAGGGTATCTACAGCGACGATTGCCGTCTGGTGTTCGCTCCTTCCGCACTGGAGAGAGAAACCTATCCCCTCGACATGGTGAAGATACCCGGCCGGCATAATGTCGAAAATATCATGGCCGCCATCATGGCAGTTAGAAGCTGCGGCTGTGACCCGCTGGCGATAATTGCCGCCGTGGAAACCTTCCCCGGCATTGCCCATCGCATTGAATACGTGGGAGAATATCGAGGACTATCCTTCTATGACGACTCCAAGGGGACCAATGTCGATGCCGTTTACCGGGCCCTCGAAACCTTCTCCAAACCGGTCGTGCTGCTCATGGGCGGTCGGGATAAGGAAGGGGATTTCAAGGCCCTCATTCCCATCCTCCAAGAAAAGGTAAAGCGTCTGGTCCTTTTTGGCGAGGCAAGGGATACCATCGGTTCCATTATCGGCGGGATCGTCGGGACACATCATTGCCCCACCCTGCAAGCAGGTATTGAGACCGCTATTGCCGCAGCCGCAACGGGAGATGTTATTCTTCTCTCCCCGGGCTGCGCCAGTTTTGATGAGTTCCGGGACTACAAGGCCCGGGGACAGTTTTTTAAAGATCAGGTAAAGGCGCTCGCTCATGATTAAGTTTGATACCACCCGCAGAAGTCCGGATATCATTCTACTCATCGTCACCCTCATTCTGGTGACTGTCGGGACGGTAATGATCTATAGTTCCAGTTCCATTATGGCCATGGAACGATTCAAGGACGGACAGTTTTTCCTCAAGAAACAGATGTTCTTCGTCCTCATCGGCTTGGCCATAATGATCCTGATGACGAGAATACCCTACGAACAATTAAAGGAATTCGCCTATCCCGGGGTGCTCATCTCTCTATTCCTCCTCATCCTGGTCTTGATCCCCCATGTCGGGGTGAAGGTCGGCGGCGCCAAAAGATGGTTGAAGTTGGGAATTTTTTCCTTTCAGGTATCAGAGATGGTCAAAATTACCACGGTCCTGTTTCTTGCCCACTTCCTGACCCGCAAGGCCGAGCATCTAAAGGAATTGACGCGCGGGGTCGTCATCCCCATGTCGATCACCTTGCTCATGGTCGGACTGATTGTGATCGAGCCCGATTTCGGCACCGCCGCGATTATCACCGTAATCATGATGCTCATGCTCTACCTGGCCGGCAGCAGAGCCAGATACCTGGCCGGGCTCGTGGCCATGCTCATCCCGGTCGGGGTGTTCGTACTCTTCTTCAAGAGCTACCGGGTGGAGCGGCTCACGACGTTTATGGACCCCTGGAAAGATCCCCTCCATTCAGGGTTTCAGATCATCCAGTCCCTCATCTCTTTCGGGTCCGGGGGAATAGGCGGTGTCGGCGTGGGAGACGGCAGGCAGAAACTCTTTTACCTTCCTGAACCCCATACGGATTTCATCCTTTCCGTTATTGCCGAAGAAAGCGGTTTCATCGGCGTGACAATTATTATCTTCCTGTTCGTTGTTTTTGTAGTTCGGGGTTTTTTTATCTCTTTCAAAGCCCCGGACATGTTCAGCACCTTGCTGGCCTCAGGTCTGACCATGGTCATCGCCCTGGAGGCATTTATAAATATCGCCGGCGTTATGGGACTCATTCCGCTGAAAGGACTTGCCCTGCCTTTCCTGAGCTATGGGGGGACGTCCCTGATTATGAGCCTCACGATGGTGGGCATCCTGTTGAATATATCGGCGCATGAAAAGTAGTGTGAGAAGCGGCTGTGGGATCAGGAGGGGGCCAGTGAAGATGATGATCGCAGGCGGAGGGACCGGGGGCCATCTTTTCCCGGGCATTGCCATCGCCGAGGCCTTTCTGAAAAAGGACAGAGAAAATGAGATCCTCTTTGTGGGCACCGACCGGGGTTTGGAAAAACGTGTTCTTAAAGAACTGGGATACCCTCTGGAAACCCTGGACATTGAGGGAATCAAGGGCCGTTCATGGAAAAGATCCATGCAGGCCGCATTCAAGATACCGGGAAGCATGATGCAGGCATATAAGATAATCAGCAGATATTCTCCCGATGTCGCCATTGGCGTAGGCGGATATGCGTCCGGACCAGCAGTTCTGACCGCCCATTTTATGGGGATAAAGACAGCCATCGCCGAGCAAAACGCCCTGCCCGGAGTGACTAATCGCATTTTAAGTAAGTTTGTTGATAAAATATTCCTCTCCTTTCCGGACCGGGGGCAGTGGTTTCCCGAAGCCAAGAGCGTGGTCATAGGCAATCCGATCCGCGCTTCCTTTGCCGCCGCCCCGGAAACGCTTAAAAAGATAGAGGGAAAACCCTTTCAGATTCTCATTTTCGGCGGCAGCCAAGGCGCCCATGCAATCAATATGGCTGTCCTGGCTGCTGCTGCCAAACTGGAGAGCTCAAGGGAGAAGCTGAAATTCGTTCACCAGACGGGAGAAAAGGATGTCCAGGAAATCAGGGACGCCTACAAGAGGCTTGATATGAACGCCGAAGTCCACCCCTTTATCATGGACATGGCAAAGGCCTATCAGGAGGCGGACCTGTTAATCTGCCGGGCCGGCGCCACCTCGGTTGCCGAGATTACCGCCATGGGCAAGGCGGCGATTTTCGTTCCCTTTCCTTTCGCCATTCATGACCATCAGACAAAGAACGCCGAGATCCTCGTCCATGCCCAGGCCGCAATCATGATCCCGGAAAAGGATCTGTCCGGCCATCATCTGGCAGATACGATTGAAAGACTTATCGGTCATCCGGCAACAATTGAGGATATGAGTAAAAGATCGAAGGCATTAGGAAATTTCCGGGCCGCTGACGACGTGGCAGAGGCCTGCATAAAAATGCACACGGGGTCAGAACAGGGGGTCAGGCTTACTAATTGACATTTATGCATAAATGTCAATTAGTAAGCCTGACCCCATTTAAGAGGTGAATATGATGACAGATACCATAAGAATCGACAGCATGCGTCGAAAGATCAGAACGGTCCATTTCGTGGGCATCGGCGGGATCGGTATGAGCGGCATTGCCGAGGTGCTCCTGAACCTTGGCTATGGGATTACCGGATCGGATCTCGGGCAGACGGACATTACCCAGCGTCTGACCTCATTTGGAGCTGTCATCCACAAGGGGCACCATGAATCAAATGTCGGCGACGCCGATGTAGTCGTAACCTCGACGGCTGTGAAGAAGGATAATCCTGAGGTTGTGGAGGCCCATCGACGAAATATACCGGTGATTCCCCGGGCGGAGATGTTGGCGGAACTTCTTAAAATGAAATTTTCCATAGCCGTTTCGGGAAGTCATGGCAAAACAACAACAACCTCCATGATTTCAACGGTTCTGGCCTATGGCTGTCTGGACCCAACCATGGTCATCGGGGGAAAATTGGCCAGTATCGGCAGCAACGCCAAAATGGGGGATGGTGAAATCATTGTGGCCGAAGCGGACGAAAGCGATGGTTCCTTTCTGAAGCTGGCCCCCTGTATCGCCGTAATCACCAACATCGACCGGGAACATCTCGACTATTATCGGGATATCGATGAAATCAAAGACGCCTTCCTTCAATTCGCCAACATCGTACCTTTTTATGGCTCTACGGTGCTCTGCCTCGATGATGGGCACGTTAAAGAAATTCTACCGCAAATCAAGAGAAAGACTATCACGTACGGAATGGCCCTCCCCGCAGACTACCGGGCTACCGATATCAGTATCCGCGGGGCGTCGACAACTTTCACCGTCCTGTACCGTGAAAAGCGCCTCGGCGTCGCCACCCTCAATGTTCCGGGAATATTTAATGTTTACAATGCTTTGGCCACCATCGCCGTAGCGAGGGAAGTTGACATGGATTTTCAGGCCATTGCCGATGGGCTGAAAACCTTTGTAGGGGTGCACCGGCGACTGGAAGTGAAAGGAACGGTCCGGGAAGTGACCGTTGTTGATGATTACGGTCATCACCCGACCGAAATCCGGGCGACCCTGACGGCGGCAAGACACGTCTGGAAGGGCAGATTGATCGTGATCTTCCAACCCCATCGTTATACCCGGACCAAGGCCCTGTTTCAGGAATTTATCGAAGCTTTCCCGAATGCCGACCTCCTGATCATTACGGATATTTATGCGGCAAGCGAAATACCAATCGCGGGGGTTCATGCGGAGATACTCGCCGCCGCGATCCGGGAACGGGGCTCCAAGGAAGTGCTTTATATCGCCGATTTTAAAGATATTATTGACAAACTTCTCGCCATCGCCGGACCTGGAGATGTTATTATCACTCAAGGGGCGGGCACGGTCTGGAAAATTGGCGAGGAGTATTTGCAGAGGGCAGCGCGGGGATGAATGAAACATTTCAACAGGAACTGGAAAGACTGATGGGAGGGGGTATCCTCTTTGATGAACCCCTGAGCCGCCATACCTCCATGGGTGTCGGCGGTTGTGCTGACGCCCTCGTTTTTCCCGGGAACAGGGAGCAACTGCGCGACCTGTTATCTCTACTCAAGAGAGAAAGAATCCCCTATGTTCCGATTGGCAACTGGACCAACCTGATCGTGCGCGACGGCGGTTTCCGGGGTGTTATCATCGGCCTCAAGCAGATGAATGATTTCAAACTTTCCCAAGATCCCTCCGGTGATCTTTTCTTGCAAGCCGAAGCCGGTACTTCCCTCTCCGACCTGGTCAATCTATCGGCAACAGAGGGACTGACGGGCTTGGAATTCTGCGCCGGCATTCCAGGGAGCGTCGGCGGCGCCGTCATCATGAACGCCGGGGCCTATGGTCGGGAGATCAAGGACGCTCTGGAGAAGCTGACCCTTATGGATGCCCGGGGAATGGAACGTACATGGCCGTGTGGGCAACTTCAATTTGAATATCGCCACTTTGTCTTGCCGGAAAAAGACGCCGTGATCCTGGATGCAACCTTCCGTCTTTCCCGGAGCAATAAAGAGATTGTTAGAGAAAAGGTCACTGAAATCAGGAGAATACGCAAAGAAAAACATCCACTGGAATACCGGAGCGCCGGGTCTGTCTTCAAGAATCCCCAAGGACAGCCGGCAGGCAAGATCATAGACGAATTAGGGCTGAAGGGTTTACAGATCGGCGGGGCAAAGGTATCGGAAAAACATGGCAATTTTATCGTCAATGTTGGGCAGGCAAAAGCAAGGGATATCCTTGATCTGATCCGGACCATCCAGGACAAAGTCCTCAGGGAAAAGGGTATCCTTCTGGAAGCGGAAGTAATAACCATCGGAGAAGATTTGTGAAGAACTGGTTTAAACGCCGGCCCAAAAGCAACACCTACCGCTATGAGGCAAGGAAGCACCGCCTGCGCAGGCGGGCGGGGGCAACTATAAAGGAGGTCCTGACGGCATCGCTGGCCTTGTCGGGAATAGGCATAATGGCGGCGCTCCTGATTATTGGCTACCTGTATCTGATCAGTCATCCCTACTTCGCCATCCGCGATATTACCGTCCGGGGCTGCAAGGAATTGACAGAGAAAGAGATCCTCTCCATGGCCGCTGTCAAGACCCGCCAGAATATTTTTGCCGTAAGCCTGGGGGATGTGAAGAAAAGGGTCATGGTAAACCCCTGGATCAAAGATGCTTATGTAGGCAGAGAACTCCCTGACCGTCTAATTATCGACCTACGAGAGAGAACAGCCGTATCTTTGGTTAAAAAGGACAATAGCTTTTATCTCATGGATATCAATGGCGTCACATTCAAAAAACTCGAAATGAACGATGAGATGGATCTTCCGATTTTGACGGGTTACCAGGGGACAGACAAGGACGCTCAAATCCTCATGGGACGGACCCTTGACCTGCTCCGGTATCTTTCCACGGCCACAGATTTTCCGAATATTAAAAATGTCTCTGAAATCAATGGCAATGGGCGCCTTGGACTGTCTGTCTTTACTAACACGGGTTTGTGCCTGCATTTGGGATTCGACAACTATGAAAATAAATTCAGGCGTCTCCCGCCCGTAATGGTCGATCTGGAACGCAGGAATCAGAAAATAGGACACTTGTATATTGACCTGAGCGATCCGGTAAAAATAACGGTACAGCGTCGGGATATCCTGCCGCCTGCCGCTACATCGGGGGCCAGGAAAGAATTCAAGACATGAAAAGAAAAGGAAAAAGGGAGACTTTCATGGCTAAAAAATCAAATGTGATCGTTGGTCTGGACATCGGAACCACCAAGACCTGCACCATCATTGGCGAGATAACGGATCAGGGCATCGATATTATCGGCATCGGTTCCAACCCTTCCGAAGGACTGCGCAAGGGGGTGGTGGTTAACATCGACAGCACCGTAGAGGCAATCAAGAAGGCAATCGAAGAAGCCGAACACATGTCGGGGTGTGAAATCCGCTCCGTCTACGTCGGCATTGCCGGCGGACATATCAAGAGCCAGAACAGCCTGGGTATCGTCGCCGTTAAAGGCCGGGAAGTCGATGATGATGATGTCCAAAGGGCCGTCGAAGCCTCGAAGGCCATCGCTATCCCCATGGATCGGGAAATCCTCCATACTTTACCCCAGTCCTATATTGTTGATGAACAGGATGGCATTCGTGATCCTATCGGCATGTCCGGCGTTCGTCTGGAAGCCAAGGTTCATATTGTAACCGGGGCCTCAGCATCCATCCAGAATATCGCCAAATCGGTCAGCCGCGTCGGCCTGGACATTGATGAGATCGTTCTTGAGCAATTAGCCTCCAGTGAGGCGGTCCTGAGCAATGATGAAAAAGACCTCGGCGTGATCATGCTTGATATCGGGGGTGGAACAACGGACATCGCCGTTTTTTCGGAGGGCAGCATAAAACATACAGCGGTTCTGCCCGTCGGGGGAAATTATGTAACCAGCGACATCGCCACGGGTCTCCGCACGCCGGCCACAGAGGCGGAAAAGCTCAAGATCAAATATGGCTGCGCATACTCCCCCCTGATTCCCAAGGATGAAACAATAGAAGTCCCCAGTGTCGGGGGACGGGAGCCGAGAGAGGTGTCACGCCAGATCCTTGGTCGCATTATCGAACCTCGTATGGAAGAGATCCTTAGTCTGTCCTATAAGGAACTCGTCCGCTCCGGCTATGAGGATCTTATGGCAGCGGGCGTCGTCCTTACCGGAGGGGCGTCCATTATGGAAGGTATGACGGAACTTGCCGAACAGGTCTTCAATATGCCGGTTCGCAGGGGATGTCCCATGGGAATCGGCGGTCTGACGGATGTCGTCAACAGTCCCATGTATGCAACCGGAGTGGGACTGATTGTTTATGGCAGCCAACACATTTCCAAAGAAACCCTTCGGAGAGGGGAAGGTGGTTCCTTTGGCAATTGGTTTCGAAGAATAAAAAGATGGTTTATTGAATTCTTTTAAGGGGAGGGAAGAACATGTTTGAGTTAACGGAATTATCTACAGCAAACACGGCAAGGATCAAGGTGATCGGGATCGGTGGCGGAGGAGGAAATGCGGTAAACACGATGATCTCCTACAGCCTCAAAGGCGTCGATTTTATTGTCGCCAACACCGATACGCAGGCCCTCTTGGCGTCTATTTCTCCTGTCAAGGTCCAGCTCGGCACCGAGGCGACAAAGGGACTCGGAGCAGGGGCCAACCCTGATGTGGGGAAGCAGGCCGCCATGGAAACAAAAGACAGTCTTAGAGAGCACCTGGAAGGGGCTGACATGGTGTTCATTACCGCTGGTCTCGGTGGGGGTACGGGAACGGGAGGTGCCCCGGTCATTGCCGAGATTTGCAAGGAACTCGGCATTCTGACGGTGGCGGTGGTCACGAAACCTTTTCAGTTTGAAGGGAAGCGCCGCAATTATCAGGCGGAAGAAGGCGTTGACGAATTGCGGAGGATCGTCGACACCCTGATTGTCGTTCCCAACCAGCGGCTGTTGAGTTTAGGAGGACGCAACCTGTCCCTCCTCGAAGCCTTCAAGAAGGCCGACGACATACTCTATCACGCCGTCAAAGGTATTTCCGACCTTATCATCATCCCGGGCCTGATCAACCTGGATTTTGCCGACGTGAAGAACACCATGTCCAGCATGGGCCTGGCCCTGATGGGAACCGGCACGGCAAGCGGTGAAAACCGTGCCATCGAAGCCGCTCAGCGAGCAATCTCTTCTCCCCTGTTGGAAGACAACAGCATTCAGGGGGCCCACGGGGTTCTGCTCAATATCACCGGCGGGCCGGACATGAGTCTTTTCGAAGTCAACGAAGCCTCCTCGCTGATCCAGGCGGAAGCTCATGAAGACGCCAATATCATCTTCGGCACCGTCATCGATGAAAACATGGGAGACGAAATAAGAATTACCGTTATTGCTACGGGTTTCGAGGATGTGAATCGCAGAAAAAATAACCTCGTGAATATGACCAGCATGAGCGGGCATAAAAGGGAAGATATCTCAAAACCCGCTTATCTTCGGAAAGACAGGCCTATCGACCAGATGGCGACTGTAAAGATGGGCATGATCGAGGACAACGACGATCCCGATCTCGAAATTCCGACGTTCCTCAGAAGACAGGCCGATTGACGGGACAGAATGTCCTGGGCAATCAAGCAAAAATGCAAGGAAATATTAAGCCGCGAAGACGGTTATGTAAAAAAGTTGTGGGGAAACTCTCTAAACATCTGTTTAGCCTATCCGAACCGTTACCGGACGGGCATGGACAATCTTGGTTTTCAGACAGTTTACCGTCTTCTGAATCAACACCCCTCCGTTCTTTGTGAACGCGTTTTCCTTCCCGACCCCGGGGACGAAGGTTTCTTCGCCCCGGGGCCCCTCTCCCTTTTCAGCCTTGAATCCCAGCAACCGCTCCGGGAATTCGATATTGTCGCCTTTTCCATTTCCTTTGAAAACGATTACCCCCACATCCTTAAAATGCTGGATATGGCAAGGATCAAGCTCCTTTCCCGTGAGCGCGACGAATCCGACCCGATCATCATCGGCGGCGGTATTTGCGTCACCATGAACCCGGAGCCTCTTGCGGATTTCTTCGATTTATTTCTCATCGGCGAGGCCGAGGAGATCCTGCCGGAATTTCTGTTAAACCTTCTCCGCCCCCGAGAAGCCAGGGAAACCAGGAAAGACGATCTTCTCAGGCTGCAAAAGGACGTCCTCGGAGTATATGTTCCAGCCCTATACAATGTCACCTACCGGGCGGACGGACCGATCGACAATATGATCCCCCTAGACCCTTCCCTGCCCCGCAAGATCCAGAAACAATGGGCGCAGGATATCCAGGCATTCTCGACGGAGACGGTAATCTCTTCGCCGGACACGGATTTCGGGACAATGTTTCTGACGGAGGTCAGCCGTGGCTGTAGTCGCGGCTGCCGATTCTGTGCTGCGGGGTATCTCTATCGCCCCAGCCGGTTCCGTAAACGAGAAAACCTGGAGAAATCGATCAGACGTGGCCTGGAGACGGGTAAAAAAATCGGTCTCATGGGAACAGCCGTCTCGGATCATCCCGAACTGATAGACATCTGCCGGTATATCCTTTCCCGGCAAGGAAAGATCGGCGCGAGTTCTTTCCGGCTGGACCAACTCACACCGACACTCCTCGAACTTCTCAAAGAAGGAGGCCTAGAAACCCTGGCCCTAGCTCCGGAAACCGGATCTCAACGACTGAGAGACCTTATCAGGAAAGGAATTCAGGACGAAGACATCAGCCGGGGGGCTATAAATCTCCTGGAGAATGGATTCTTACATGTACGCTTGTATTTCATGATCGGTCTGCCGACGGAAGCAGCAGACGATGTCGAGGCAATAATTGAATTAATCAAGCGCCTTTCACAGCTTTCCTTACCATCGACCGGCCCGCAGGAGAAACGCTTCAAAAAGATCACCGTCAGCATCAATCAGTTCATCCCCAAAGCGGGGACTCCTTTTCAGTGGTATCCCCTGGAAAACATCCAACTCATAAAGAAGAAAATCCGAAAGATTACAGACTCCTTCCGGGGGCAGGGAAACATTAAAGTCCTTTCGGACCCGCCGAAAAGAAATTATCTCCAATCCCTTCTCGCCACCGGGGATCGGCGGGTCGGCAAGATCCTCCTCGCCCTGCATTTCCAGCAGGGCGCCTGGTCCAAGGCCCTGAAGGAGGCCCCCCTGCAGTCCGATTTCTTTGTTTATCGCCCCCGGGACACAACGGAAACCCTTCCCTGGGATTTTATCGACACCGGCGTACCAAAGGCCTTGCTCATCCGGGAATTCCAGGCAGCACAGCAATTATCAACCGAGAAAAATTGTTGACAATATTTTAGCCCCTATGATATGGGGTGGCCTCCAATTGGAACAGTTGGGGTTGTAGCTCAGTTGGGAGAGCGCTTGAATGGCATTCAAGAGGTCGTCGGTTCGATCCCGACCAGCTCCACCAGAAAATTCAAGGACTTAGGCATTACAGCTTAAGTCCTTTTTCTTTTTCTGCTA
>JAPLJZ010000083.1 GCA_026388335.1 Deltaproteobacteria bacterium
AAGTTCCGGTCAGATCGTTATTACCAAGGACATTGAAATGGAGATTAAAGACAGGGATGTCTTGATCGTCGAGGATATCGTTGATACAGGCCTGACCCTGTCTTACCTTGTCCAGGCCTTTAAGGAGAGGCGCCCTCGTTCCCTGAAGGTCTGCACCTTCATGGATAAGAGGTTGCGCCGCAAGGTTGCCTTCGAGGCGGATTACGTGGGCTTTACCATTGACGATGGTTTTGTGGTTGGCTACGGTCTCGATTTCAATGAGAAGGCAAGATTTTTCCCGGATGTTTACATAGTGACGAATTTATAGAGGCCTTATGATTATTCAATGCCGCATCTGTCGAACAAAATACCGCTTTGATGAAGCCAAGATTCCTCCGGATGGCGCCTGGGTCCGCTGTACCCGTTGCCAGAAGGTATTTTTTCAGCATCCGCCGCTTCTTAACCTGGAGGTGAATAAGTCCGATGCCCCGGATCAGATCGCTCTTGGGGCTGCAAAAACGGTGGATATGCGAGATCTCTCTGAAATGCCTGAACTTGCTGAGCTTTCCGAGCTTTCCGAAGCCCGGCCACCCGCTAAAAGAGTATGGGTTTGGGTGCTGGGAGCGATCATGCTGGTCCTCGTGGTGGGTGGGGGGAGTCTCTTCCTGTTTCCCCAATACGGTCAGGTGGTGATGAAAGAATTGAATGCCCTTTTCCCGGGCTTGGCGTCATTTACCGACCAGGAGGCGCCGGCGCCGATGGTCGGGCCTGCCCAGGTCAAGATTGTGGATATTAAACAGCGTTTCGTCAACAATGCCATCCTCGGCAATATCCGTATTGTCGAGGGCGTTGCCATGAATACCTCTCCCTATCCCATGGCGAGGATAAAGGTCAGGGGGGAACTCTTTGATATGATCGGGACGCCGGTGCGGCAGAGCTCAGCTTTTTGTGGGAATCTGCTCACAGATGAAGAGCTGGGGATCATGTCGGAAGAACAGATTTTCCGGGAGCTTGCCAATCCCCAGGGCAGCGACGTACCCAATGACAAGATTGCCCCGAATGGAACGATTCCCTTCATGATCGTCTTCATCCGGGAGCCCCCCGGGGTGACCAGGACATTTGTCATGCCCATCGCCGCCGAACGGCTCCTTTCTTCGTAAATTCCTCGGGGTGGATATTCCCCGCAGCTTGCTGCGGGGAGATTGGTTACTACTTTTTCTGGTCGTAGAGTTTAAGAATCCTGTCCGTGATATCGATGCTTTCTTCCGCGGTAATCACGGCCATGCGGTCCAAGATGATGGTGAAGCGCTCGCCGCGGGCATAATTCCTGACGACCAGCATGATCTCGCCAATAACCTTCTGGGTTATTTCCATCTCTTTGCGTTTGAGTTCCCCTTCCGCGTCCTCGCGCAGGTACTGAAGTTCCCGCATTTCGTGCTTAATCTGTTCCCCCTTCTTTTTCCGCGCCTCCATGGCGCCGGGTTCGAGGCGGCTGAATTCTTCCTCCAGTTTCCTTATCACGCCTTCCTTGGCGACAATGGCGGCCTGCTTTTTCTCAACATCCTTCATGAAGGCGGTACGGACCTTCAGGGAATTCTTTGACTCCCGGAGGATCTTCTGCATATCCACCATCCCGACCTTCAGGGGTCCTGCCACTCCCGCCGCCTTCGGTGCCGCCTTAGGCGCCGCCCAGGCCGGCAGGGCCAGCAAAATAATCATCAAGACAGATGCCCATACGAAATATCTCATCTCTTTTTTCACTATCCTAACTCCTCCTTAATTGAGCATGGAACCCTCTTACCTCTTTTGGCCATAAATGTAAATAGGGGGAAACAGATATATCGGTCTGTTTCCCCCTATGGTAAGCTGTTGTCGGTGAGAGTCACGAAGGGCGATGGGGCTCTCCCTTACTTGCTCCCCTGGAACCCCCCGACGGCTTTGTCAGTTGAGTAGCCGGCCTGCCAGACGCCGCCGATGTATTTCCCTTTATCCGTGCCGTTTCCGTAAACGGTCCCGGAGGCGCCCGTGTTGGTGGCAGTAGTGTTGTTGATCTTCCAAGTGCCGGAGCTGATGGCGAAGGTGCTCGTCTGACCGGTAGTACCGCTGAAGGTTCCCGTGGCGCCACTGATAGCTACTGTTTTCGTGTTGCTGGCGTCGGCCACGTTGATGGTGAAGTTGGTGATAGGCGTCTGGCTGGCGAAATTGACAGTGCTGCTGAAAGTTCCTTTTAGGTCCGTTCCGGCACTGTTAGCCACGAAGTAGGTCCCCCAAGCGTTACCGCTATAAGTTCCCGTAATCGCGTTGGATTTCAATGTAGCCATTTCACTGTCCGTTGTAGGACTGCCCCAGACGTAGGCCCCTTGATTCTTGAAGTAATAATCGCAGCCGCTACCGCTCATGGCTTCGGCCTGCGTCCAGGTACCCCATGACATATATTCATTGGCGCCGATCTGGGAGAACGAGACGGCCTTATTTCCTACCGTTATTGAGTCACCGCTTACCGTCAGTGCCGTCATGTTCTTTGGTGAGCCTGTTCCATCAATTGTCGTGTAATAGGTTGAGTTCTCGGCTTTGGCAGTTGACGAGTTGAAGTCCTGCGCCGATGTGGTCATATACGTACCAGAATAACCCCGATACTGACCTCCGGAGAGGTACTCGAGCATCCCCGCATAATGGCCCATCTGTTTGTTGGTCCCAGCGAAAATACCGGTGGCCGACGTGTTGTAGGCAGTGCTGTACATGCCCCAGACGCCGCCCATGCCGGCGCCGTCGGACCCGTAGAGGGAGCCGTTGGCGGTGGTCTTGTCGGGGGTAACGCCGTTCAGGTTCCAGGTGCCCCCGGTGAGGTAGAATGTGGCGTCGCTCCCGATAGTTCCGGAGGCGTTGTGAATGTAGGCATTGGCCCCATTGCCCGAAACATCAAGGCTGAAGTTGCTCATCGCGGCGCTTGTTAAGTTTACATCGGTTTTGAAGGTGCCCGTCATATTGCTGCCCCCGGCTGCGGACCAGTAAGTGCCGTAGGCGGCGCCGGTGTAAGTCACCTGTCCTGAAAGGTTCACCATGGAGGGTATGTTCCCGCCGAAAATCCAGTACGCCCGGTTGTCGAAGGCGTAGTTTTTGTTATCGACGGTAAAGGAACTCCCTATCGTGGCATATCCCCATTCCATGTAGTCGTTTTCCCCAAGCGTGGTGGAAGAGATGCTGGAATTCAACTCTCCCGAGTTTTTGTTCCCTGAGTCGAAAACTACCCACTTCAAGGTGGCACTGCCTTTGATTCCCGAGTTACCGAGAACCCGGACATAATCTGCGTCATTTGGCCCCCGGGCCCAGACACTGGAATCACCGTCGTAGCGGTACTGGCTGGCGAATGCTCCCGCGAGGGTACCATCCGTGGTGTTCGAAAGGAGGCTTGCGAAGTAACCGTAGCCTTTACTCCGCCCACTCGAACCACCCGCACCCGGGGCGTTTGTTTTTGGGTCGGTCACGGGGTCTTTTGCGGCCTCTTTCTTGGCTGCCTTTTCTTCTTCCTTATTGACATTCTGTTGCTGGGTTATACTCGACGTGTCGGGCATATTGGTTGTTGAAGTCCCCGTAGCGTCCGAAGTTGTCTTCGCATCCGGGGCGTTGCCGCTTGCCGTGCCGGAGCTGCCGCCGCTGCTCTGGCTGCCGCCGGCTCCGCCACCAGGCGGCGGTACGTTTGTTGCGGCCTGGAAGCTCTGAGAGACCTGAGGGGGAGTCGGCGTGGGGGCACTGACTCCCTGGGGAGTGGCCGACACGGTCTGCCCCGCCCCCACGCTCTGGGTTCTGCCGTCCACGGTGGAGGTGACGGTTACCGTGCCGTCAAAGCCGTGGACTGTTGTCGTGATACTTGGCGGCGGGGGAGACGCCTGGGCCAAAATGAGGTGGCGCCCCCAATCAACCGAGGCGTCGGCAAGCAGGAGGGGAAGGGCCGCGGTGGAATTTTCGCCTTCGATGGTGACCTCCATGCCGAATTTTGTCCCCCGGACACCGGCGACGGACGTCGGGCTCTCCACGGTCATGACCGCGCCCTTTTGGCTGAGGGTGCGGATGGCGTAGAACATGGCCTGCCCCCGAGCCATAGACAGATTGGTTTTCTTTTCCGGCGTGTTTCTCTCTCCTCCCACCACCTCCTTGACGGTGATGCGGGTATGGGCTCCGAGGGTGATGACGTCGTTGTTAAGGAGCTTGATGCGGCATCGGGAGGCCTTCAACGTGAAGACGACGTCCTGCTCGTAGAGTTTGTCGCCGTTTGCCCGCCGTCTGGACCACCCCGGCCTCTTTGGTCTTTCCCGGCAGGAAGTAGTCCTTGACGCTGACGTTTTTCAATTCCTTGGGCAGGGCATCCGCCGGCGCCCCGTGGCCGCGGTTTTCGGCGGCGAGGCTGACGCCCGCCATCCCTCCCCATATGATGACCGTGATAAGGATGATCAGGGTGAAAATACGCTTATGGCAGTTCATCGTAACCTCCCGGGATAATCAGAAATAGAAACCGACACTCAAGGTGTAGGTTTCTTTGGTAAAGCTGTAAAGCTCATCGTTCGAATGGTTGTCGATATAGTTGAAGGCAAAGGATCCAAAATAATGCTTCAGGAACTCCTGGCTCAAGACGACGGAGTAGCTTTGGCGGCGGTCCACCCGATCATCGTTGTAGAGGACGGGGGCCGCCTTGTAGTTTCTTTCCCCGTACTGGAATCTCAGGAAGAGGTCCGTCTTCGTCGGGAAGCGGGTATAGTAAGAGATGGCTCCGTAAGGCGCCGTATAGGTGAAACTGCGCGAATCGGCGATGGATGATTCATAGCCGAAATTCAGGGAAACGATGTGCTGGCGGTTCATGAAAAAGAAGTTAGGGCCGATCTCGTAGCGTGTCGTCGTATTGTTCAGGTTGTAGTTGCTGCTGTCCATGAAGCTCTCCCTGCTCCATGAAAACAGGCCCCTGAGGCTTAAGTAGGGGGTGAAATAGTGCTCTAAGCTCGGCCGGAGATGATAGATAGTCGACAGGGGCGAACTGCCGTACTCCTGCTTGGAAATACCTGCGGGCAACTTCACGATGTCGTTCGGTCCCACCCACCAGGGGCCCGTCGAGACGTCTCCGAGAAGGTAGTTGTATTTCCCATAGTTGAAATAGGCCTGGTTGTACACATCGGCAGTAGTATTCCACATGAAGCCCCCTTTGTCGCCGAAATCATAGAGGACGTTTCCGGAGAAATTTTCGATGGAGGCCCAATCGCCGAGCTTCTTCGTATCGTCGGCGAGGGTCAGGGTTCCCCCGGTCACGGACAGTTCCTTCTGGTCCGGTCCGCTCGAGATGTTGCTGTCCCACTGGATACCCTGGGAGAAGCGAACATTCCAGAACACCTTCTTGGTGCTTTCGTCGATGGCAGCGAGAAGGCGGTCGATATTTTTTTGAACATCTTGCGGCGGTTTGGTCTGCTTGACGATTTCCAGTTCCCGGCGGGCCTCGTTGTATTGCTTCATCTGGAAATAGGCGGCGGCCAGTTCAAGGCGCACCCGGTGCAGCCCGGGGTCAACGGCCAGCATCTTTTGGAACTTCGCGATGGCAAGCTTCGTATCCCCGGTATTCATGGCGCTTGTCCCCAACCACCACATGATATCCATAGTTTCCACGTCGGCGGAAATGCTGTTGAAGATGGGCAGGGCCTGGGCAAATTTACCGTCGTAATAAAGGGTCAGGGCCTCCGCAAGCTTGTCATCGAGGGCCGCCACCTTTTCCGGCGGCATCTTGCGAAGCTTTTCGATGGCCTCCTTGTTGGACTTCTGGAAATCCATATCCCCCGCGGGCTTCCCCCCTTCCGCCGAGGCCGGTGAGGCGTCGGGTGTTTGGGAATGGGCCGTTACGGTCATGGCAAGGTTAATGGATGTAGAGAGGATAAAGCAGATAAGGTATGAAAAAAACCGTCCATGCATAAGAGTCACCTTAAAGGATAGTTGTAATTACTTCCATGTATAAACCAAATTTCATGGAAAAGGTCAATAGGTTTATGTGTTTCGGTGGGGAAAAATATGAAATAACGTAATCTAAATAACGGTATTTATTTCTTCAGGGCGGCGCTGATCGCTGCGCTGTGGATTGCCCCCTCCCGAAGCAGAGCAGGGGGATCGGTGGTTACATCGAGAAAGGTCGATCCCTTGCCGCCGGGAGTGGGGCCGCCGTCAATGACGGTAAGTTGCATGTTTGCCATTTGCCCCCTGACCTCTTCCGCGGTGGCGCATTCCCTTCCCCCGGAAAGGTTGGCGCTGGTGGCGGTGATCGGACGGCCCAAACCGACGGTGAGGGCCTCGGCGATGGGATGACTGGAGATGCGGACCCCGATCTTGCCGGTGCCGGCCGTCAAGCGCGGGCTGACCGATGGTGATGCCTTGAATATAAGGGTCAAGGGCCCCGGCCAGAAAGCAGCCATAAGCGTTTTCGCTTCTTCCGGGATGTTATCCGTAAGTAGATCAAGATCATCCTCTTTGGAGATGATCAGGGCGATGGGATGATTAAATGAGCGTCCTTTGATCTCGAAAATGCGATCCACGGCTTTTTCGTTCATTGCGTCAGCAGCCAGACCGTAAAAGGTTTCCGTCGGATTGCGTCAGCAGCCAGACCGTAAAAGGTTTCCGTCGGGAAGGCGACGACGCCCCCTGCTTTTAAAATTGTCACCGCTTTCTCAATACTTGTCACCGCGATGTCGTTGGGATCAATAGAGATAATCATAAATTTTCAAGATCTGATCCCCATAAGATTCTTGTGTTTTATTGCCACATCCTTGGCCATGTTATCCACGTACTTTATCAAGTTATTTCGCATGGTTTCATTTTCTAAGGCCAGAATCCTCACGGCGAATAAGGCCGCGTTTCTGGCCCCGGCCTTGCCGATGGCCATTGTCGCCACCGGAATGCCGCCGGGCATCTGCACGGTGGCAAGGAGGGCGTCGAGTCCCTTTAGGGAAGTTGCATCGACGGGAACGCCGATTACGGGCAGCAGCGTTTCGGAGGCGATAACGCCGGCCAGATGGGCCGCCGCCCCGGCACCGACAATGATGACCTTTATTCCCCGTTGCGCGGCGTTTTTAGAGAAAGTCGTCGTCCGTGCGGGCGAGCGATGGGCTGAGGTCAGGAATAATTCGTAGGGAACGGCAAATTGCTCCAGGATTTTTGTAGATTCTTCCATAATGGGAAGATCCGAGTCGCTTCCCATAACGACGCTGACGATAGGTTCGGCTTTAGGTGCCATCGATACGATTCCTCCTTTAATAAATGCGGGCATCTCACAAAAAGCTGTTTAGTGCTTAAAATGCCTTTTCCCCGTGAAAATCATGGATATGCCATGCTCATTGGCGGCCTGGATGGTCTCTTCGTCCCGGACGGAACCGCCGGGTTGGATGATGGCCGTGACCCCCGCCTCGGCAGCCATGTCTACGCCGTCCCGGAAGGGGAAGAAGGCGTCCGAGGCCAGGACTGTGCCCCGTGTGGGCAGCAGCGACTTCATTTTGGCGATCTTGACGGAATCAACCCGGCTCATCTGGCCGGCCCCGACGCCGACGAGTTGATCTTTCGTGGCGTAAACGATGGCGTTGGATTTTACATGCTTGACGATTCGCCAGGCGAAATCGAGGGCCTGGTATTCCTCCTCCGTGGGCAGCCGTTTGGTGACGACCTGGGCCTTGTGGATGTCAAGATCATCCGTATCCCGCTCCTGGATAAGCAGTCCGCCGACAACACGGCGAAAATCATAACCCGCCTGGATGGAAGATGTTTTTTGATGAATTTCCAGTACCCGGACGTTTTTCTTGGCCCCGAGAATGGCCTTGGCCTCATCGTCGAAGGCGGGGGCGATGATTACTGCCATGAAGATCTTGGCCAACTCTTCCGCCGTCTTTGCGTCCACCGGCCGGTTGAGGGCCACAATACCGCCGTACGCCGATACGGGATCTGTTTTCAACGCCTTCTGATAGGCCGTCAGCAGATCGCCGTCCGAGGTCGCGGCGCCGCAGGGATTGGCGTGTTTGATCACCACTGCCGCCGGCAGGTTGAAATCCGAAACCATCTGCCAGGCTGCGTCGGAGTCCATGATGTTATTATAGGACAATTCCTTGCCCTGGAGCTGCCGGGCATTGGCCACGGCGGACAGCAGCGGATTGTTTTCCGTGTAGAAGGCCGCCTTCTGGTGGGGGTTTTCACCGTAGCGGAGGTCCTGGGCCATGGCGAACTGGAAGGTGTAGGTTTCCGGGAATTCCTTTCGGCCGCCTTCGGGGTTTATCTTGCCAAGATAGTTGGAGATGGCGCCATCGTAACGGGCCGTCAACTGAAAGGTTTTGGTCGCCAGGCGGAAATTTGTCGCTTCGGAGATCTTCCCGCCGGTCTGCTTCATTTCTTCAATTATTTTGGAGTAATCGCCCGGATCAGTGACGACACTGACGAAACGGTAATTTTTGGCTGCCGCCCTGAGCATGGTGGGGCCGCCGATATCGATATTCTCCACCGCTTCTTCGAGGGAGCAACCCTCTTTGGCCACGGTATCCTCAAAGCGATAGAGATTGATGACGACCATATCGATGAGGTCAATGCCGTGGGCCTGCACGGCCTCAAGGTGCTTGGGATTGTCCCTGAGGGCGAGGAGTCCGCCGTGGATCTTGGGGTGGAGGGTCTTGAGGCGGCCGTCCATCATTTCCGGAAAGCCTGTATAATCGGATACATCCCGCACTTCTATACCGCTGTTTCGCAACTGCGCCGCCGTCCCCCCGTAGAGAGGATTTCCACGCCAAAGTTATTTAGTTCCCTGGCAAAATCGACGATGCCCTTTTTGTCGGTGACGCTAATCAGTACCCGCTTGATGACGTTCAAATGCATAAATTATCTCCCTGTTTCTTGTAGATCATGATTTTATTTTCGTAAAGCTTCCATGTGGCGGACCCGCTTGTCGATGAGAGCCGCCGTGCCGATATCCGGCCGGTGGGCGACGGGACCACGAATAGCGGATACGGCATTTTCTGCCATGATTTCAGCATCATGCAGATTACCTGCTACCCCGACGACACCGATGGCCCGGGAAGTTGTCATATACAGGCCGTCTTCCTTTTTGTCCACGGAAGAATAATAGAGTCTTGCCTGACCCGTGTCCCCCACTTCAATTCCGGCTGCCGTCGATTGGGCGTCGGGATGGTCCTTGGGGAGGCCGTATCCCTTGGGAACGATGTATTTACAGACCGTTGCCTTCTTGTCGAAAGTTACGGGAAGGCGGTCGAGGGTGCCGTGTATAATGGCCTCACAGATGTCCACAAAATCCGTCTGCAGGAGGGGAAGGATATTCATGGCCTCCGGATCGCCGAAGCGGGCGTTGTATTCCAGAAGCCGGACGCCGGACCTGGTGATCATGAAACCGCCGTACATGACGCCTTTGTAATATGTGCCTGTTTCCCGATAGATGGCGGCGGCGACTTGCCGGGTGATTTCCAGACCCGCTACGACATCCTCCGGCTTTAGAAACGGAAGGGAATGATCTTCGCAGGAATATGACCCCATGCCGCCGGTATTCGGTCCCTTGTCATCGACGAAGCGCCGTTTGTGGTCCTGGACCGGAGGGGTGGCGATTACGTGTTTCCCATCGCAAAGACATTGGAGGGAAAATTCCTCGCCGGCCAGCTTTTCCTCCACTATCACCTGATCATGTTCCCTCAGGATCTGGCGGCAAATCTCCAGGGCCTCTTCCTTTTTGAAAAAATGATCTCCCTGAACCATTACCCCTTTACCGCCCGTCAGTCCGTCGGGTTTTACCACCACCTCATCGAGGGTAGCGATGAATTCCGGGATGCCCTCCGCGGAGGTAAAGACACGAAAGCGCACATTTCCGGGGATGCCGTATTTTTCCGCAAGATTACGTGTAAATGATTTGGAGGTCTCCAGCCTGGCAAGGGATTTCGTGGGTCCCACCGCCGGGATTCCTGCCGTTAAAAGGGAATCGACAACCCCTTCGTTCAGGGGATTTTCGGGACCCACAATGGCAAAGGCCGTTTCATTGACCCGGGCAAAATCAAGAATGGCGGCCATATCGCTGTATCCTCCCAGGCGAATGCCTTTGGAAAGATTCGCGATTCCGGGATTGTTGGCCTTCATGTAGGCAAATAGTCCCGGGTTCTTCACGGAACGGACCACGGCTTCCGCAATCGCATGTTCCCGGGCGCCGTTGCCGATGAGAAGAATGTTGGGCATGGTATTTATTCCTCCCTTTTTATTTTCGGGTTGTTGAATACCCATTGTCATGCTAAATATCGGAAAAGGACATTGCAGTCAATGAAATTGGCAGCAGGGCGTTATTTTAAGGAGCGACAGTGAAAAAATGAGAAATAAACCCATAGGTGCGGTTATTTTAGCGGCCGGGAAAGGAACGAGAATGCAGTCCGAGCTGGCCAAGGTTCTCCATCCGATCTGCGGGAGACCCATGCTGTGTTACAGCGTCGATTTGGTAAAGGAGATAGGAGCGGACCGGATCGCAGCGGTGATCGGCCACCAGGCTGAGCGGGTTCGTGAAACCTGCGGAGAGCAGGCAGTGATCTTTGTGGAACAGCAGCAGCAGCTCGGGACAGGACACGCCGTCCTCCAGGCGCGGGAGGTCTTTGCAGACTATGACGGCTGGATTTTGATCCTCTGTGGCGACGTTCCCCTCTTTAAGCGATCAACGGTCGAATCCCTTATCGCCCATCATGATGCTTCCGGTGCCATTGTTACTGTAATGACGGTTAATCTCGATAATCCGGGAAGTTACGGCCGGATTGTCAAAAATGACGCCGGAGAGGTATTGAAGATCGTGGAGGCGAAGGACGCTACGGCTGGGGAAAAGGCCATCCGGGAAATCAACACGGGAATCTATTGCGCCGATAGTCGCTTTCTGTTCAACGCCGTAGGACGGATCGAGAACAACAACGTCCAGAAGGAATACTATCTGACGGACATCATGGAGATTGCCCGGCGGGATGGGTATAAGGTGTCGGCCTTTGTCGTCAGGGATCAAACGGAAGTTATGGGGATAAACACCCCGGAGGACCTCGATTATGCCTGCCGCATCATGGAAGGGGAGGAACGGGGGAGGGTTGATTTTTGAAAATCGGCGCCTTGGAATTTGACCATCCCGTCTTTCTGGCACCGATGGCAGGGATTACGAACCTTCCCTTTCGAACTATAGCCCGCCGCTTCGGCTGCCGGCTAGCCTTTACGGAAATGGTCAGTGTCAACGGGCTGGTCAGAGGTTCGCAGAAGACCTACCGTTATCTGGATAGCGACCAGAATGACCGGCCTTTGGGGGTTCAGCTTTTCGGAAGTGATCCGGCGCTTATGGCCGAAGGGGCGCGTATCGTCACGGACCGGGGCGCAGATCTTATTGATATCAACATGGGTTGTCCCGTTAAAAAGGTGGTCCGGGCGGGGGCCGGGGCTGCTCTCCTTCGGGACCCGGAAAAGGCGGGTATGATTATACGGGCCGTGCGCAGAGCGACCCCCTTGCCGCTGACGGTTAAGATCCGCGCCGGTTGGCGCCCTTCTGAAATCAGCGCCCCGATAATTGCCAGGATTGCTGAGGACGAGGGAGCCAGCGCCCTGGTCATTCATCCCCGGACGGCGGATCAGGGCTTCAGTGGAATAGCGGACTGGGAAGTCATTAAAACCGTTAAGAAGGCCCTGCACATTCCTGTAGTCGGTAACGGCGAC
The DNA here is from genome assembly GCA_026388335.1 of Deltaproteobacteria bacterium. GTDB lineage: Bacteria > Desulfobacterota > Syntrophia > Syntrophales > UBA8958 > UBA8958. Next base: position 11,704 of record JAPLJZ010000083.1, read on the forward strand.
ATTCGCAACCCCGGGGATGCCCGAAAAATGATGCAAATTACCGGTTGCGATGCGGTGATGGTTGGTCGTGCCGCACTCGGAAACCCTTGGATATTCAGGGATATAGTGGAGAAAAAGGGGGAAGGGGGCTCGGATGTAAATACCCCGTCCGTGTCCCTTAAGGAGAGGGAACAGGTCATCCGGGATCATCTGGAAATGGAGACGGAGTATTCAGGAGAACATGGGGGTGTTCAGAGCTTCCGGAAACACCTCCTCTGGTATACGAAGGGTCTGCGCGGCAGCGCACCCTTTAGACAGAAAATCAGCGGGTTCCACGAGCGGGAGCCCATGTTGGCAGCACTGCTGGCCTATTTTGGAGAAGTGAATAATGCCCTTGACTTTTAGATGTCCTTTTGGCATAGTCAATCCATCGTTGATTATAAGAAAAAGGTAGGGTGGGTCTGTGGAATTTGTCAAATTTAAAGAGCTGGAAGAGAGAATTACAAAGATTCTCCAGGAAAAGGCGGTTTTAAAAACGCGCAGTCAGGAGTTGGAAGAACTCCTTAAAAATAAAGATAGAGAGTTGGAAGAGGCAAATAAAAAATTAAAGGGATTAAACGAGGAAAGGGAGACCGTTCGCACCAAGGTAGATTCGTTACTCGATTTGCTTCAGGATATATAAGCTCCGCAATAAGCTCTCTTTGGGGTCATGAAGCTTGAAGAAGCGTTATTATATCAAGGTTATGGGACAAGATTTGTCGGTTGTGAGTGATGCAGAAGAAGAGCATGTTGCGAAGGTTGTCCAGTATGTCAATGACAAGGTAGAGGAAATTGGTAAGCAAACCAGCCATTTTAACAGCCTTAATATTGCCATTCTGGCGGCCTTGAATATTGCGGATGAATATTTCAGAGTGAAGGTTGCGGAGGAGATCATCCATCAGCAACTTGAGAGCAGGTCGGAGAAGTTAATCAGCCTGATCAACGAGACAGCTTAGACTTATTGATCATCCCCTGCGATGTACGTGATTAACTGATGTCTTTTGATCCAACACCTTGGAATCGGGGCCCTCTCCTTGTTCGCCGTGTGCATGTCTGCCGACATCCGTAACAACGGAGGGCAGGAAGCCTGAAGCAGCAACATAGGCACCCACTTTTAGGAACGGTTCAGAACGGTGGTTAGCACGGCATAAGCGGGGGTTTTTCTTACCTTGGCAAAAGCCCCGTAGTTTTATCCTTCGAAAAATCCCTTTAAAAAATTTGTTCATTCCTTGAGAGGTTGTGTCTCCCGGCGTCTGGTGCGGGGGAACACCGGAAGTGAGCCCGGATCTTATTCATGTGACCTGGCTCGGCGGATATAAAGGAGGAGGTGTAATAGAATTGAGTACACTCATGATGATATTCTTATTGTTGGTAGCCCTCGGTATTGGCCTGGTTGTGGGCTATATGGCGATGAATGTCCTGTCAAAAAGGAAGATCGCCTCTTCGGGAAGCCTTGCTTCCCGAATCATCGATGAAGCAAAAAAGGAAGCTGAAAATATTACAAAAGAATCGATGCTTCAGGCAAAAGAAAACCTTCTCAAGGTCAAGACGGAATTCGAGAGGGATACCCGGGAACGGAAAGGGGAGCTCGATGCCGTCGAGAGGCGGATTCGTTCCAAGGAAGAAAATCTTGAAAAGCGCATGGATGCCCTTTCTCAAAAGGAAAATAATATCGAGAACCGGGAAGGCGGTCTGATTCAAAAGGAACAATCCCTTCAGGATAAGCATGAACAAATGAATCGGAACATTGAGGAACAGAAGGAGAAGCTGCAGAAGATAGCGGGAATTTCATCCGAAGAGGCGAAGAATATGCTGATCCAGTCCATGGAGAGTGAGGCAAGGATTGAAGCGGCGACGACGATTCGCAAGATGGAGGAGGAGGCGAAAAGAACGGCTGATAAAAAGGCCAGTGAGATTATTTCCTACTCCATTCAGAGGTATGCCGGTGAATTTGTGGCCGAAAATACGGTCTCCGTCGTCAATCTCCCGAGCGATGAGATGAAGGGGAGAATTATCGGCCGTGAAGGAAGGAATATTAGAGCCATTGAGGCGGCAACGGGGATTGACCTGATCGTTGACGATACCCCCGAGGCCGTGGTGCTCTCGAGTTTCGATCCGGTCCGGAGGGAAGTCGCCAGGATCTCTCTGGAGCGGCTCATCTCCGATGGACGGATTCATCCGGGACGTATTGAAGATATCGTTAAAAAGGTCCGCACGGAAGTGGATACAATCATCAGGGAGACAGGGGAAAGAACCTGCTTTGATGTTGGCGTTCACGATGTAAATCCGGAGATCGTAACTCTTATCGGGAGCTTAAAGTTCCGAAGGAGTTTTTCCCAGAACGTTCTACAGCATTCTATCGAGGTCGCCCACCTGACCGGGATGATGGCAGCGGAATTGAAGATGAATGTTAAGGAGGCAAAAAGGGCGGGATTGCTCCATGACATCGGCAAGGCCATCGACCATGAAATCGAGGGACCCCATGCCACTATCGGTGCCGATTTCGCACGCCGTTTCGGGGAAGCCCCCAAAATCGTCCAGGCCATCGCCACTCATCATGACGACGGGAGAACAAATACCCTTCTCGGGGTTCTTGTCCAGGCGGCGGATACCCTGTCGGCTGCCCGGCCCGGGGCCAGACGGGAGATGCTGGAATCCTATGTAAAACGTCTGGAAGAACTCGAGGCCATCGCCAATTCTTTCAATGGTGTGGATAAATGTTTTGCCATCCAGGCAGGACGGGAAATCCGGATCATGGTGGAAAACGAGAAGATTTCCGATAATGACGCCGTTATGCTCTGCCGGGACATCGTAAAGAAAATAGAGGCGGATCTGACCTATCCTGGACAGATCCGGGTTACGGTCATCCGGGAAACCCGGGTTACCGATTATGCGAAATAGAATGAGCGGCACCTATGAGAATGTTATTTATTGGAGACATTGTGGGCAAACCCGGTCGTCGGGCCGTCCATGAACTGCTTCCTGAGCTAATAAGTAGTTACCAGATAGATTTTGTTATTGCCAACGGTGAAAATGCCGCCGCGGGCTTCGGCATAACCAGAGAGATTGTGGAAGACCTCTTCGATGCCCGAATCGATGTACTGACGATGGGAAATCATGTCTGGGACAAGAAGGAAATCCTTGATTTCATAGCCGACTATGAATCTCTCATCCGTCCGGCCAATTATCCGGGGTCGGCCCTTGGCCGGGGCAGCGTGGTGATGCCAAGTATCAAGGGTTATCATGTCGGGGTCATTAATCTTATGGGAAGGGTATTCATGCATCCCCTCGAATGCCCTTTCCGGACCGCAGAGCAGGAAATCGAAAAGATCCGGAAGCGTACAAAGATAATCCTTGTCGATATGCATGCGGAGGCAACCTCGGAAAAGATTGCCATGGGCTGGTTTCTGGATGGAAAAGTGACGGCCGTGGTGGGAACCCATACTCATGTCCAGACTGCGGATGACCGGGTTCTCCCCGGGGGAACGGCTTATATTACCGATGTAGGCATGACCGGACCTTTTGATTCCGTCATCGGCACCCGCAAGGAAATCGTTCTGGAGAGGTTTCTCACGCAGATTCCCAATAAATTTGAGGTAGCCAAAGGGGATGTCCGCCTTCAGGCGGTCCTCATCGATGTTGACGAGAAAACTGGATGCGCCCTTAGTATCGAGAGACTCTCGCTTCCCCTGCATCAGCAACATGGATGATTCGGAATTTAAATTATCGTTAATTAATTCCGTAATATGCAAGAGTATTTTCAGATGAAACACTCATGACGGTTCCCGCCACAAAGGTGGATGGAAATGATGTCAGAGAAGAAGAACCACAATAAATCAATATTTTGCGAGCGCATTTTCAGATGAAAGTAGGGTTGTAGGGAGGTATGCTAAGGTGAAAAATGTCTATGATGTGTTTATGGAGCGGGGCTTCGTTGAGCAGACGACGGATGATGAAGCGATCAGACAGCTTCTTGATAGCCATGAGATTACCTGCTATATCGGCTTCGATCCCACTGCCACGAGCCTCCATATCGGCTCCCTGGTTCCCATCATGGCCCTTGCCCACATGCAGTGTTACGGTCATCGTCCGATCGCCCTGATCGGCGGCGGTACGGGATTGATCGGTGATCCGAGTGGCAAGACGGAAATGCGCCAGGTCCTCACCCGGCAACAAATCGATTATAATGCTCAGTGTCTCCAGCAGCAACTATCCCGCTATCTTGATTTTGGCGAGGGGAAGGCCCTCTTGCTTAATAATGCCGACTGGCTGACAAAACTTAATTATATAGAGTTCTTGCGAGATATCGGGCGACATTTTAGCGTGAATAAGATGCTCGCTGCCGAGAGTTATAAAGTGCGTCTTGAGAAAGGGCTCAACTTCATTGAATTCAACTATATGCTCTTGCAGGCCTATGATTTTCTATACCTCTTCAAGAACCATGACTGCGTCATGCAGATGGGGGGCAACGACCAGTGGGGCAATATGCTGGCAGGGAGTGATTTGATCCGTCGTATGGAGGGTAAGACGGCCCATAGCATGACCTTTCCTCTGATTACGACTTCTACGGGACACAAGATGGGGAAGACGGAAAAAGGGACGGTCTGGCTTGATGCCCGCTTGACGTCTCCCTACGAATACTATCAGCACTGGATAAATACGGAAGACGAAGATGTGGAGAGGTTTCTTGCTTTATTTACTTTTCTGCCCATTGAAGAGATCCGGCAGGTCCGGGGCTTGACCGATGTACGTTTGAACATGGCCAAGGCCGTTCTTGCCTTTGAGGCAACCAGAATAACCCACGGCGAAGAAGCCGCTGCTGGCGCCTGGCAGGCTTCCTCCCTGGCCTTTCAGCCGAAACCCGTAGCAGAAGGTCTTTTCCCTTCGAGCACCATTCCGAGAAAGGGAGGGTCCGAAGATTTGTCGGCGATTCCTTCCCTTGAGTTGCCGCTGGAGACCATTCGGAGCGGTGTGGCTACCAATGAGCTATTCTTCCAGACAGGTCTGTGTGCTTCGAAAGGCGAGGCGAGGCGTCTCATTGAACAGGGTGGGGCATACATCAATGATGTACAGGTTGCTTCTTTTGATGAAAAAATCGATACGCACCATACAGATGCGCTGGGTATAATCCGTCTAAGGAAGGGAAAGAAGAAGCATTTTCTGGTCATTGTAAAATAGTGTAAAAAAGTTCTTGACTCTTCCGGAGATCCGAAGTAGAAACTTCGTCTGTTCTTTACATCGGTCTTCAACGGGAAAGCAGGGGCCTTAAAATTAGCTCTTGACTTTTCCAAGAAATCTCTGTAGAAAATTAAATCTTGGCGCAATTGGTTATTTCAAAGGCGCTAAGAAAAAAAGACTTGACAGAGGGGGCGGGTTGAGTTATCCATCTCGGCTCGTTTCCTGTGTGCTCTTTGGCAATTGAATAGTGGGATGATTGATTTGTGGGTCCTTATAGACACAAATTTGAGTGAGTAAATGAGATAAAATCTCAGCAAGGATTAAAACTGGAGAGTTTGATCCTGGCTCAGAACAAACGCTGGCGGCGTGCCTAACACATGCAAGTCGGACGCGAAAGGGCCTTCGGGCCTGAGTAAAGTGGCGCACGGGTGAGTAACGCGTGGGTAATCTGCCTCTAAGTTGGGAATAACTCATCGAAAGGTGGGCTAATACCGAATAATGCTGCTTCACCGCGGTGATGCAGCCAAAGATAGCCTCTGCTTGCATGCTATCGCTAAGAGATGAGCCCGCGTACCATTAGCTAGTTGGTAGGGTAACGGCCTACCAAGGCTACGATGGTTAGCTGATCTGAGAGGATGATCAGCCACACTGGAACTGAGACACGGTCCAGACTCCTACGGGAGGCAGCAGTGAGGAATCTTGCGCAATGGGGGAAACCCTGACGCAGCAACGCCGCGTGAGTGAGGAAGGCCTTCGGGTCGTAAAGCCGGTACCGCCAAAGGAAGCACCGGCTAACTCCGTGCCAGCAGCCGCGGTAATACGGGGGGTGTAAGCGTTGTTCGGAATTATTGGGCGTAAAGAGCGTGTAGGCGGCTTGATAAGTCAGATGTGAAAGCCCTGGGCTTAACCCAGGAAGTGCATTTGAAACTGTCTCGC
>JAPLJZ010000063.1 GCA_026388335.1 Deltaproteobacteria bacterium
ATGATGGCTCTTGATCGTCCGGCGATAATCCCCCGCCAGGGCCGCAATTTTTCTGTCCACGTCAATCACCGCCAGGCTGTTCAGCAGTTTTACAGTCTTCTCCCGCTCCTCGTCCCTCATGCCGGCGTGAATCTCGCTGATAGTAATGGCCGAACAGCACAATAATGAATCCTGGGCTGCCTCTCTGAGCATCTCACGCACCGATTCGTTACCGCGAAGATGAAGGATCAGCACATCCGTATCAACGGCGATCTGACGCATTGGCACGTTTTCCCCGTGTGGATTTTCTGACATTTCTGATAAAGTGATCTACCCCCGCCGTTAGCTCAGGGTGTTCCCCGTCTTTCCAAGCGCCGAAGGTCTCGTCAATGGCTGTTAGTTGGCGCAGCCGCTGGAGTTCCCGCTTAAGCGCCTCACTGACAAATCTGCTCAACTCGCCTTTGCCTACGGTTTCACGAAGTTGATTCAGCAAGTCTTCAGGAATTTGAAAGTTGGCCTGCTTCAAAGCCGTACTCATGAACATCCCCTCCCTTTCTATGTAGTGACATAGGTATATTCATAGATAAGCCGGCAAAAGTCAACTGAATAAAATAACAAATTATCGAGCCACGATATGGAACGGTTAGGCGATCATGAAAAGATTATTTCAGAAATGAGGCGCCTATGTTATGGTACCGCTTAAAAAAAGGGGACAGAATTTGAAGATGCCTGTTGTGAAACCAGTTAAGCAGGTAAAAATATACACAGACGGTGCATGTCTGGGAAATCCCGGACCGGGAGGATATGGGGAAGTGTTACTTTATGGGACACTGCGGAAAGAGTTGTCTGGTGGATTTTGTTTGACCACGAATAACCGGATGGAACTCATGGGGGCGATTGTAAGTCTCCAATCCCTGAAAACTCTCTGTGAAGTTACCCTTTTTACAGACTCACAGTATGTGGTCAATGGTATTAACAAAGGCTGGGCGCGGCGCTGGCGGCAACGTGGCTGGATGCGGAACAAGACGGAGAAGGCCGTGAACCCTGACCTTTGGGAATTGCTGCTCAATCTGTGTGAACGCCACCAGGTGACGTTCGTCTGGGTCCGTGGTCACGCCGGCGACCCGGAGAATGAACGTTGCGACGAGTTGTCAAAGCAGGCGGCAACAGCGAGAGACCTGCCCCCGGATAAGGGCTATTCTCTCTGATAATGCCAAGCTGCTTTTACACCTCGAAGTGCGTCAGTGGCGGCTTGCCGATTGGATAGACGTTAAAGCCGATCTGAAAGCAACGCTGGTGGTCGAGAATATTTCTCCCGTCAAAGATAAAGGCCGGTTTGTCCATCTTTTCATAGATCTTCTCATAATCGAGGGTGCGGTAGAGGTCCCATTCCGTCATGACGGCGAGGGCGTGGCAGCCCTTGGCCGCTTCGTAGGGATCTTCTATGTAATGAAAGACGCCGTCGATTTTGGCAAGGTCCAGGCGGGCATTGCCCAGGGCCTTGGGGTCGGATATGACCACCTCGGCGTGTTCTTCGGCGAGACGCCGTGCGATAAAAATAGCGGGGCTCTCCCGGGTGTCCCCCGTATTGGCCTTGAAGGCGAATCCTAACAGGCAGATGCGCTTTCCAGCCAGGGTGTTGAACATGGCCGTCAGCATGCTCATGATAAAGCGTTCCTGCTGGTAAACATTGATCCCGACGACGCGCTCCCAATAGTCCGCGACCTCCTCAAGGCCATAAAACCGGCAGAGATAGACAAGGTTAAGGATATCCTTCTTGAAACAGGAGCCGCCGAAACCGACACTCGCGTTGAGAAACTTGGCGCCTATCCGGCTGTCCATGCCGACGGCGCGGGCTACTTCCGTGACATCGGCTTCGGTTTTTTCGCACAAGGCGGAGATGGTATTGATGGATGATATCCGTTGGGCGAGGAAGGCGTTGGCCACCAGCTTGGACAGCTCACTGCTCCAGATATTGGTGGTGAGGATTCTCTCCCTGGGAATCCAATGGGCGTAGATTTCCAAAATAGCGTTTCTCGCCTGCCGCCCCCTGTCCGTTTCGCGGGAACCGATCAGGACGCGGTCCGGGTTTTCCAGATCCCGAATGGCTGATCCTTCCGCCAGGAATTCCGGGTTGGACAGGACGTCAAAAGTGATGCCGTTAGCCTGGCTGTTCAGGATTCTCTCCATGGCCAGCGCTGTCTTGACGGGTAAGGTGCTCTTTTCAATAACGATTTTGGAAGACTGGGCGTTCTCCAGAATCTGACGGGCCGTCTTTTCCCAATATTGCAGATCGGCGGCCATTCCGGCCCCGGCTCCGAAGGTCTTGGTCGGGGTGTTGACGCTGACAAAGATGATGTCGTTATCGCGAATGGCTCCTTCCACATCGGTGCTGAAAAAGAGGTTCTTTCCCCGGGTTTCCCGGACCAGATCATCCAGGCCGGGCTCGTAAATGGGCAGGTTATCGGAGTTCCAGGCAGCGATGCGCTGGGGGTTGATATCCACAACCGTAACCCGGTAGTCGGGGCACTTGCTCGCAATCATGGCCATGGTGGGTCCGCCTACATAACCGGCGCCTATGCAAAGTATGGTCTTGTTCATTTAATTATTTCCCGTCCTTTATAAAAGTGTCCTCTATATACCTGGCAATCGCCAGACAGGCAGTGAGCCCGGGGGACTCGATCCCGATCAGATTGATGAAACCGGGGTAGCCGCTGCTCCCCTCCTCCCGAATGATAAAATCCATCACCGGATCGCCGGGTCCCTGAACCTTGGGACGAATGCCGCTCATATCCGGATGCAGAGCTGCCGCGTCAAATCCCGGCAGATATTTGCGGATTGCATTAACGAAGGCGTCTTTACGGTCTTCGTCAACCTTGTATAGGTTGAGTGCAGATTCAAGGGGTCGGTTATTGCCATTTTGACTGCTGTTCAGGCAAAGGATTTCTTCCTTGTCCAGATAGCGACTGTCCGGACCGAACCGGACCCGGCCGGTCAGATCGAGGGTGGCGTGGATGCCGAGACCGACGTTGTTTTTCATCGGTACGGGGTAGACAAGACGTCGTAGCCTCGGGGTGGGGGAGGTGCTGAAATAGTTTCCCTTGCATGGTTTCAGGCGATACCCCCGGGCGTCAATGTCAATTCCCGTCAAGGCGGCGATTTGGTCGGCATGGAGGCCGGCGCTGTTAATCACGGTTTTCGCCTGAATCCGGTACTCCCCGTTATTGATCTCCAGGTCATAACCGGCGCCGTCAAACCTGATTGCCGTGACCTTTGCCCGGCAGGACATCACCGCCCCTTTATCCTCGGCGGCAAGGAGCAGCGACTGCATGAGGCGATGACTGTCAATTATGCCGGTGGTTGGAGAGAGCAGGGCGGCCAGTGCCGAAACCTCCGGTTCCATCGAGAGGAGCTGCTTTTTCCCCAGCAGTTCCAATCCCGGAACGCCGTTTTGTTCTGCGGCGGATCGGATGACTTCCAGTGAGGACGCTTCGTCTTCAGTTGTTGCGACGATGAGTTTGCCAATCCCGGCATGGGGGACTTTGTGCTCCTGGCACCATGCGTATAGCAGGCGGTTTCCCTCCACACATAAGCGGCTCTTCAGAAACCCCTGGGGGTAATAGATGCCGGCGTGGATGACCTCGCTGTTTCGCGAACTCGTTTCCTGACCAAAACTGTCATGTTTTTCCAGGACCGCCAGTTTCCGGTCCCGGCGGGCAAGTTTTTGGGCGATCGCGAGGCCGACGACGCCGGCGCCGATGATGATCACATCAAACGTCATGTCCGCGGAGGTTCTCATAAGGAGTTCAGTGCGCCTTTGAAGTACTGAATTGTCTTTGCGAGGCCATCGGCAAGTGATATCCGGGGTGTCCAGCGGAGCAGCTCTTTCGCTTTGGAGATGTCCGGTTGGCGCTGGGTCGGGTCATCCTGGGGGAGAGGGTTGAAAACAATCCGGGAAGACGACCCGGTCAGGCGGATGACGTTTTCGGCTAATTCCAGGATCGTAAATTCCGAGGGATTGCCGAGATTCACCGGACCGATGATGTCATCCGGCGTCGCCATCATTCCCATGATCCCTTCGATCAGGTCCTCGCAATAGCAGAAGGAACGGGTCTGGGAGCCGTTGCCGTAGACCGTTATGTCTTCCCCTTTGATAGCCTGGACAATGAAGTTACTCACCACGCGACCGTCGTTGATGGCCATACGGGGCCCATAAGTATTGAAGATCCTGATAATCTTGATCCTCACGCCGTTCTGGCGATGATAATCCATCATGAGGCACTCGGCGGCCCGTTTCCCCTCGTCGTAACAGCTCCTGATGCCTATCGGGTTCACCCGTCCCCAGTATTCTTCCGGCTGGGGGTGGATCTCCGGATCTCCGTACACCTCGGAGGTCGATGCCTGGAGGATCTTTGCCTTGACCCGCTTGGCCAGTCCCAAGGTGTTGATGGCCCCCATGACGCTGGTTTTGATGGTCTTGATGGGATTGTACTGATAGTGAACCGGGGAGGCAGGACAGGCCAGATTATAGATTTCGTCAACTTCCAGAAATATTGGCTGAATGATGTCGTGGCGGATGAACTCGAAGTTGGGATGGCCGATAAGATGACGGATGTTGTCTTTGCTGCCCGTATAAAGATTGTCCAGGCAAAGGACGTCATGCCCTTCGGCGAGGAGCCGGTCGCACAGATGGGAGCCAAGAAACCCCGCCCCGCCCGTAATAAGAATCCGTTTCATTTTCATGATGGTAATCTCAATAATTTTGGGATATATAGTTCGCCGCGTTTTTACTGTCAAGAAAATTCGGGCTCCAAGAGTGACAGACTCGCAAAAAGTCTCACACCCCGTCACACCGGCGAAAGCCGGTGTCCAGAGCATGTTGAAATACTCGGATTATGAACATTAAACTTCGTTTTCCGGCTTTCGCCGGAACGACCAATCGACACGAAAGCCGACTTTTTGCGAAGGCGTCAAAGGGATGGAAACAGGGATGCTTTATATTGTGGCAACGCCGATCGGGAATCTGGAAGACATCACCCTGCGGGCCATCCGGATTTTAAAAGAGGTGGATGAGATTGCCGCAGAAGACACCCGACGCACGAAGAAACTGCTGAAAGCCTATGACATCAATACTCCCATCACGAGCCTTTATGACGCCGTGGAAAAGAAAAGAAGCGGCCCCCTGATAGAAAAGATGGCGGCCGGAAAGGACATAGCCTATGTGTCCGATGCGGGAACACCGGGAATATCCGATCCCGGTTTCCATCTCATCAGAGAAGCAATTCAAGCAGGGATCCGTGTGGTCCCGATTCCCGGCGTGTCAGCGGTCGTGGCGGCCCTGAGTGCCTCGGGGTTGCCGATGCAGAACTTTGTATTTCATGGTTTTCTGCCGTCCAAGATCATGCAGCGCCGGGATATCCTGAGGATGTGCGAGGCAGAGAAGCGGACGATGGTCTTTTATGAGTCGCCGCAAAGGCTCAAGGCCTGTCTGAAGGATATGCGGGAGATCATGGGGAGTCGCCGTCTGGTTGTTGCCCGGGAATTAACGAAAATTCATGAAGAATTTATCAGGGGGGCGATTGATGACGTTGAGAAGGAACTGGAAGAGAGGAACATCAAGGGAGAGATTACCCTGATCATTGAGGGAAAGACAAATAATTCCAGTGACTATTCTGATGATGAGATCCTGGGCAGGCTTACGGAATTGGCGGGAGACCCCCTTCTCAGCCTACGGGACAGGGTACAGTGCGTAGCTGAAATAACGGGGTGTTCTCGAAAAAAGATTTATCAAATTGCATTAACAGGCAAATTTTCTTGAACTATCCCGGCGGGTATGGTAGCAGGGCAGTAAAAGTGAGGGAGGCAGCGATATGAGCGAACGGGTCATGCGGCCGGGAGAAGAGATCTTTGATCTTGTTGATGTCGTTGAAGAAGGAAGTAGGGAGTTTATCGATATTCCTGAAAAAAGGACCAGGATCGCCCTTGTAAATCCCAACCTCCAGGAAGAAATGATCAGGAAGGTGACGGAAACAACAGAAAGGATAGCAAGAGAGATGTTCCCGGCCATTGCCGAACGGATCATCCGGGAAGAGGTTGATAAACTTAAACAATGATGATAGTTATTCTGCGCTATCGGAAGCGCGTCAACAGGAAATAAAAAAACTATGCCGTATTATAAAAGCAGACGGATTTTAAAATATTACCCCTTTATCTTGATCCTACTGACGTGTCTTGTGTCAGGCTGTGCAAAGAAAATTCCTCACTTTATCACTCCGGAGTTTGAAAAAAGGGGGATAAGACTGGTTGCCGTGCTCCCGGTCTCGAATCAGTCAAAAAATTTGGAAGCTTCAAGCCTGTTTCGTGACAAGGTGCTTGAGGCCATCTATTTCAAGGGTTATCCGAAGATTCCTCTGAATGTCATTGATGAGAAACTATCTAAATTGTATAAAGATTATCAGCAACCAAGCGTGGAATCAGTCACTCCCAGAAGTGTGGGTGAACTGCTCGGCGTTGATGCTGTCCTTTATGTGACCCTCAAAGAGTGTGATACATCTTTCGTGCTTCTTTATTCGACGACATCAGTTTCTGCAACTTTCGACTTGCGGAGCGCTCGCACGAATGACAGCCTGTGGAGTACCAAGTATAGCGTTACGGAAAGAAACTTCGAGGTTACCAGGGAACGGCTAAGAATGCAGAGCTGTCAGGCCTTTGAGCCGGCCATGCAGGAAATATTGAACCAGGTAATGCAGACGCTTCCTGAGGGACCGGATGGATAAAGTAAGGAGGTCATCCATGAATAGAAATCTGATCTTTTTGCTGTTGTTGACGATAAGCTGGATGTCTCCCGGTGACGTCCAGGCCAAGAAGTCCTTAAAAGTCAGTATTGACAAGGGCGAGGCCCGTATCGGTTATCTCGATGGAACGGTCCGGGTGCTGCCGAAGGGAACACAGGCCTGGCGAGCCTTGAATCTGAAGGATACCCTGCGGGGAGGAGATGAGGTAACCGTCGAGCGCAAATCACGCCTGGAACTGATATTACCGGACCAATCACGACTTCGCTTTGCCGATGATACACGCTTCACTATTCTTCAGACAGGAGATGGAAACACTCAGGATGTCAAGGTCCATCTCGCTGTCGGTAGGACTTGGGCAAATGTCAGCAAATCATTGGGAATCAAGAGAAAATTTGAGATTGCCTCTGATAACGCAGTTGCAGGTGTGCGGGGTACGGTATACAGGATGAATGTTAATCAGGACACCTCGGCGCTGGTCCGCGTCTATGACGGTGAGATAGCCGTTTCCGGGGCAACGAAGCCCCTGGAGGCCCCGAAAGCTGTCGGTCCTCCGACCAAGATCGCTGGGCCGAAGAAAATTGCCGGACCAACGAAGGTCACCAGGGAAGAGTGGACGGTGATCATCCGATCCATGCAGCAGATCAGCATCGGTCCGGACGGAGCGGCCTCCAAGCCGAGAGAGTTTTCTGAACAGGAAGACCGCGACGAATGGGTCGACTGGAACAAGGCAAGGGATGCGGAACGTTGATGGATGCCGGACGTATGAACATCCCCAATGCCCTGACCGCGATGCGAATCATTTTCGTGCCCGTGATGGTGATCCTGCTCATGCAGGGAGAATTCTTCAAGTCTTTGATATTATTTGCTTTGTTAGGTATATCAGATGGTCTGGACGGCTTCCTTGCCCGTATTCTGAACCAGCAGACCGAACTGGGCGCCTATCTTGATCCGATTGCCGACAAGGCCCTCATCATAAGTTGTTTTGTGACCCTGTCTATTAAGCACATCATTCCGGGCTGGTTGAGCGTAATTGTGGTGAGCAGGGACTGTATCATTCTCCTCGGTGTCGCGGTTTTGGCTATGATGTCTGTCTCGTTTCAGATCCGTCCGACGATGATCAGCAAATTGACAACGGTATCACAGCTTTTAACTGTTTTTCTGGTTTTGGTCGTCCATTCCCTTTCTCTCCAGGGGGAGTTGAAAGTGGTTCTTTTGGGATTTTATATTGTTACGTCAATATTGACCGTTGCTTCCGGGCTGAATTATATCTTTAAAGGTATTCGCAGCATCAATTCGACGACATGAAATATCGATATTTGCCTTGACATGAAAGGTTTTTCCTGTTAGATGGATGTCCCGTTCGCAAAGAGAAACATTTAGGCACGTAGCTCAGGGGGAGAGCGCCATCCTGACGCGGTGGATGTCCAGGGTTCAAATCCCTGCGTGCCTACCATGACATTCAGAAAGGGCATCAGCGAAATTGAACGTGATGCCCTTTCTTTAATTATCATAAAGGTAGCATGATGAGTGAAATAAACATCACCTGGCCCGACAACAGCCGGGGAACTTTCCCCGGAGGTACAACGATCAAGGACGCGATCGGCTCCTGGAAGCCCGATGTTCTGAGTTCCACCGTGGCGGCAAAAGTAGATGGATCACCTGTAGATCTGGGGGTTCGTCTCGAGAAGGATGCCGTTGTCGAACCGATCGATGTTGCGACGAAAGAAGGTCTGGGAATCCTTCGTCACAGCACCTCCCATGTCATGGCGCAGGCTGTTCAGGATACCTTCCCCGGGGCAAAGGTCACTATCGGTCCTTCCATAGAAGAAGGATTTTACTACGATTTCGAGTGTGAAACCACCTTTACCCCCGAAGATCTTCAGAAAATCGAAAAACGAATGCAGGAAATTACGGCAACAGATTCCACCTTTTCTCGCAGAGAGATTTCCCGGGAGGAGGCTGTTGCCCTGTTCAAAGAAAAGGGAGAATCCTATAAGGTCGAACTGATCAACGATCTTCCTCCGGACGTCGAGACAGTCAGTCTGTACTCCCAGGGGGGGTACGTCGATCTTTGCCGAGGGCCTCACCTTCCTTCCACGCAGATGATCAAAGCATTCACCCTCCTAAAAGTTGCAGGCGCCTATTGGCGGGGAGATGAGCATAATAAGATGCTTCAGAGGATATACGGGACCTGCTTTGCCACGCAGGAGGCCCTGGATGATTATCTCCGGATGATTGAGGAGGCGAAAAAACGCGATCACCGCCGTCTCGGTCGGGAACTGGATCTCTTCCAGCTGAACGACGAAGCGGGACCGGGACTGATCATTTTCCATCCCAAGGGAATGATGCTCAGATACATCATCGAAGAATGGGAACGGAAGGAGCATTTAAAGCGCGGCTACGACATGGTAATGGGTCCCCAGATTCTCAAGGTTGACCTATGGAAAAGGTCGGGTCACTTTGATCACTATCGGGAGAACATGTACTTCACGGAGGTGGATGAACAGGGATACGGCATCAAGCCCATGAACTGTCTGGCCCACATGCTCATCTACAAGTCCAAGATTCGCAGCTACCGTGATCTGCCCCTGCGCTATTTCGAACTGGGAACCGTTCACCGTCATGAAAAGACCGGCGTCCTTCATGGCCTGCTGCGAGCCCGTCAGTTCACTCAGGATGACGCCCATATCCTCTGTACTCCCGATCAGCTCAATTCCGAGATCTTGGCGATTGCCGATTTTGTGGCCTACGCGATGAAAATATTCGGTTTTGAGTATGAAGTCGAACTGAGTACCCGTCCTGAAAACTCCATCGGCTCTGACGCCGACTGGGATCTGGCGACCTCCGCCCTGGAAGGGGCGCTGAAAGACAGCCGGATGGTTTATGAAATCAACGAAGGTGACGGGGCCTTCTACGGACCCAAGATTGATTTTAAGATCAAAGACGCCCTGAAGCGGAAGTGGCAGTGCGCTACCATTCAGTGCGACTTTACCCTGCCGGAACGTTTTGATCTCTCGTACATCGGTTCGGACGGTGAAAAGCATCGTCCCGTAATGCTTCACCGCGTCATCCTTGGGGCCATTGAGCGCTTCATGGGCGTCCTCATCGAACACCATGCGGGGGCATTTCCCGTTTGGCTCTCCCCGGTACAGGCCTCGATTCTGACGGTAACAGAGAAACATATCCCCCATGGAGAAAAAGTTTATCAACAACTTCTGGATGCCGGCGTTCGTGTAGAAAAAAGTTTTTCCAATGAAAAACTGGGCTATAAAATCCGGGAGGCCCAGATGCAGAAAACACCCTATATGCTGGTCATCGGTGATCGTGAAATGGCCGAAGATGCTGTTTCTCCCAGGCAGCGTGACGGAAATAATCTTGGTTCCATGTCCGTCACGGACTTTATCAATATCATCCAGGAGCGGAACCGCAATTACCAGTAACTTATTCTCCATATCCTCATTTCAGGGAGGGCGGAGGATTATTGAAAATCTACCCAGGGAAGCAAGGTGGGGCCATCTTTTTTAATAAGCAGATAGCTGGAGGTGACGTATCGCTAAGGAGTTAAGTATCAATGAAGAAATTAAGGCTGCTGAAGTCAGGCTGATTGAAGAGGGACGTCAGTTGGGGATTATGCCTCTCAAGGAGGCCCTTGACCTTGCTGTTAAAGCTGGTCTTGATCTTGTGGAAATCTCGCCTACTGCCAGCCCTCCTGTCTGCCGGATCATGGATTATGGAAAGTTTAGATACCAGCAGAGTAAAAAAATTCAGGATGCAAGAAAAAGTCAGACGACGATACAGATCAAGGAAATACGATTGCGGCCGAAGACGGAGGAACATGATCTGGAAGTGAAAGTCCGTCACATAAAAAAGTTCTTACAGCAAAACGACAAGGTTAAGATAACCATGATGTTTCGAGGCCGAGAAATTTCCTATGCCGACCTTGGGAAGAAGGTTATGGAAAAGCTTCGTGATGCCCTCATGGATGTGGGGGTTATCGAAACGCACCCCCGACTTGAAGGCAGAAGTATGATTATGGTTATTGTGCCGAAAAAATAAAATTAATTTATACCGAGGAGAAAATCGACCATGCCAAAAATGAAAACACATCGGGGCGCCGCCAAGCGTTTTTCCCTGACTGGTACGGGAAGGGTAAAGAGGGCGAAGGCCTTTTCCAGCCATATTCTTACGTCAAAATCATCGAAACGGAAAAGGAATATGAGAAGGTCGGCGGTTGCGGACAAAACTAATGAAGCAGCCCTCAAGCGTTTGCTTCCCTATCTGTAAAAAACCGGTAATAGACTATAAAATTAAGATGGATAAGATACGGCATCGCCGGCATCTGCAAGACCTCTGAAGGAGACAGGAAACCATGCCAAGGGTAAAGAGGGCCGTTACGGCCAAGAAAAAACGTAGAAAGATACTTAAATTAGCAAAAGGATTTTTTGGCGCTCGAAGCCGTCTGTTGAGGACGGCGACGGAGGCGGTAAACCGGTCGATGAAATATGCGTTCCGGGATCGCCGGGTTCGTAAACGTGACTTCCGGAGGCTTTGGATTGCCCGGATAAGCGCCGCCGCCCGGATGAATGAGATCAGCTACAGTCGTTTGATTGACGGCATGAAAAAGGCGGAGGTGATGATTGACCGCAAGATACTGGCCGATCTGGCCGTTCATGATCCCAAGGCCTTTACGGAGATCGTAACCATGGCAAAAGGGAAACTGCCTTCATGCTGAAGACCCTCGACGAGCTTGAAAAAAAGGCGCTGCTGGAGTTGCCGGGAGCGACTTCGGAGGATGCCTTGAACGAGCTGCGCACCAGGTATCTGGGCCGTAAGGGTCTGTTGACGCAAATGCTCCGCCAAATCAGTGCTGTAACAGCCGAAGAGAGGCCTCTCTTCGGGAAACGGAGCAATGAAGTCAAGGAAAGCCTTTCTCATGCCATCGACGAAGCATTGGAGAATCTCAAGTCGTCTCGCAAGGATGATGTCCTTCTCAAAGAAACCATCGATGTCACCCTGCCGGGACGGGCCGTGGGACTCGGCCACCTGCATCCGGTTACCAGGGTCTCTCAGGAAATCTGCCGTATCTTTGCCCGGATGGGATTCAACGTCGTCGAAGGCCCGGAAGTCGAGACGGATTACTACAATTTTGAGGCATTGAATATTCCCAAGGATCATCCGGCCCGGGACATGCAGGATACATTTTATGTGGAAGAAAACATCGTCCTGAGGACCCATACTTCACCGGTCCAGATCCGGACCATGGAAAAGATGAAACCGCCGGTGCGGATCCTTTCCCCCGGTCGGGTTTATCGTCCCGATTCCGATGTATCTCATACCCCCATGTTTCATCAGATCGAGGGTCTCATGGTGGACAGGGGTGTAACTTTTGGAGATCTGAAGGGAACCTTGACCTACTTTCTGAAGCAGATCTTCGGAGAGGACATCCTCCTCAGGTTTCGTCCCAGTTTTTTCCCCTTTACCGAGCCCAGCGCGGAAGTGGACATCCGGTGCGTAATGTGCGGAGGCAAGGGATGCCGGGTATGCGGGCAAAGCGGCTGGCTGGAAATACTGGGCTCCGGAATGGTGGATCCTGCGGTATTTGAAAATGTGGGATACGATCCGGAGGAAGTAACGGGATTTGCCTTCGGTCTGGGCGTGGAAAGAATTGCCATGCTCAAATACGGTATATCGGATATTCGCCTCTTCTTTGAGAACGATTGGCGCTTTTTGGAGCAGTTTTAGAATATGAAGGTAAGTCTCAAATGGTTGCGGGACTATGTTGATGTTGATCTGGAACCATCAGCTTTGGCCGATTGTCTGACGATGGCCGGTCTGGAAGTGGATGCCGTCGAAGTGGCGGGTCCGGCTTTCGATCAGGTTGTGGTAGCCAGAATCACCTCGGTGCGTCCCCATTCCCAGTCAGAGAAACTGTTTCTTTGCGAAGTCACCACGGGGACGGAGAGCCTGCCTATTGTCTGCGGCGCCCCCAATACCCGGTCCGGGGATACAGTCGCCCTTGCCAGGGTCGGAGCAACGATTCCCGGTGGATTTGTCATCAAGAGTTCCCGTATCCGTGGCGAGATTTCGGAAGGGATGCTCTGCTCGGAAGAAGAACTTGGCATCGGTGAAGACAATACCGGGATCATGGTCCTGTCGCCGGATCTTACTCTCGGCATGGATCTGAAAGACGCCTTGGGGCTGAAGGATACCGTACTGGACATCGGCGTCACTCCCAACCGTGCCGATTGTCTGTCCATCATCGGTATTGCCCGGGAGGTGGCTGCAATCACCGGAAAAACCCTCCGCTATCCCGAAATTGATGTCACCGAGAACAGCGAAGAAATCGCCGGTATAACCTCGGTCTCAATCATGGATCCGGACCTTTGTCCCCGCTACACGGCCCGGATCATCAAGAATATTACCATTAAGCCATCCCCATCCTGGATGCGGGAGCGCCTGGAGGCCGTCGGGTTGCGGGCGATCAACAATATCGTCGATATAACGAATTTTGTGATGATGGAATTGGGTCAGCCCCTTCATGCCTTTGATTACCGCTTTCTTGAAGAGGGCCGTATTATGGTGCGGCGCTCCCGGGAAGGTGAGCATTTTGTTTCTCTTGACGAAAAGGACCGGGTCCTGAGGTCGGATACCCTGATGATTTGCGACGGCGTAAAGCCCGTCGCTATTGCCGGGATCATGGGTGGTTTGAACTCGGAAGTGAAAGACGATACAAGTACGATTCTCTTGGAGAGTGCCTATTTCCATCCCCCGTCCATCCGTCGTTCTTCTCGTTGGCTTGGTATGGGAACCGATGCCGCCTTCCGTTTTGAGCGGGGCATTGATCCTGAGGGAGTAGTGCGGGCCTTGAACAGGGCGGCCCAGCTCATGGCGGCCTTGGGGGACGGAACAGTGTGCAGGGGTTCTATAGATAAGTATCCCCGGCAGATCGAGACAGCCAAAGACATTCCGTTGCGGCCAAAAAGGGTCAATGAGTTTTTGGGGATCAATATCCAGGCAGAGGAGATGGTCAAGATTCTGGAAAAGCTGGAAATGACCGTCTTACAGTCGGATGACGCCCATTACCTGGTAACGCCGCCGACCTTCCGTGTGGATATTACGAGGGAGATCGACCTGATTGAGGAGATTGCCCGTATTTATGGTTTTAACCATATCCCCGTGACTATGCCCGGCGCCGCCGGTATGCCGGCGGGAGAAAATCCTGAGCAGATTCTGGAGAACGCTTTGCGCTTTGCCCTGACCGGAATGGGCTATACGGAGGTGATTACCTACAGTTTCATAAACCCCGTGTCTGCCGAACAGCTCGGATTAAAAGATGACGACCCCCTGAGGGACTTCGTGATAATAAGTAATCCCTTGACGGAGGAGCAGTCCGTTTTGCGGACAAGCCTTGTCTATAACCTCCTGGATGTAATGAACCGGAATGCCCGTGTCGGTTGCGCCGATCTCAAGATATTTGAAATCGGTCGCATCTTCTTTCGACGGCAGGAAGGGGAATTGCCCGAGGAGAGGGCTTGCGTGGGAGGGCTCATAACCGGTAACCGTTATGACGGCTCATGGCATAACAAGGGGGTCAGTGCGGATTTTTATGATCTCAAGGGTTGCCTGGATGCCCTCTTTGCGGATCAGAAAATACAGCCGGTTCGATTTGTGGCAGATTCATCCCGGCCGTTTCTCCATCCCGGCCGTTCATGCCGGATTCTTGTCGGCCAGGAAACGGTGGGTTTTGTCGGCGAAATTCATCCTGATGTTCTTGAGCGAATGGATCTGAAAAACCGTGCCATTGTGTTTCAACTGGATTTGGAAACCCTGCGGTTGTACACGAAGGGAAAAATTGAC
>JAPLJZ010000159.1 GCA_026388335.1 Deltaproteobacteria bacterium
GTATGTGAAATGGCAGGAGAAGAAAGAGAAGGAAGTTGAACAGGTTCAGAAAGGCTTGTTCGATTAAATAAGTAGAAACCCATGGTACCTTCCAGGACTAAATACAAGCCACCGCCTCAGGCGGTGGTCATTGACTTATCGTCGTATTGTCAAAACATTCTTAATTATAATGATAAATATCTTTTATAATCGTTAAGTTACTTAAAAAGAGCTTGCCTCCCCCTAAGTAGAGCAAAAGGAGCAAAAGAGCAAAAGGGGACAGATTTATTTTTTCATATCAGGGACCTCTATTCTCAAAAATAAATCTATCCCCTTTCTTCGAAAAAATAGATCTCCTTGCCGCCGCAATGCCGCCTTGACATACAGGTACGTGGGGTTATGGTCAATCTTTAGCAAACGCCGTGAGCTTTTTACTGAAAAATACCTCGGTTTTCACGGTTGTGCCGTCTGCAAACCGTATCAGGTACGGTTCACCTGTTATAGAAGATTTTGAGCCGCAGAACTTGATGAAGTCTTCCGCCGTCCTTACCCGATAACCCGCATTTTTGAGCTTAAGGCGCAAGTGGTTTGCAGCCGAGCGGGCATCATACTCTCTGCCGTTTCTGATAAACTTCGCCCCGTCCAGAGTTTCGACGGATGCAATTAAATACCGGATTTTAGCCGCCTCGCGGGAATCCTGAGCATGAGCACATACCACCACCAACGAAATAAGTACGATGAATAATATCAAAATATTTTTCTTCATGTAATAGTTCCTCAATCCATAGCTCAGGTTTCAAACCCGCCGAACGGCACGATCATTGAAATGCTTTCTCTTCCAAATTCATGTTCACGGGCGGGCAGCCGTTGAAAAGCTTCGATCCGGCACAATGCTCTTTAAACACGAGCGACGGCAATACATCCGGCCTGGGGTGCATGATAATGGCTTGACCAAGCACAGGTGCGACGAAGGTGTCAGACTTCAGATTATTCTCTTTCAATGTCGATGCCAGTACAGTCACGGCATCATCAAATCCCTCGATGCCAAGCCGAAATACCTGGAAGTGGGCGGCGATGGTGAATGGCTCGCCCAGGTCCAGATGCGCTTTGACGGCCTCAGCAGGTCCCATGTGGACAATGAGTCGATACCCGGGAGTCGGCTCTTTCGGCTTTAGCGGCCGGAAGGGCGCGATCGGAAGGAGCGCCACCCGGATCGGTGAAAAGCGGCGGGCGATTTCTCGAAAATGGGGACCGTAACCCGTATCCCCGGAATAAAAAACATTACCCGAGGGACCTGATATGACAAAACCTCCCCAAAGGGATAGATTGCGGTCCCATGGGGTGCGCGCCGAAAAGTGCTGCGCAGGAACCAATGTTATCGTTACGTCGGGGGACACACGGACCGATTGCCACCAATCAAGCTCATCCACAGTGGGGATGCCGGCACCCCGGACGAGATCGAGATTCCCGAGGGGCACGATGGACCACGGTGTTCCCTTTTCGGCGAGACGCTCCAGGGTAGGAAGATCAAGGTGATCATAATGATTGTGGGACACCAGCACGACATCAATAGGGGGCAGATCTTCAAAACGGATGCCGGGCTGACGGTACCTTTTGGGACCCGCCCATGGTACAGGGCTGCAGCGGTCCGACCAAATGGGATCGGTGAGAATGTTAAGATCATCCATTTGAATGAGGAAAGTGGCGTGACCGACCGGGGTCACGCTGATCACGCCTTTCGGGACACGGGTGACAGGACGCGGTCCAGGCGGAATATCCTTTACTTCCGGCCATTCCGGCCAATCATTGTTTAGAATCCAGTTCCAAACCCACCAGGTGCCGCCGCGCCTTGGTGCCGCCCCCGGGGGATATGGCGGAGGTTGAGGAACATCGGGATTGAAATACCGGAGGCCATCGAAGTGGTCCGAGACCTGCTGTAGTTTCTCTGCGGATATGCCTGTCTCCACTATGAAGGCAGGAATCAGCAGGAAAACGGTCAATGCCAAAGAAAAGAAGAATAGGTATAGTTTCCTAATTGTCATAGCGCTCTCTAATGGGAAAATCACCGCCGTGTACGGCCCGATTATCACTTCTCCGGAGCAAGGCAGGTAATCGGCTTAATCATCGGTTTACAACCAGTGGACAAATAAATGTGCAAACCATTCTCTCATCTTCGAGAACAAGGGTCTTTCTTTCCACTCTTCCCATTTTATCTGATGGGACTCCACAATATCCTTGGCAAATGTCTTCTTCATTTCAGCAGCAAATTCACGGCTCAGGACAACCGCATTCACCTCGTCATCGCTTAAAAGGCTCCAGTAGTCCATATTGGTGGAACCGACCGTCGACCAGACATCGTCAATGACCGCAGTTTTCGCATGCAGTAAGGCGTTGTGGCGTTCATATATCTTCACCCCCGATTCCAACAGCCCGGAATAATTATACCGCGCTGCATATAAGGCCATCGCGGAATCGGTGGTCCCGGGTAGAATAATCTTGACGTCAACGCCTCTCCGGGCTGCATCCGTGAAGGCCTTGAGTATCTGGTCGTCTGGTATAAAATAGGCATTCGTCAGATGAATAGAATGCTCCGCAAACGTGATGGCGGCCACATACACGATAAACGTGATCCTGTTGTCCGAGCCTGGTGTGCTGCCGATGACTCGCACCAGGGCATTCCCATTTTCTTTCATCCTTGGGTAGTAGTTCCGTCCGGATAGTTTAGGCCCATTCTGCTTGGACCACGTGTCAAGAAAAAGCTTTTGGAATTCAGCCACAGCGGGACCTTCAATTTGAACGTCCGTGTCACGCCAGGGCAGTGGTTTTCCTTTGCCTTCATGCCTTCCGGAAAGCTTGCTCGAGTAAACGCTACTGATGTTAATGCCGCCTGTGATGGCGATTTTGCCGTCGACAATCAAAATCTTGCGGTGATCCGGATGCGTGAGGAGCCAGTTCCCGTGAGCCTTCAGCGGATTGATCGGATTAAATTCGACAACCTGAATTCCCCCGTTCGTCAAGCGCTGAAAAAAGGAAGCGGGATTATTGAAACTGCCCACGCTGTCATAAATGAGATTGACCTGAACACCCTCAGCCTGTTTTTTCAACATCAGGTCGGAAAATTTGCGGCCCACGTCATCATCATCGATGATATAGGTTTCAAGGTTGATGTGGTCTCTGGCACTCTGCATGGCTTTGAACATTGCGGCATAGGCAGCTTGGCCATTGGCGAGGAGAGTGACTTTGTTCCCCTTCGTCAGTGGGCTTTCGGTGACCGATTCTACCACGGCAGTGTGGCGTTCCAGAATGTCCGTCGGGGCGACCGATTGCTTCAGCCTTTCCATGATGGCCTTGCTCTGTTTTGGAGATAACAGTCCTTTGGCCGAAACGATTTGGCTCGGTTCCTGGGTAGTCGGCGCCGCGTCAATCTTTTCAGTGACATTCGGCAAGGCCGCACATCCACTGCTGATACCCAAGATAGAAACCGACAGGAGGAACAAAAAAAGAGGTCTGATGAATGTCATGTTCTATCCGAATGTAAGCTCATTCATGTTGTCACAAGGATACGCACCGATATAGTGAGATCGGTCGTGAATAATGTACACCAAATAATTCATGCTGCAAGTTGTTTTTCATAGAAAACAAGCTCATAGGCAGCGGGAGAGAGGAGTCCGAGTCTGACCTGACGTCTTTGCCGGTTCGTGAAATTATAAAGGCAGCGTCTGCAGACGCTGCCTTTATGGACTAATCTCATCTGAATGGATGGTCAGATTCTCTCTCCACCCTTATCGGTCTATTTTTTTAGCCCCAGGATTTCCCGTGCTTCGTCGGGCGTGGCCGGTTCAAAATCAAATTCTCCCATGATCCGCACCATCTTTTCCACCAGATCGCCGTTGCTCTTGGCCAGGACTCCCCGCTTCACATAGAGGTTGTCTTCCATGCCCACGCGGACGTGGCTGCCCAGGAAGAGGCCCTGGGTGCAGACGGGGAACTCGCCCCGGCCGGCGCCGATAACGGACCACTCGTAGTTGCCCTTTCCGAAGATGCGTTCCGCCGTCGAGCTCAGGTTGACGAGATCGTAGGGGCTGGACTGTATCCCGCCGAGGATGCCCGTGACGAACTGAAGGTAAACCGGTAGTTTCACATAACCAGCCTGGACGAGATAGCCGCAGTTGTACAGATGGCCGACGTCGTAAACCTCCAACTCCGGCTTTGTGCCATTTTCTGCCATGATCGAGGTCATCTTGAACAGATCGGCAAAGGTGTTCTGAAAGACGAAGCCCTTGGCCATCTCCATCATGGCCCCTTCCCAGGGGTACTTGAATTCCTTGTATTTCTCGGCGATGGCAAAGACACCCCAGTTCATGGACCCGAGGTTGCAGGAGGCCAGTTCGGGCTTGTAACGGGGAATGACGGAGGCCCGCTGTTCCACCGTCATACCGGCACCGCCGCCCGTAGTGATGCAGATGATCACGTCCTTGTTCTTTGCCCGGATCTTCTCGAAGATCTGATCGAAGATGTTCAGGTCTGCCGTGGGCATGCCGGTCTGGGGATCGCGGGCGTGGATATGAACCACCGCCGCGCCGGCGTTAGCGGCGTCGAGGGCGTTCTGGGCGATCTGATCGGGGGTGATGGGGAGGTACTCCGACATCGTGGGGATGTGGATCGAACCGGTAATGGCGCAGGTCACGATCCGTTTATGAGGCGGAATCTTGCTCTTCGCCGCATGTAGGGCCGGGGCGCTGGAAACAGCCGGTCTGGGGGTTTCCGCCGGTCCCTCGGGGACTTCGGGCAGGACGAAGAGATCCAGGTTGGACATCTCCGTTTTCAGCTTGCCTTTCTGGCAGGCCGTGACGATTTCCACTACCTTGTCGTTCATGGGAGTGGCCACGCCTGCTTTTATCCCCATTTCCGCGACCTTCCCGTTGATCGTGTTGATCTCGCAGGGAATACCTTTTTCCAGGTCCTGCAGCATGCTCGCCTTGAGGGCACGGTGGGGGCCGAAAGCCATCTGGTAGATCATGAAGGTCTTCTTCATCTGTTGTTGGTTGGCAAACCCCAGAATCCCGACATCTATCCCCTGGATGGGGTCCGGTTTGACGCCCAGGGCGGCAACCACATGGAGACATTCATTGGCGATGTGAGCGACGCAGGTGAGGGCCTTGGGATTGTCCAGGACATCCCCGTAGGTACATCCCAGTGCCGCCGACATCCCGCTGAAGGTGGAGTTGACCAGGAGCTTGGTCCAGCGGATGCCCGTCAGTTTATCGGTCAGAATGGGCACTCCGGCCGGCTCCAAAACCTCCTTAACCTTCGTGAGGCGGTCCGTCATCTTGCCGTCCAGTTCGCCGATGTCATAGGTCATCTTGTCCGCCGGGGATGTCAACTGGGATACCCCCGGGCCGATCCAGGTGGCCCCCCAGCCGACGGCAGCGCCGATGGTTCGGCTGGCTCCGACATATTCGGCCACTGCGTCTTCAGGGAGGCCGTTCTGTAGCGTCAGGACGATGCTCTCCTCATGCAGGTGGGGAACGATCTGGGGTAAGGCGACATGGTTGTAGGTCGTCTTGACCAGGTAAATGATGAGGTCATAGGTTCCTTCCATCTGCGCAGGCATGATTGCCTTGACCGGGACGGTCATTTCCAGAAATCCCACGATCTGAGCCCCTTTTTCATTCAGGGCTTTGACATGTTCCTCATTGGCGTCGACCAGGGTGACGTCGCGACCGCCTTTGGTCAGCAGCGCACCGAGGATCGTACCCAGTGATCCCGCTCCAACAATAGCTATCTTCATTTTTCTGTACCTCCGTATGTGGATTATTTGTTTTTAAAGCCTTCTGCAGACTTCGTTGTTTGTCGATTCGCCTCAAACCTTATTGAGAAACTTGAGCAGCGCCAGGAGCCCGTCGTCGCGCCAGCGGGCGATTTCCTCGGGCGTTTTTCCCTGCTCCTCGGGTCGGTTGGCCATCTCCTTCAGCACCCCTTCCTGAGCCATGTCGGGCCAGGCCGGCGGCACCTTTTTCCAGTCGGCCATATCCGCCCACCACAGCTCCACGGAGGGACCAATGTGTTGCATGATGCCCTTGATCCCGAAGGGCCCGCCCCCCAACTGATAGATCAGATTCGGTCCCATCAGGGCGTAGCGCAGCCCCGGTCCGAAACAGACGGCCTTGTCGATATCCTCGACGGAGCAAACACCCTTGAGGACCAGATCGATGGCCTCCCGGTAGAGGGCCACGCTAAGCCGGTTGGCAATGAACCCCAGGGCTTCCTTCTGTAGGATGATCGGTTCCTTCCCGTGGGACCGATAGAAGTCATAGGCCAGTGTCACGGCCGCTGCGGACGTTTTTTCTCCCTTGCTGATTTCGATCAGGGGAATGAGATGGGGGGGGTTGTAGGGATGAGCCCCCAGGCAGCGCTCGGGGTGGGCGGAGTCTTTGGCGATTTCCGTAATGAGGAGTCCCGAGGTGCTGCTGGCAAAAACCGCCTCCGCCGGCGCATATCGATCAACCTCGGCAAGGAGCGCCTGCTTCACGTCGTATTTTTCCGGGGCGGCCTCCTGGATAAACGGGACGTCCTTGACGGCAGTTTCCATGCTGGTGGTGTATCGCGCCAGACCAAGGGCCACATTCATCTTTTCCTGGGTCAGGAGCCCTTTGTTTACCAGGTATTGCAGGTTTCCCCGGACCCGGTCCCGGGCGGTTTTGAGACATTCCTCGCTGACGTCGTATACATGGACGGGCAGGCCCCTCCACAGGAAGTTTGTCGTCCAGCTCGAACCGATCATGCCGCTGCCCCCCAGGACGGCGACCTTTTTAATCTCTGATGCTTTCACTTTCTTTTCTCCTATAATAATCTTTTGATATCATATCAATTCCGGAACGTCGGGATCGCCCTAATAGATGAGGATGCCTAGGGGGATCACGATACACAGGGCCAACAGGGCCGACACAATATGGGCAAAGAAAACGTGCTTGTAAGCGTTCATGTGCGTCAGGCCGGCCACGGCAAGGAAGGTAATCACCACGCCGTTATGAGGCATGGCATCGAAACATCCGGAAGAAATGGTGGCGATCCGGTGGATCAGTTCGGGATTAAGCCCCATGGCCAAGTACTGTTTCGATAACGTCTCCAGAACGATTCCCAAACCACCGGAAGCCGAACCGGTAATGGCGGCCATGACGTTTGTGGCGATAGACAGAGAAACAATGGGATTCATCGGCAGCGTTAACAGCCAGGCGGAAACTACTTTGAAACCGGCGGTTGCTGCAACGGCCATACCGTAGCCCACATCGGCACAGGTGTTGACAATCGGGATAACGGTATTAACGGCGCCCTTATTGAGGGAGTCCAGGATGTTGCTAAAATTCTTCCAGAAAAACAGCAGACAGACGGCCGTCCCGCCAGACAGCGCCAAGACGGCATCGAGCTTGAAAAAGTTTAACATGACGATGACCACCACCATGGGAATGAGGCTGAGCCACACATTGGGGAGTTTTTCCATCTTTGCCGATGTCGCATCCCCGCCGATGATGCCAACCCCCGTCGGTGCGACATATCCCTCGCCACGTTCCTTGCATTTCTTTATCGCGTACTTCGTATAAAAATAGGTGAAGATAAGGACGACAATCGAGCCCACGATGCCGAGGACAGGGGCGGCCATCGGTGTAGAAGCCATGTATTTCGTTGGCATGATGTTCAGGATCTGGGGAGAACCCGGCATCATCGTCATGGTGATAGACCCAATGCCCAAAGCGAAGGAAATCGCAAACAGGTGCCAGGGGATATCCAGTTCCTTCCACATGGGACGGGCAATGGGAATTAGCGCGAAAACAACCACGAACAGACTCACGCCCCCGTAGGTCAGAACGATGCCGATCAAACCGGCGGCCATGATGACACTCATGGGGCTATTGCGACCGGTAAGCTTCAGAATGCCTTCGCCCATGGCCCGGGCGGCGCCACTGTCCTCCATAAACTTGCCGAAGATTGAACCTGCCAGGAAGAGCAGATAAAACTTCCCCGCAAAACTGACGAACCCCTTCATATAGGGTCCCGTCAGCATGGGAAGAGGGGCCATGCTGGAAAACAGCGCGACCACAACAGCAGCCAGAGGTGCGATCACAATGATGTGCCATCCCCGGAGGGCCATCACGATGATCATCGCCAAAGAAATAATAATTCCTACAATACTCCAATCCATTTCATATCCTCCTTCAATCTGTTGGATTTAGGCAGAATCTTTTCTCTGCCTAGTGTGAACCTTAGGATATGTCACGAAAAGTAAGCAATGGGGGGCGGACCCCATTCGTTAAGGTGGGAACCCTACTTCTTTATTTATGGACAAGCTCTTAATCTTCCCAGAGGTCGGGATCGACGATGCCGATCTTAATGGCGTATTTCAGCAGATCCAGACGGTCATGGACATCCAGTTTGTTCATCAGGCTGGTGCGGTGTTTTTCTACCGTCTTCGGGCTGACACAGAGGATATTGGCAATCTGGCTGGTGGAGTGTCCCTGGGCCACCAGACGAAAAACCTGCTGCTCCCGCTCGCTGAGGAGATCGTAGCTGCGCACGGAGGGAACGCTTCGCTGCACCTGGAGATACTTTCCGATCACTTCCGCCTGTAGCCGGGAGCTGAGGAAATATTCGCCCCGGTAGGCAGCCCGGATCGCATCGAGGATATCCAGGCTGGGAGAGGCTTTGAGGACATAACCCAGCGCCCCCGCCGCCAGCGCCTGCTGCACATAGGTTTCCTTGGCGTGCATGGACAGGACCACGACCTGTGAGGTGGGCACAGCCTCCCTGATGAGACCGATAACTTCGATGCCGCTCAGCCGGGGCATGGCGATGTCCAGAAGGATGACGTCCGGACGTAGCGTTTTAGCCCGCTCCAGGGCCTGTTGGCCGTCCTCGGCTTCGCCTGCCGGTTCCATGTCAGGCTGGCTCTTGAGAAGCTGTTGTAAGCCATCCCGGACAATGGCATGGTCGTCGGCGATGAGGACTCTGATCTTTTTCATGTGACCCTCTTACAGGACCGGGATGCTGGCCCTGATCGTGGTTCCCTTCCCGGGAATGGAGGCGATATCAATCGTGCCCCCGCAGGAAGCAACCCGCTCTCTCATGCTCGGGAGGCCGATACCGCGGACCGGGCCGACGGGCGATGATGGGTGAGGCGAAGTTTCATATCCGACGCCGTTATCCCTGATCGTGAAGATAACCCGGGGATGGCTGTAGGTCAGCATTATCTCGACCTGGGTCGCCTTGGCGTGCTTGGAGATGTTGGTCAGGCACTCCTGAAAGATCCGGTAGAGAACGATTTCTATCTGCTGGCTCAGTCGCTTCTTCAGGCCAAGGGACTGAAATTCCAGCCGGATGTCCGGCCAGCGCACATTGAACTCATGGATAAACCACTCCAGGGTGGGAACCAGTCCCAGATGATCCAGGAGGTCAGGACGGAGGTAGGAGGTGGTTTTCCTGACGCTGTCCGCAAGCATTTCAACTCTCTGGAGAAGACCGCTGCAACGCTGCTTCTGTTCTGTAAATCCGTCTGTAATGGACGATTGCAGGGCTTCCAGGTCGAAATGCAGGGAGGTCAGGGCTTGGCCGAACTCGTCGTGAAGATCAGCGGCAAGCCCTTTTTTCTCTTCTTCACTTACCTCGATGAGACGCCGGGAGAGATGATGGATCTCCTCTTCGGATGCCTTGCTCTGGGTGATGTCGATACAGTTTCCCACCACCGCCGACTGGCCGAGGTAGGTGGCATGTGTGGCCCGCAAATCCACCCAGATCGTGGATCCGTCTTTTTTTATGGCCCGCAGGGTATATTGTAGCGGGAAGACCTGACTCTTCTCCCGGTTGAGGCCCCTTTCCTTCACGAGGGACCGGTCGTCGGGGTGAACGAATTCCCAGAAGTGCCTGCCGATGACCTCCTCAGTTGTGTCATACCCAAGCATTTCGGCAAAACGGTGGTTGACGAAGCGGAAAACGCCCTGCTGATGGATGAAGATGGCCGAAAGGGAGTTTTCAACCACGATGCGGTATTTTTCCTCGGACTCCTGGAGTGCCTGCTCCGCTCTTTTCCTGTCCGTAACGTCGAGGACAAACCCCTCGTATCCTTCGACGCGCCCCTTCCCGTTCCGTCGCGTCGTGGCGGTAATCCTCACATCGAGGATGGTTCCGTCGCAGCGGCGGAACCGGGTTTCAAAATCCTGGACGGACCCCGTCTGTTCGATGGTCTTCAGAAACCGCAGGCGGTCCCCTGGCTCGGCATAGAGGTGGTGTGCAGCCTCGAGACCCAGGACCTCTTCGGGAGAGCCGTAGCCCAGCATGGTGACGCCGGCTTCATTCATGTCCAGGATGAAGCCGGCGGTGTCGCTCAGATAGACCATGGCGGGGGAATGTTCAAAAATGTGTCGGAAGCGCTGTGCGGAGCCCGTCAAGGGCCTTTTTTTCGTCTTTGGACCCCTCTGTGTATTCATGCCGTCCCCTTACACGAAATCCACAGGGTTATCCACAGGAATGTTGACGGGTTTGTTACCGGGACAGCTCTTTTGTCAGGCGGGCATTGAATCCCTGGGCCTTTCCCTTGGGGATGCGTAACTTGAAATGTCCTGAAGGAAGGGCGTTCTGGCGTATTTCCGGATTCATTTCCTTGATGATCTTGTAGGTTGTATCGCAGGCGTGGGCGATGGCTGTTATGGGCATCTCATGGCTCACAGAGAGGTCGATCTCGTCATATTCCAGGGGTGGATACCTTTTGGCGGCCGGGATGGAATAGCCGTAAGCGGCGGGATTTGACAGGATTGATTTTGCCGCCAGGATGCTGAAGATATATGCCTCCGTCTCCAGAGGCAGGTCGGCGTCATAAAAATTGCTGACCCCTTGGGCCTTCAAATCCCTGGCCATCCTGTTTTCTCCGCAGTTATAGGCGGCGATGGCCAGACCCCAGCTTTTGAATTCCTTGTTAAGGTCGGTCAGGTAGTTCAGGGCCGCCTCCGTTGCCCGCTCGAAATTGTACCGCTCATCGATCCAGCGGTCGCTGCGGAGACCGTACCTCTTCCCCGTCCCATCAATGAACTGCCAGGGGCCGACGGCCTTGGCGCTCGATGTGGCATAGGTCTTCAGGGCGCTTTCCACGACGACAACATATTTGAGGTCGTCCGGCAGTTTTCGTTCCCGGAGACGTTTCTCAAGATAGGGGAAATAGCGGTGGGCTCGTTTGATCCAGAGAATCACCCGCGGCTGATTATACACCGACGAAACAAAGGCCTGGTCCATCATCTCCCAGACGTCCTGACGCTCGAGGGGGACCCGCTCTCCGCAAAGGGTCAGCCTGTCCGGCCATTGATGCACAGGGATCTGCTGTCCATGGACGAGGGGAGGGGTCCATACCAGCACAAGCAGGCAGAACAGGGAAGTCAGGAGACGATAAGCCATTTCCCGGCCTTGCTATTTCTTGGCCAGATTATCGGCGATATTGGCATGAATCATCCGGGATGCCGTTTCATCGCCAACCATCCCCACCCTGACGGCGACCGTGGTAATGTCTTTTTCTTTGAAGGCAACGGAAATACGGACCTTTTCGCCGTTGATCACCACATCGATATGACCAGTGCCGATGCCTTTTGCTGGAGCGACCTCCGTTCCCCGCATAGAGGCCACGGTTTTTTCTACGGCCGACCAGACCTTGTCAAAATTGTAATTATAATCGGTCTTCAATTCCCCGTTGATGAACATGTACGTTCCCGTGCCGGCTCCCACAACGGCCCCGCCGACAAGCACGGCGGCGCAACCGGTCAGGATAAAGAGGCCAACCACGAGTAGTAATACTGAGCGGCGAATCCTTTTTTGCATGTACCATTCCTCCCTCATAAAGATAGTGATGATGACAACCCCCCCTTACCTTATTCGCGCCTGTCTGTAAAGGGACAGTTGGTGGAATTATCCGCCGCTGAGGCGGGAGAATTCCTTGAGGAGTTCTTCCTGTCGCCGGTTGAGATTGGTCGGAATAGTCACGACGGTTTCGATGACCTGATCGCCCCGGCCGAATCCGCGCAGATGGGCAATGCCCTTTCCCTTCAGACGGAAGATCTTGCCGTTCTGGGTGCCCCGGGGAATTTTCAGTTTTTCCGTTCCTACCAGGGTCGGCACCTCGATATTGTCTCCCAGGGTCGCCTGGACAAATGAAATTGGAATCCGGCAGATAATGTCGTCATCGGAGCGCTGGAAGAATTCATGTTCTTCAACGTGGATGAAGACGTAAAGATCCCCGCTGGGACCGCCATGTTCCCCTTGTTCCCCTTCCCCACGCAACCGGAGGCGGGAGCCCGTCTCGACGCCGGCAGGAATCTTGATCTGGACGATTTTGGCAACCTTTTCTCGGCCGGCGCCCCGGCAGCTTTTGCAGGGGTGGGAGATGGTCTGGCCCACTCCGCGACAACTGGGGCAGGTGGTGCTGATGCTGAAGAAGCCGCTGGACTGGGTGACCTGACCACGACCGCCACACCGCGAACATACCTCCGGTGCGGTTCCCGGCGCCGATCCGGTCCCGCCGCATTCATGACATCTTTGATATTTGTCGATATCAATATCCCTGGAGAGGCCAAAGGCGGCTTCCATGAAAGAGATTTGCATGTCATAGCGCAAATCAGCCCCCGCCCGGGCAGAACTTCGCGACCGGGAGCGCCCGTTGCTGAATCCGAAGATATCGCCGAAGATATCGCCAAAACTCGCAAAAATATCGCCACCGGAAAAGCCCTGGAAACCAGAACTGCTCAATCCCTCGTGGCCATATTGATTGTAGATTTCCCTTTTTTGCTGGTCGCTGAGGACTTCATAGGCCTCGGCGGCTTCCTTGAACTTGTCCTCCG
The DNA here is from genome assembly GCA_026388335.1 of Deltaproteobacteria bacterium. Classification (GTDB taxonomy): domain Bacteria; phylum Desulfobacterota; class Syntrophia; order Syntrophales; family UBA8958; genus UBA8958. The sequence goes on from JAPLJZ010000159.1 coordinate 12,849, forward strand.
CTTCCCGGTCCCCCGGATTTCGGTCCGGATGGTGCTGCATCGCCATGCGGCGGTAACTTTTCTTGATATCCTCTTCGGTGGCCGTGCGGGATACTTCTAAAATTTCATAATAATCGCGTTTCGTCATGGACTTGTTTCAATCTCTTTTCTGGTCTTTGTCTTAGCTTCCGGGTGTTCCGGTTGCGGTAAAAACGGCGCTAATTTAATAACGATGGGCGGTTATGTCAAGGTTCATGAGTACATCTCAAGCGGTTAACCTTCGTAGTGCTTCCTCATATTTTTCCGCGGTTTTAGTGATTATATCATCAGGAAGGTTGGGGGCCGGGGGGCGCTGATCCCACGCGAGGGAGAGGAGATAGTCCCGGAGGAATTGCTTGTCAAAACTGCTCTGTCCTCTTCCCTCCTCGTAGGCGTCCTGGGGCCAGAACCGGGATGAGTCCGGGGTGAGCAGTTCATCGATGATGATCAGGTCTCCGTCAAAAATGCCGAATTCCATTTTAGTGTCGGCGATAATGATGCCCCGGGTCAGGGCCAGAGCGGTGGCCCGGTTATAAACGGCAATACTGGTTGTGATGATCTTTGCCGTTAATTCCCTGCCGATCAGGTTTTCCGTCTCTGCCTTGGTGATGGCCATATCGTGTTCCCCCTCCGGGGCCTTTGTCGAGGGGGTGAAGATGGGCTCAGGCAGGCGGGAAGATTCCTTCAATCCTGTGGGCAGGCGAATTCCTGACACAGCGCCATCATTCAGGTAATCCTTCCAGCCCGAACCGCTCAGGTATCCCCGGACGATACATTCCACGGGCAGGGGTTGCGCCTTTTTCACCAGCATACTGCGCCCGGTCAGGATATCCCGATAGGGCCGGCACGCCTCGGGGTAATCATCGGGATTGATGGATATTATATGGTTGCCGATTATATCCTCCATCTTCCGGAACCAGAAGGCGGACATCCGGGTGAGAATCCGGCCTTTGCCCGGGATAGGGTTGGGCATGATCACGTCAAATGCGGAAATCCTGTCGGTTGCCACAATCAGCAACTGGGAATCCAGGGCATAGATATCCCGGACCTTTCCCCGGCCAATCAAGGAAAGGCTGGGCATGGATGTGGAGATAAGCGGAGCGTTCATATTATAAACTCCTTACTGTCTTCAATCTTATTGGTGTTGCAGCAAGTATGCAAAACAAAACATCAAAATTTGACGAACTCGCAAAAGTGGTCACCCCGGCGAAAGCCGGGGTCCAGTGCTTTTGTAACCATTTGATATTTTTGGATACCGGCTTTTACCGGTATGACGTTTCTGGTGTATTTTCGACTTTTTGCGAACATATCAAAATTTGAGATACGGGTTATGCAGCTTCTCATATCCGATCGTTGAGGTAGGGGCGGCGCCGTAATTGTGTCCCGGCAAAACCTTCGTTTCATCGGGAAGGACGGCCAGTTTTTCCTTGAGGGACCTGGCCATGACGTCCCATGATCCTCCAGGTAGATCGGTCCTGCCCACGGCCCCCACAAAAAGGGTGTCGCCGGTGAAAATCAGACCGTCACCGTACAGGCACATGCTGCCCGGGGAATGTCCGGGGGTGTCCAGGACCTGCAGCGAGATCTTTCCCAGGGTAAGCGCATCTCCTTCCTTGACGGTGATGTCGGCAGGAGGGGACGGCTTGGCGCCGAACATGCGGAGATACATGGCGGGGGTGGAGACGAGCATTTCGGCGTCCGCCTCATGAATAATGATTTTGGCCCCCGTGCGCTCCTTCATGTCCTGGTTGCCGGATATGTGATCCACATGCCCGTGGGTATTGACAATATATTTGATTTTCAAATTGTTTTTTTCCGCCAGGGAAACGAGCATGGATGTTTCAGCCGCCGGATCAATCACAAAGGCCTCTCCGGTTTCCTCATCTCCGATCAGATAGGCGAAAACAGCCATCTGACCGACCTGTATCTGTTTTAAAAACATGGTAACCTCCAAATTCCCGCCGGGATGTCTTCCTTTTTTCAGGGGGTTGCCCTATCATGATTGCCGCGAAAATGTCAACCGACGAAATGTCCGATAAACTGTGAAAAATTCTGAATAATGCCACTTTCCCGGCGAAAGCCGAGGCCACATGGTTCATAGGAGAAAAAGACGCCTGCCTGGTAGCTTTTCCCGGCGCTGTCCCGGGGGAGCTCCGTGAATTCCTGATAAATAGCCTGAAAATTCTGGTATTCCCCCGGCGTGCTTGCCAGCAACTCTCCGATCGGACCGAGAATCCGGATGTTGGCCCCTTCTCTGCCAAAGGTTTTCTTTTCCACCCACGATTTTCCCGGCAGCGGTTCCCTGGTTGTCTCCAGAAGCAGGGGATGGCGGGGGAAGAGATCCCAGAGGATCTTCAGCAGGCCTTTCGACTGGAACAGCAGGGTGTAGGGTGGATTGAGGAGGACTGTTTTTCGATTCCCGACAATGGCGGTCAGCATTTTGACAAGTTCCGGTTCTTCCGAAACCATGAGTTCGTAGGGAACCAGTTTGAACCAGTAGTCGCAGACTTCGCCCTCGCTGTTGCCGATGCCTTTTTCGCCGGAGAAAGTTACATCCTCGATATACTCGAAAGAGGTGATAAACCCCGACTCGTAAGCAATCTCCTCCAGGAGCCGGGTGGTGTTTTCGTCCTCCCTGCCCAGGTTGAAGCAGGAAAACAGGGCGCAGGGAATGGGGCTGTCGTCCTCCCCGGCAGGGGTATGGTACTTCCTGATCCTGGTGAATGATTCTTTCAGGGTTTCGTAGAGGCGGTTATATTGCCGCTCCTCATCAAGATTATTGTGTCTGAGGAGGAGCCACTGAATAAGGGCGACCTCAAAGATCAGCGATGGCGTGTCGGCGTTGAATTCGATAAGTTTGATCGGTTGTCCGTCGAGGCCGCCGGCCAGATCAAAACGTCCGATCAGATGAAAATGGGCATCGTCATTCCAGGTCTCCTCAATCAACGGGATCAGGGTCGGCGGAATATCGAGCTCCTCATAGAGGCGATGATCGATGACGTGTTGTCCCGCCGCGATGAAAAGGTCGTATAGTTCGCCGGCGGCGCGGTAATAGGCGTCGCCCTCCTCCGGGCTGATGACGATGAGTTCATCGGCGATATAGGGCGGCGATTCGGGAGTCTCGTACCAGTAGAAGCCTACTTTTTTGTAAACGCTCTCCGGGATGGGCTGAACGGGGACCAATTTCATAAATGTTTCATCTTCAGCCGGAGAAGTTGCGCGTACCGCTTGTGAAATGGGAGAAGAATCCGGAGCGAGCACTGGCCGTCTTCACCGAACCGTCAGGGCTGCGGAGGGTATGATCCCGTCCGTCATAACGCCGGCCATAGCCGTAATAATAGCTTCGTCCGCTCCATCCGGGGCGTTTTTGCTCTTCTTCCCTGATGCGCCGCTCAACGAGCTCCCGGTTGGCCAGGCTTTGGGCATAGAGATCGGAATTCCTGTAAACGGCGGGGTTCAGCGAGGTGTTCCGCCCCATCATGTAACCCGCGAGCCCGGAGGCTAAAACGGGTCCCAGACCGAAGCCTCCCGGTTGCTGTCCCGGCGGGCCCATGACCGTTTCGAGAGTATCCGCCGGGATTGTCTCCCGCAGACCGTTCATCCGGTTGACGACGACGCCCGTGGTCCGGCTGGGATATTCGTTGACGATCCGGAAACTGTTGGGGGCGACTTCCTCCACTTCCGTCATGACCCCGGCCGGTTTATCGGCCATATCGTTTTCAATTTCCCATTCCGCATGGGCGCCGGGATTCTTGAGGGCCTTGGGTTCCGGTCCCGAATCGCAACCGGCCAGGAGTGTCTGGGCGAGGAAGAAAACGCCGCCGACCAGGATTTTTTTGCTGACCTTTGGTTTTTCCATGGCTGACCTCTCAGATCAGACGGCTGATGATCAGGGCGAGGGTGATGGTGATCCCCTGAACGAGAATGGCGGCGGCTGTGTTCGACCGGGTGATTTCATCGGTGATCCGGATCTTGCCGAGAAAGACGAAACCGGCCAGCCGCTCGAAGATAAAAAGCCCGACAATACCGGTCAGGGCGCTGGCAAAAAAATATCCCAAGCTCTCCGCCCAGCCGGTGAAGCTGCCGGCAATCGTTGCCCTGAGGATGAAGCTGTAGGAGACAAGGAGCCCGGCGACGGTAACTCCGGCGCTCACGTTCCGCTCCTTTAGGCACGTGGCGACATTGAAGCGGTAAACTCTTTGATGGATTTTCACGGCGATGACCAGAAAGGATTGACCCAGCAGGAAAAAGATCACCGCTGACAGGAGCGGACCTTCTTCGCCGGCGAAGGCGCCGTTGAGGAGAATCCCCGTGGCCAGGAAACTTCCCGCCTCTACCAGACCGGTGGGGACATTGCCCTCCTTGATCAGATCATTATTGCTGATGCCCGGGACGAGAAGATACTCGTTGACGTAATGGGCACAGAAAAAGAGCACGATGGCGATACCTCCATCGATGATGAAGGTCATCATGTCGAGCCTGGACAGCCCTCCGCCCATGACCCCCGTCATCGCCACGCCCAGGCCCAGAAACAGACCGAAACGCCGCAGGGCGACGGCGATATTGCCTTCCTGTTGAATGGCCAGATCGTCGTCAAAACGGGTGAGTCTGTCGGCGATTTTCTTGGCGATGAACAGAAAAATCAGGGTAAGAAAAACATAGACAAATACAAGCAGATAAACGTTGTTCATGTTGGCGTTCCCTCCTTGACCGGTCGTTCTCCGAAAAGGGACCGGCCGATCCTGATGATGGTCGCTCCCTCCTCAACGGCAATTTCGAAATCCCCCGACATGCCCATGGAAAGTTCCCCCATGGTCACCCCGGGAATGCCTGCTTCCGCAATCCGATCCCGCAGCGATCTCAGGGCGGCGAAACAGGGACGCGCCTCTTCGGGATCGTCAAACCATGGCGCCATGGTCATGAGTCCCTGAATGGAGAGGTGTTCGAGATGGGAGACCTCCTTTACCAGTCCTGACGCCTCCTCCCCGTCGATACCTCGCTTTGTCGCTTCCCCGCTGATATTCACCTCGACGAGGATCTTGATCAGCCGACCTTCTTTGGCCGCCCGCCCGTTCAGTTCCAGGGCTACGTCCATCCGGTCCACCGAATGGATCATGTCGAAAAGCTTGACGGCGTATTTGGCCTTGTTGGTCTGTAGATGACCGATGAGATGCCATTCCTGGGGCCGTCCCATGAGTTCGATCTTCCGTTTCGCCTCCTGGACGTAATTCTCCCCGATGATATCCACGCCGGCGGCGATGGCGGCAAGTATCCGCTGGTCGTCCACGGTCTTGGTTACCGCCATGAGGCGGACATCGGCGGCCCGGCGTCCCGATCTGGCGGCGGCCGCCGCGATCCGCTGCCGGATGTTCTCCACGTTCTGTCTAATAGCATGTTCCATCATATATCGAACCTCAGCGCTCCGGCCTTTTTCAACGTATCCACGACCTCACAGAGGGGCAATCCCATGACATTGGTGTAGGAGCCTTGAATCTTCTTGATGAAAAAGGCCCCCAGGCCCTGAACGGCATAGGCCCCGGCCTTGTCATAGGGCTCCGGGGACTGTATATACCACAATTTTTCATCCTCGGAAATATTACGAAAGGTGACGGCGGCCCGGACCTCTTCCTTGATGGCGACATGCCCGGACAGGCGCAAAAGGGCAAATCCTGTAAATACCTCGTGGGTCCGGCCGCTTAGTTTTTCAAGCATCCGCCCTGCTGCGGAGGAATCGTCCGGCTTGCCCAAGACCTCGCCGTCTATGACGACAATGGTGTCAGCCCCCAGGACCCAGGCCTGAGGATGGGCTTGCGCGATGGTGTAGGCCTTGTTTTCCGCAAGCCTCAGGACGTGTTCGGCAGGTTTTTCGTTGATGAAAAATGTCTCGTCCGCCCGACTGGGGATAACCTGGAAATCCAGCCCCAACAGGCGCAGTAGTTCCTCCCGGCGGGGAGAGGCGGAGGCAAGGATCAGGGGATGGCTAAGAATCAAACCCATAGTGTTTCCTTTCATGAAACCGCAACTATGTAACAGCTTCTTTGCCTCTTGACAAATTGAAAATATGGGGCGAAGTAGGACAGAAAAATTCGTCTACCGTCGCCCCGGCGAAAGCCGGGGTCCAGACGTCGTCCGGGCCCCTGTCGTAACACCGAAGGAAGACAAATCTCAACTTTTTGTGGGGGTCAGGAAGCATTTCTAAAAAAGGGAGTCTGAGGAATCATTATGAAGAATTTTATTCTCGCCCTGTGTCTGGTTATCCTGATAGGGAGCGGACAGCTTGCCTGGGCCGATACCAAGGCGGTTCAATTAAACGTTCCCGGCTGCAACTCCTGAGGGGATCGGGCCAGGATGGGGTCCATCCTGAGAAGTACGGAAGGTGTCAGCAAATTCGAGATGCCTAAGGAAGGGGTTGTCGTCATCATCTTTGACGACAGAAAAACCACGGCGGCAAAAATCGTCAAGGCCCTCGAAAGCGGGCGTTTTACCGTCAAGGGGAAACCGGTTTATGTCAACCCGGGTGCGCCTTCTCAGCAGGGCGCTTCCTCGGGGAAAAGTGCTCAGCAGCCGCAGGGGTTGCCCCTTTACATTACTTCCCCCGATTCCAGCGGTACCATGTCACGTTAGCCCTTTGCCAAGAACCCTTCATGAAACACAACAATGCCTTTTGGAACCTTTTCGGTAAACGGCAAGGCAAAGAAAACTTCTTGAGGAACTCCCTCGTAAACCAGTTCCGGGAAATTCTGGAACCCAAACCGCTTATAGTAGTTTGGGTGACCCACAAGAACACAACCTTGGCCTCCCAACTTTTTAAGTAAGGACAACCCTTCACCGATAAGGGATTTTCCAATTCCTTTTTTTTGATACTCCGGCAATACAGAAACCGGGCCGAGGCCGTACCAGCCTATTGCACCGTCAGATATTGCTACTGGCGAAAAAGCAATGTGGCCTACCACCTGTCCCTCAATCTCCGCAACCAGCGAAATAGTCAGCGCATTGGCATTCCGTAATGCATTTATTATGAATTGCTCTGTGTGATTGCTAACTTGAAGATTCTGAAAGGCAGCTATGGTAACTTTGGATATCGCTTCAATATCTGAAATTGTTTCATTCCTTATGATCATTTTAAACTCCTTTTCTGATGAATCTGTCCTTATATAAAGGGTTCTGGCTGAGGTACAACGCTGCTACAGGATTATGCCCAAGAGCACGATCTTTGACCACGAGAGGAGTTGTCTCTGCTTTACAATAGCGCAGGAACAGTATGTCATGTCCAAGGCAAAGCCCTACCATCATGTTCAACTCTGTTTTCTCGCGGTTGAGTACTTCTGCCTGCATTATCGGGTTGCAGATCTTATTCCCCGGCATGCCCACATCCTGCGGATTTGTTTCACCACAGAGGCATATTACAGAGACAACATCGAACCCATTACTCTCAAGAATGTCAGATAAAAGTTTCGATTCAGGCATCAATTCCCCACACGTTGCGATGCCCAGCCTTGTCATTCCGCGTACCTTAGCGTACTCCATGATTTCATCAACCCTTGTCCAGGACAGCTTTTCTCTCGGTTTTTCCGGATCCATGACTTTATCCATATAACCAATCCAGCCCTTATTTATAGCCTGGTTTTCGGGCAGCATAAACTTTTCTACTGTTTCCTTGACTAAGCCAGGATACTTTTCGGTAGGACAGAAGACTGGCACTTTTTTGCCCTTTTCTTTAGAACGACATCGAAGAATGGTACATTTTACGCATTGTGGACTATCCTTTTCCATTTGTAGACTCATTTTCCCTTGCTCGAATTTGTCATATGCTTCTGCCTAACGTAGAGCTAAACGGCGCTACGCGGGTTTATCGCGCAGCGTCTAGCGACTGAAAGGAGCGAGGTTGAGCGCCGGGTTAGGTTGCATTTCGCGAAAAACGCATATGAATAAGCGCAACTCGATTTCCTTTCTTGTCTTGCCGTTCCTCGATGGCGTATGGCTGAAAGCCCAGCTTTGGGTAAAGCAGAAGCCCGGCAACGTTTTGACTGAAACACGATATTGTTACCTCTGTGGCCTGATGATTCGAGAAGGCAAGGCCAATCATCTGTTCGATGAGATAGTGCCCAACGCCGCGCCCCCGAGCCTCCGGGGAAACGATGATGTTCCCGATGGAACAACACCCACCAGCTTCCCAGCGATAAAAGTTCGCGAAGGCGACAACTTTACCGCTAAGCTCCACTACCGTTGAGTTTGAACGTTGCGCGATTGCATCCTGCAACTGCGACGGAGGCAACGGGAATGTTGCCTTCGGAAACAAAAAGAACAACTCGTCTTCGCTTTGCGGAAAACTGCAAATGACTTGAATGTCTTTTTCGTCAACGGGGCGGTGAGTTAGTAGCATGTTTCAAACGACCTAACGCCAGCATAACCGGGAGACCAGCTTTATGGCCGATCCGGTTCATGCATGTTGAGTAAACGACTCACTCCATCGGATGTTTCAGAAAAAAGTCCCACATCAGGTCATTGGCCGAAATATTATCGGTGGATTTGCCTAAAGCCTTGATAGGTGGCTTCTGTCCCGGCCACGTATGTCCGCCACCCTCTATCTCAACCAACACGACTTCGGCCCCGTCCTTGCAGCCGCCGTACGTTTTGCGAATGATCGTCGTCCCGTCCTTCGCCGTATCGGGGAACTTCTCGACGAGGGGATCTTCTTTGCAGCCGTTTGCCTTCACCCAGGCATGAACCGAGTGTTCGACGGAATAGAAGTCGGTGTCAGAAAGTCCCTTGCCGCGGCCACCTTTGAACGGGAGACTTTCATCGGCGGTTCCGTGAAAGTGGATCACCGAAACGGCTCGCTTTGAGACAATGGATTCGGTTCCCATCGTTCCTGCGACCGGGGCGATAGCGGCGATGCGATCGGACAGTTCCGAGCCAAGGCGGTGCGCCATGATCGCGCCGTTCGACATGCCTGTGGCGAACACCCTCTTGGGTTTAATATTCACCAACTTGGCTAGGTCATCCAGAATCTTGCGTGTGAATTCCACATCGTCGATCTTATTGCGCATGGCATAGCCACAACAGTTCATGCCGTTGAAGGTCAGGATTTTGCTGAGCCGTCCGGTTCCGTAGGGATAGACAACAATGAAACCGGCAGTGTCCGACTTCTTGTCGAGGCCGCTGAACTTCACCATGTGGTCGGCATTCGCACCGCCTCCGTGAAAAGCAATGACCACTGGTGTCGCCTGTTTTGGATCGTACTTGGCCGGGATGTGGACAAGATAGTGCCGCTTCAGGCCATCGACAATGAGCGTACGTATATGATCTCCAGAACCGAGGGGAATCGCATCGTCCTGAGCGTACGCAGTAGCGCCGAGTGTCATCAGGCACACCGTGAGGATAAACAAGACAAACCGCATGGGTAATCCCTCCACCACCCAATGTTCAGCATAAGCCGCGCCGGCGGCAATCCGTGTCCGCCTGCAAGCTGTGGTTAGACGCCTTTTTGAGGTGGGAAATTGAGAGCCCCTGTTTGGTAATAAAATTTCCATTCACCCGCCGATAGCTTTGTGTATATCTTACAGACGCGGCCCTTCCAATGAGAATCCTCCTTGGTGGCTTTATGCCGCCAAAGGGTATCGATATCAACCACGGCGAATGCTGCATCTTGTTCATTAGAGATTTCGATCTTCACGGTATCGCGACGATTATGGACTAGATCATGAGTATCAAAGAGGTCCTGCCAGTTCTTACGCCATCGCTCCCTATCAAATCTCCCCATCACAAAAACCCAGCCAATGGGATCGTGAGCGTCGGATGTTGGAGGCCACGGCCAAACCATATCTGGGTGGATCATAGATAGGAAGAGGTCTGGATTCTTCGTATCCCAACCTTTGGTTTCTAGATCAACCATCTCTTGAATTTTTTTTGTGATCACCGTGCTCATATAAATTTTCCTTTTATATCGCCTAACACCCAGCATCACTGGGGCGAGTTTATGAGCGTCCTTGTGAATGCTGATGTTAGGATTTTCTTCCTGCATTTAATTCGGACGATAGAAACTTGTGCTGTACTGCAATTGCCTGTTAATATTAATTGAACGTTAAACTCTAACAACGGAAATCCTTTTGAAAAGGGTTGATAATGCAAAACATAATTCCCAGAAGCAGTTATTACAGGTTGTCTTGGAGGATTATCTTCCTCGCTATGGAGCCTCAGCAATGAATTGTTTACCTGGTCTAAAGCAAAAAGGTCAAAGTTGCACTCATCTCTTGGTAAAATAGTGGCTGAATATGCTGTTTTTTTACCAGCCCATTTAAGAAAATTTCTATCCCTCGATTGCATCAAATTGCCGTTGGGATCAACAATTTCATTCAAGCGTATAACAGTATCGAAAGCTGCGGTGTCATAACGAAGATTTTTGATTAGAAGATGCCAAATGTGATCAGAATACACGAGCTTGCCGAATATCTGCGGGGCTGGATGAACTATTTCGGAAAGCGTAGCTTAGTGTTCATAATATCGGAATATTACAAACCGATTCCCGAAAGCGAAGCTTAATGTTCATAAATAGACCACTGGCTGAGAAGGCGTCTGCGCATGTGCTACTTCAAACAGTGGCGCTGGGCAAGAACCAAAGTGCGGGAGCTTCGCAAATTGGGAACGTCGCTTCATGCAGTCATCTCAGTGGCCATCAGCCGTAAAGGGCCATGGCACTTATCCCGGACGTTGGCAACGCAAACGGGCATGACCAACAAATGGCTCAAGGATCAAGGGCTTCTATCTGTCAAAGAACTGTGGGTTCACATTCACTACCCGGCTAAGGCCCGGTAATCTCAGTGAACCACCCGGTGCGGACCCGCATGCCGGGTGGTGTGGGGGCTGGGGGTTAACTACCCCCGGCTACCCGATTCGACGGCTTCTTCCGCCGCGGGGGGGCAACAAACCGCGTGTTGCCATGCCACATTCAACGTGCCCGATCATTGCGCCCCAAGCCACTTGAACGGCTCAGATGGCCTGAACGCGGCAGAAAGGTCACCCGCAAGGGTTTGGCCTCGCTCAATGCGGATGACCTTTGGTGCGGCACCTTCAGCAAGATCAACCTTGTTCATATCGACCCACGAAACTGCGGGGAAGATAACCGATTCGAAGTAGTAGACCTTCGCCTTTTGGTCGGCCACGGTCCGCCAGAGCGTCATCGCGATGTTTGGGCGGTTCGGATCCGCCATGCCGAGCGGAACGCTAATTGCGCGCATCTGCGAAAATACCGAGGCGAGCGCCAGATCGGAATCTTTGTACTTCGGCGAAGCCTTGAGATTGTAGGTCACGCGAACAAAACGATCTGCGGCACTGATCGTACCGGGAAGAAAATTGTTTCCCCCTAACTGTTCCCAGTAGGCATTCAGTGCGAGTTGCTGTTCGAAAGTGGGTGAGTTGGTCATCACCTTGAACTGCGAACTGTGATGAATGACAAGTTTACCTTTGATGTATTCAAGGATCGCGGAGTCACCTGTCGCATCAGAGAGTGAAAGATGCAGGCCTGCTGCTTTCCCATTGGGCAGTGGGGGGGCAATGATGGCAAATGCGGGATTGGCCATGGCGACAACCGCTTCCCGCACTGTTGCGTAGTTGTCGAGGAAATACTGTGCCCAGGCACCGGCAGACAGAGTTGCTTTGCCTGACTTGGCCGCCTCACCGAAATCGGCCTCGTTGAGATAAAGCAGGTTGGCGACAAGCCCTTTTTCATTCATTCCATCGGCCGTTCCAGCGTCATAGAAGGATGTGACGACTGAACCGTGCTTGGATGTCCACTTGATTGGGTTGGAACCGACCCCTCCATCGCGCTTCATCCCTCTGGGAAAGACCCAGAGCGCCGTCTTGGCCGAAGCGTCCGCCCAGTCCATGGTACGTCCAGTGATATAGGTCTCATTGCCAGTTTCGTAGAGAACGCGCGAACAAGCCTGTACGTATTGCGAAGGGGCGAATACCATGGTCGAGATGACCAATGCGCCGATCGCAGTTTTCATCGTTGTGTATGACGTAATTTGTTTCATTTTCGCCTTTCCTTTGGTGTTGTTGATATGGTGTCGTCGAACGGGCGGCGAAGCATCCGCCGCCGATAAGCTGAGCGGGAGCTTGCTCCCGCTCAGCTTATCAGTTACACGTATCGCACGGAGCAGACCTATTGTCAATGGATGCTTCGTTATATCCACTACTTCGGCGGCAAGACCCAATTTGATAGTCGCCGGGGGTAATCATTAACAAATGAACTTTCGCTATGTGCTGGGGAAAGAAACGGTATTACAGATATTCCTCCCTCTTTTTTTCTTCCAGTATCTCCACGACTTTTTTCACCTCTTGGGAGGCCCCCCGTTTACAGATCAGCAGGGCGTCGTCCGTTTCCACGACGATCAGGTCCGCGACATCCACCAGGGCGACCAGCTTCTTCGGGGAATAAACCAATGAGTTACGGGAGTTTACGCTGACCAGGCCTTCCCGGTTCCGGGCGGCGATCCCCTGGACGTCCTTTTCCGAAACCTCCCACAGGGCGTCCCAGCTCCCCACGTCGGACCAGCCGAAGTCCGCGGGAATGACGAGGGTATTTTTCGCCTTTTCCATGACGCCATAGTCGATGGATATGGAGCGAAAGCTGCCATAGACATCGACTATGACCTTTGCCTCCGCCGGTGTGTCCAGGGCCTTGTCGATATCAAGGAGGCCCGCATAAATATCCGGCAGGGAGGACTCCATTTCCTTGAGAATGGTCGCGGCCTGCCAGATGAACATGCCGCTGTTCCAGAAAAAGCCCCCCTTGGCAAGGAAGGTTTTAGCCAGTTGAACATCCGGTTTTTCCCGAATGGACTTGACGGTAAAGATGTCTTCCCCCCTCTCGTTGGCGGCAAGTTCCCCCTCCTCGATGTAGCCATAGCCCGTTTCCGGTCCCGTAGGCCGGATGCCGATCGTCACCAGGTGGTCTCCCCGGGCGGCCATGTCGGCGGCGGCCGACAGAACGTGGCGAAAGTTCTCCTCATCGGCAATCAGATGATCCGAGGGCAGGACGGCCATCACGTCATTTCCCGCCCGTTTGCGGACCACGAGGGCTGCCAGGCCGATGCAGGGGGCGGTGTTGCGGCCCACCGGTTCGATCAGGATATTCTCCGGCGGGATCTGGGGGAGTTGCCCGATCAGTTCCCGAGCGTGACTGGCTCCGGTGACAATGAGGATCTTTTCCGGCGGCGTCAGGGGGATGATCCTCTCCACCGTTTCCTGAATGATGGTTTTTTCGCTGCAAATATCGAGCAGGTGTTTGGGGAGGCGGTTTCTGCTCCGCGGCCAGAACCGGGTGCCCTTGCCTCCCGCCATGATGACGGCATACATGATTTATGTTTGTCCTTTCTTTGTTGTTTTTCTCCCCATTTAATTATATCTTTTTGGAGTCGTATTAGCACTAATTGAAATATTTTGCATAGCTGAAAAGGGCATATTTGTCGTGATCAGATCCACCAACGGGGGAATAGAATCTTTTTTCCTGTTGGATGATAATTAATGGTTGTCGGATCGAAAAGTGTGGTATACATAAAACCAAGATTCGGGAAGGAAAAATATATGTCATCCGTTGGAAAGAATGTCGACGCCCTTTGCACCAAGTGCGGGATGGTTCTCGCCCACATCGTTCTTTATGAAGTCAGAGGTGTGATTGCAAATGTCAAATGCAAGACTTGTGGGGCTGAGCACAAGTATCGGGGATCGAAACCCCGGACGAAAAGCAGTGAAATCGCAAAAGAGCGAACCCGTCGAGTCGGAACAAAGGCAGACGAAGAGAGCAGACAGGCGGAAGCAGCGGAGACGCAACGCTGGCTGCAGAGGCAGCAGGATTTAAGGGAGAATGCCGCCATTGTGGATTATCGCATGACCAGCCGGTATCAAAGAGGGGATGTGATCAAACATCCGTCCTTCGGGATCGGTTTCGTGGAAAAGATTCTGGAAGAGCAGCGGATGGACGTCCTCTTCAAGGGCAACCTGAAACGCATGGTCATGAATTATCACGCCCCGGAAATGGCCAAGGCTTAACCGTTCACCTAAGAAATCCTCCGACAGCCTGGACCGGCGATGCGGCTGCGGCCCCCCGTCTCCGGGATGACCTGTATCTGGGCGCTGATCCGATCCTTAAGGGCGGCGACATGAGAGATGACGCCGATGAGCTTTCCGTCCCGGCGGAGGCTGGCCAGTGTTTCCAGAGCCGTTTCGAGGGCGTCTTCGTCAAGGGTTCCAAATCCTTCATCGAGAAAAAGGGAATCAACACGCACATTCCGGCTGGCCATCTGTGAAAGGCCCAGGGCCAGGGCAAGGCTGACGAGGAAGCTCTCGCCGCCGGAGAGGTTTTTCGTGGAGCGGATCTCCCCTGCCTGATAGTTGTCGATCACATTCAGTTCCAGCGGCTGCACGACATCCCTGAGGAGCAGATAACGGTCCGTCATCTTCCGGAGCTGGCGATTGGCATGGGAGATCATCATCTCGAAAGTCAGCCCCTGGGCGAAATTCCGGAATTTCTTGCCGTCCGCCGAGCCGATCAATTGATGCAGCGTATCCCAACGGAGGCATTCCGTTTTCTGAGCGTCGAGCTGCCGGAGGCGTTCCTGCTGTTTTTTCTTCAAGGACTCGTTGTCCTGTAAAGTTTTGATTATGCCGCCGATTTCCAGTCTGATCTGCTTTAGGTTCCCATCACAGGAGCTGATATTTTCCCGAAGCGTTTCGAGGGGTTGATCTGTCAGGCATTTTTCCCGCGCGGCGGCGAGGGCCGCTGCCTTGTCCCTTTGGCGGGCCTCCAGTTCGGTTTTCTCTCTGATGAGGGACTTTTCTCTTTCTGCGAGCTTTTCCCGCGCCTCTTCAGGTAGGCAGGATAAGACGTAGTCCTGCTCATCTGCAAAGCCCGCCCTGCTTATCCTCTCGGCGAGCCTTTCCCCCGCCCCCGTCAGTTCCACGTCCCGCTTTTCCGTTCTTTCTTTCAATCCCCCGATTTTCTCTTTGAGGACAATGATTTCCTTCTCTATTCTTACGTTTTTCTCACTTGCCTGCTCCATGTATCTACCCGCATGGTCAACGGTAGCGGCCAGTTTCTGCTCCTCAACATCGGGGTTCCGGTCTCCGAAAATCTCCCGGCGGGAGGAAAGGAGTGCTGCATATGCCGCCGCTCCTTCGTCGCGGTCTTTGCGTCTGGTCGCCAATTCCCCCTCCAGACTTTCCAGCAGGGCGATTTCCCTGTCTATTTCCCCTTTGATTTCCTGGATTCTTTTTTCCCCGACGGTTTGTCGGACCTCCATATCCTGCCATGTTTTCTGGCGCCGGGTAAGACCGTCGAGGATTGCTTCGAGACTGGAGATGGGAAGCTCTTTGATTCCAAATGGTTCAACATCCCGCTGCGCCACGGCTTGGACCTGATCTAACTGCTCTTTCTGGGCGGCGCCCTCCAGAAGCAGCCGTTCCTGCTCCCGGTCCGCCGTTTCAAGCTTATGCTGGGCCTCCTGCCGGGCCTTACCGGCGGCGTCAAGTTTTGCCTGGATCTTTTCCATGTCTTTTTGCGCCGCCTGCCCTTTTTTGCTTTTTTCCTCGGCAGCGCTGATAAGCGCGGCTATTCTGCCCATGTTTTCTTTCAGGCCCGCGAGCTGATCGTTCAATACCTCGACGCGCTGTTCCGCAGCCACCGGCAGATGCAAATCACTCAGGGATTCGGCGCACCGTTTTTCATCCCCTGCCAGCGCCGCCAGCTTTTCCGCTTGGTCTTTTTCCCCATGTTCAATAGCTGCTGCCGTCTTGATTTGTTCAGCTTCCTCCTCGCTCAGCCTCTTGGTCAACATGCCGAGCTCGGCCTTCGCTTTTTTTAGCTCCGTCTCCGTAGCGTTCAATTCGGGGATGTTGCCCTGGGCGTATGGATGCTCGGTAGCGCCGCATAGAGGACAGGGCCGGCCATCGATCAGTCGTTTCCGGTCTTCTTCCAGGCTGCGGATGCGGTTCTGGAGTGCGGCCCGGGCTTCCAGATCCACGATGCGTTCTTCCATCAGGGACTTTTTATCCATAGCGGCCTTAATCTCTATGGCCAGCATCCCCTGTCGGACCTTTTTCTCTGCCAGTTCCTTCGCGACGCCGCTGATAGATTCATGGATCGTCTCCATCCGCGTAACGATCTCGACGGTTTTAACGAGGGCAAGTTCCCGTTCTTTCAGATTGTTTCGTTCGTTATGCCACTGGTTGAGTTCACGCCCCTGCAGGATCTCGTCAAGTTGTGCGGTGAGAAGATTGACAGTGCTTTGCCTTTCCTCAAATTCCCGGCATGTTTTTTCATAAGCGCCCTCGCTCTTCCGGCGCTCCGCATGGATAGCCTCTCTGTTTGTCGCTTTAAGGGCGATCTCTTTGCAGGTACTTTCATGGCGAGCCGCGATCTCCCGGAGCGACACAAAACCCCGGCGAATGGCTGTCAGGTTGGCTATCAGGCCGGCGTCAGAGGCATGGGCCTGCCGATATTCATGCACTGCCTCCAGGTCCTGCTGTGCTTTTTTCAGTTCCTCCCCGCCCTTCTCCAGTCGGCGGCCATGTTCCAGCTCTCGTTTTTCCCCTTCCTGAAGAGCCTTTTCCTTTTCCTCTCCCTGCTTCTTCATTTCCCTGAGCCTGGTGTCGATCTCGCGGGTCTTTCTGATGATCTCCGCTGCTGCGGACTGCTCATTCCGCGCCTCTGCCAACCGGGTCTCGGCGGTATTTTTAATGACCCGGGCGTTGGTCCCGGCCTGCTCACTTTCCGAAAATCTGACCACGGCGGCGTCCAGCTCCTTTTTCTCATCATCCTGCTGCGTGCGCAGATTCAAGACCGACCGATAATCCCCTTCCAGGGCGAGGGCTTGGCGGGATTTCGCGAGCCTCCTTGCCTCCGGCGCAAAGGCTGCCTGGCGCTGCTCCCAATCCAGCCCCTGCCGATTCAGATCAGCAAGTTCCTTCTCCAGGGCGGTCAGGCCCTCGATCCAGTTTGCCGCCTGGCGGAGGCTTTCCCCCTCCCGTCCCAGTTCGGCTTCCTTGCGCTGCATTGCCGCCAGATTGTTTTGCAGCTCCTGCTCCGCATCACCGCCAAGAATCTGTATGACCGATAATTCGCTTTTGAGGATGTCCAGGCGGGTGCGTTCTTCCGTTCTTCGTTCATGAACCTTCATGGAGATCAGGCTGTAGATTTCCGTGCCCGTGATCTGTTCCAGGATCGGTGCCCGGGCGTCGGACCCGGCCTGAAGAAACACCGCGAATCCCCCCTGGGCGAGGAGCATCGAGCGGGTGAACCGTTCGAAGTCCATACCCGTGACCTTCTCGATGAATTCACCCACCTGGGTGATCCCTGACTCTAAAACGACTCCGGAATCGGCGGCTATTTCATGCCTGGCCGGCTGCAATTCTCCGTCGTGGCGTTTCCGGGCGCGATGCTGGCTCCAGTGGCATCGGAAACGCCCCTTCTGCGTCTCGAAGTCAACCTCGGCAAAACATTCCCCTGCCTGCCGCGACATGATCTCATTGCTGCTTTTCGTGACCTTGTCGAGGCGGGGCGTCCGTCCGTAAAGGCCAAGACAGACGGCGTCGAGGATGGTGGTCTTTCCCGATCCGGTGGGGCCGGTAATGGCGAAAATGCCGTCGGATGCATAATCGGGATGGGTGAAATCCACCTGCCATTCCCCGGTGAGGGAATTCAGATTCTTGAACCGGACGCCGAGAATTTTCATTTCTTCTTACCTCCTACTCCGCCCGGGGATCTGCTTCCTGCAGGGAGACGACAACCTCCCGATAGGCTTCCAGGAGGGCCGGCTGCTGATCTTCCGGAACTTCATGGGCGGCAAGGCAGCGCCGGAACACCTCGGTCGCATCCAGGTCATCAAGTGTCTCCCCCTCGTCCATCCTGTTCAGGGCCCGTTCCAGGATACGGTTGTTCCTGATCCGGAGGATCTCGATGCCCGTCCCGGCGACAGCCTCATCCAAGTGCCCCCGCAGACTCCCCGCGATTTCCTCCCCTTCATAGATGATTTCCACCCAGGCGCGGCTCTGGCGGGACTTCATTTCTTCAATTTTCCCGGAAATTGCCGACCAGTCTCCCGTCAGGGTCTGCAGCTCCTGGAACCGCGGCGTCGGGATATTCGTGATCAGGGGTTTATTCTCTGCAAACTCGACCAGGATGACCATTTTTCCCTGGTCCGCTTCCCCGAAGCCTATGGGGAGGGGCGAGCCGGAATAACGGATAAATTCAGAACCGGCCACCGCCTGGGGTACGTGGAGGTGTCCGAGGGCCAGATAATCGATGCTCCCGGGGAAAATATCCGCCCCGACCTGGGCCAGGGCGCCGATATACAGTTCCCGTACCCCGTCGCCGTCCATGGTCTGACCGCCCGCCGTGAACAGGTGCCCCATGGCGACAATCGGCACCGGATTCTTCATGAGGGCGCGCTGCTCCTCGGCGGCTTCACAGACGCGGCGGTAATGGGTCCTGATGCCTTCGATGATCTTTCTTTCCTTGTCCGCGACGCTTTCCCCCGTCTCGGTGGTGCGGATATCGCGGTCCCGGAGATAGGGGATGGCACAGACGATGAGCCGCGGTTCCCGATCCGCTCCGTTCAGGGCGATGACTTCTCCGGCGGGAGGGCCGGAGGCGTCACCCACGACATGGACATTGAGGAATTTCAGGAGTTCCCGGGGGGCGTTCAGGAAGGACGGCGAATCGTGATTGCCCGCGATTATCACCACTTGGCGGTGGGTAGCGGCGGCCGTCCGACAGAGAAACTGGTAATACAATTCCTGGGCCCGGTTGCTGGGGGTGCTGTTGTCGAATACATCGCCGGCGATGAGGAGGACATCGATATTTTCCTCTTCAATCAGACCGGCCAGCCAGTTCAGGAACGCCTCGCCTTCTTCGTATCTTTTCCGGCCATACAGGGCGCGGCCAAGATGCCAGTCGGAGGTGTGGAGTATTTTCATGACATTCCTATTGTTTGTGGATTGCGATATTTTTCTGGCATGAAAGCCGTAATTATTCAATCAAGAAGATTCACATCTAACCACCTGCCCACCGAGATCTCATTCGATGACAAAGCGGTTGAGGCGGCGGATATACCGTCCCGGAATTATCTCGTGGAAGAGGGGCGGACGGAAAAGATTCGCGGGAGCGTCATTAAGGATATGACGCATACTGGTGAAGAGGTACCTCAACCGATTGCCTGTAGAAGTATAGAGTGGTAAATTTATGGCGCATGTCCCTCCTGAAGTTCACAGAAATCTTGCCATTCAGGCATCGGAGTCAGGTGTCAGCCTAAACCTGATTGCGGGTACGAAGTTAAGCCGATAGCAAGGGAAAGGGCTATTTTGTATTGTGATGCTTCCGAAGCCGGAATCCAGTATTTTCAAGATGTTCTGGACCATGGCTTTCGTCGGGGTGACGGTGTGTGAGACTATTTGCACGCGCGTCAAAAATCTCATCTGATAAATACAAATTGGTGATAAAAAGTGTTTGCCTGAAAACAGCAATTATTCAATGGTCTCAGCACGTACCGGTAGAGCCCTCCAGCAACCGGAGTCGAAGCTGGTCGGGGGTGTCCAAAACCTGGCGCTAGCGGAAATGGCAGTTTGTGATAAGGAAATATCTTTGCGTCCGTAGTCAGAGGGCCAGGGGCAACATTTGGTAATTTTTATTAAAGCAGTAACAATATTTTTGTTTGAGTCAAACAACCTTGCCAGTTCAGCCTGCGTCGGCATCCGCCAGTCCGTGTACCCGCCTCCCCGATAATTCTTGCAATATTTCCCGGCGCCATAGTCTTCAACATCTTTCCCGTTGTCCTTCGCCGCCCACATCAGTCCACTTCCCGTGTCCAGGACCGTCTCGTTGTCATAGGCGATGAAACGACCGTCCCTGGCGACCTCCCTCAAGGATGTGGAGAGAGAGAGGGGCTTCACCATGGCAAGCTGCTTCTTGTTATCCGCCAACTTACCGCGCTCCGCTTCCAGCTTTTTCCGTTCGGTTTGCAGGGCCTCTATCCCCTCTAATTCCTGACGTTCGCCCTCCAGCTCCTGCTTCTCTCGTTCCAGAGCATCCTTCTGCCGCATCAACTCTTCAGAGTTCGGTTTCGGCCCCGATTTCTTCGCATCGGAAGGGGCATTAGCAGTGAGTGGCTTCGCCATGGCAAGCCGCTTTTTTCTATCCGCCAACTTACCGCGCTCCGCTTCCAGCTTTTTCCGTTCGGTTTGCAGGGCCTCTATCCCCTCTAATTCCTGACGTTCGCCCTCCAGCTCCTGCTTCTCTCGTTCCAGAGCATCCTTCTGCCGCATCAACTCTTCAGCAGAGCATCCTTCTGCCGCATCAACTCTTCAGAGTTCGGTTTCGGCCTCGATTTCTTCGCATCGGAAGAGGTATTGGCAGTGGAAGAAGGGGTAATCGCGGCCACGAAGACAAACCCACCCCCCTGGTCCCCCGCGTCCCTAACGGGGCGGCACAGCGGCTGCTGCTCCGAATTGTTGGCAATGATCGGCGCGATTCGGGAGTAGATCTCCTGGGTAGTGACATAGGGATTCTCGTTTTTTTTCAGAGCCTTAATCAACTGGTAGGCGAAGATACTGTGGCCCTCTGATCCGCTGTCGGACACCGGCGTCTTGTTACCCGAGGTCATCCCCCAACGGCTCTTTTCGTTATACAGATTCAAGTAATACCGGTCCTCGATGAGGGACGGCATTGACCGGGCTTCGCCGAACAGGGTACCGGAATAACAAGAGTCAGATATCAGCAGGATATGCCTGGCCTTCATGCTCCGCATGACTTTCTGAATAACCGTATTGTCAAGATAGGTCGAGGAGTCCCCACCTGTCGCGTCTACCGGGACCCACCATCCGTCGTTCAGGACCTGGTCAATCTCACCATGGCCGGCGTAGTAGATCAAGACGCTTTCATCGGGCGTAGTGTTCACCGTCAAATCTCGCAACGTCTGAATAATCGCCCTCCTTGTCGCCTGCCGATCCAGCAAGAGGGTAACTTTGAAGCCGTACATGCTTTTAAGGAGATTCGCCAATTCTTTGGCGTCATTGACGGCGGTTTTAAGGGCGGGGATTTTCGTATCCTGGTAGTCGTCGATGCCGATCACCAGGGCTCTGTATTGCCCAAGCTTCCCACTTTTGTGATTCAGATCCTCTTTTTTCATAATCTCCACGCCGCGTGCAGCCTGGATCTCATATGGGAGCAAAAGGAAACCGATAAAGGCGAGGCAGGTTATCGTGAATTTGAACCATAAAATCTTTGATAAGCAGCTCATTCTCATTCCACCTTTATGATGTTCCGAATCATGGCACCGCCCTCTTTATTTTTAAAGGATTCACACTTATCATAAAAGCAGGGTTAACGCCAAAATAATTGTGCAATAGTTCGATGACAAAGCGGTTGAGACGGCGGATAAGCCGGCCTGGAATTAATTCGGGGAAGAGGGGCTGAAGGAAAAGATTTGTGGGGACGGAAGTGTTCATAGTTTCAATAAGAGGTAGATCTATGATATGGATGTCCGATAAAGCTTCGATCATTCTTGACGCTATACGAGAATCTTTGCAACACCACTTTTTATAAAAACAGGAGATCTCTGTGACTGACTATCCGCAATTAGTGCTGAAGGAGGGCCGTGAAAGGTCTCTCGTCGGGGGCCACCCCTGGCTTTTTTCCGGGGCCGTGGCGAAAATAAAGGGCCGTCCTGAGCCGGGAGAGATAGTGCTGGCGACAACGACGGAGGGGCAACCTCTGGCCCTTGGCTTCTACAATACCCAATCCGACATTGCCTTCCGGATGCTGACCAGGGACGTCGCCGTGACGGTCGATCAGGAATTCTGGCAACGTCAGTTCCGTAATGCGGCCGCCCTGAGAAATAGAATCCTGGCGTCAGATACGACGGCCTTGCGACTGGTCAACGCCGAAGGAGACGGGATGCCCGGCCTAGTGGTGGACCGCTATGGAGATTATCTCGTCATGGTCATAAGCACCATGGGTATGGAAAGGCGCCGGGATACAGTGATCGAAGCCCTGGTGGGGGAGTACCGGTCCCTTGGCATTTTGGAACGGAGCGATGGTCCGGCGCGGCGAATGGAGGGACTTACGGATCGCACCGGCTGGGTTTGGGGGGAGGAGGCCCCGGAACGCATTTCTATCCGGGAAAATGGCCTCGCTTTTGAGGTGGACATCCGTACCGGCCAGAAAACGGGCTTCTTTCTCGATCAACGGGACAATCGCAGGCAGATCGGATCGCTCAGCAATGGGTTGTCGGTCCTGAACTGTTTTTCCTACACCGGGGCCTTTTCAGTTTACGCCGCCCGGGGCGGGGCGAAACGGGTGGTTTCGGTCGATTCTTCGGAACCGGCTAACGAAGCTGCGCGGCATCATTTGGAGATGAACGGTTTTCCCGCGGAGGCCCATCCGGTCCTGCGGGGGGATGTCTTCCAGTATCTGCGGAAAACGGAAGAGTCCTTCGATCTGATTATCCTGGACCCCCCCGCCTTTGCGAAAAGCCGCCGGGAGGTTCAGCACGCCGCCCGGGGATACAAGGACATCAACCTTCAGGCCTTCCGGCGCCTGGCGACCGGAGGAATGTTAGCGACCTTCTCCTGTTCCAACGCCATCGATGAAGCCCTTTTTGAAAAGATCGTCCTCGGCGCCGCCCGGGATGCGGGCAAGACCTTACGGCTGCTGAAGAAACTTGCGGCTGCCCCGGATCATCCGACAAGCCTTGCCCACAGCGAGGGGCGCTACCTGAAGGGCCTGCTGGTGAGCGCATTGCCATGAGGGGGCGAAGAACCTTTCAACTCATTGTCCTGGGTCTCCTCTGTCTCTTCCTGGGAGTGGGATGCTCGAGCCGGAAGGCCTACACCCCCCCGTACAAGGCCAAGCCGGCGCAGGTTAAGAAAGCGCGGCCGGCAAAAGTTAAAAAAGCCCTGCCCCGGATGGGCTATACCATTCAGGCGGGCGCCTTTTCCCAGCCGGAAAACGCCGCCCGCTTAACCGAAGTCCTGAAAGACAAAGGTCTGGATGCCACCTATTTTGCTGCCAAAACAGGACTATACAAGGTTCGGATCGGAAATTTTGCCGCCCGGGAAAGCGCCCTCAATCAGGCGGAAGCCCTGAAAATATTAGAGATTATTGACGAATATTATATAGTTGCCCCGGAGGAGTATGCGGTCTCCAAAGTCGAGACGCTGGGGGATGATTACCTCCGCAATGAGATTGTCAAAGCGGCGCGGAGCTTCCTTGGAGTTCCCTATCTGTGGGGGGGGACCTCCCCGGATGCGGGCTTCGATTGCAGCGGGCTGACCATGACGGTCTATCAGCTAAGCGGCATCGATCTGCCCCGGACATCGGGGGAGCAATTCGGAACGGGAGAGGATGTGGATAAAGATGATCTGCTCAAGGGTGACCTTGTCTTTTTTGCCACGGGGAAGGGAAGCAAGGTTTCCCATGTCGGGGTCTATATCGGCGACGGCCGTTTTATCCACGCTCCGGGAAAAGGCAAAAAGATCCGTATAGATTCTCTGTCTAATGCCTATTATCAGAAACACTACCTGGGAGGGCATACTTATATTTGATAAGCTCGCAAAGAGTTGATCGGTAACAGCCGCCACAAAAGATTTGACATAAAAAGCAATTTCCATCATACGGATACCGATTTGAAATCTATTTCCATCTCACATGCATCACGAGGAGGTGTGATTAATGCTTGAACTTAAGGATCTCTATTTTTCCGTGTCCGGCCGGGATATCATCGACGGGATGAGTTATACCTTTGAAAAGGGTAAATTCTACAGTATCACCGGCCCTAACGGAAGCGGCAAGACGACCCTGGCCAAACTCATCATGGGTATCAACCCGGTAAGTTCAGGGTCGATCAGTTTTCAGGGGAAAGAGATTTCCTCCTTATCCATCACGGAGCGGGCCCGGGAAGGAATTGCATATAGTTTTCAACAGCCTGCCCGTTTCAAGGGCATCACCTTCCGGGACCTCCTGGCCATAGCGGCGGGAACGGACGACGAGGCGATGCTTCTGGCTCTACTGCGGCGGGTAGGTATCTGTTCCCTTTCCTTTCTCGATAACCCCGTGGATGCAAAACTTTCCGGGGGAGAAATCAAGAAGATCGAATTAGCAACAACTATTGCCCGGAATCCCAAGCTCGCCATCTATGACGAACCCGATACGGGCATCGACCTGTGGACGATTCAGCCGATGGTCAGGCTCCTCAAGCGGGAACAACATGAACACGGGACGACGACAGTGGTCGTCAGTCATAACCGGGCCTTTCTGGAGGCGGCGGACATCGTCCTCATGATCAGTGAGGGGAAACTGGTTTATAAAGGGGATCTTACAGACGCCCTGCCCATGCTTAATGACCTGAGCGTCTGTAACTATCGGAAATGTGTGGGTGATAAAGATGTTGGATGCTATCGATAAGGATCTGCTGAAGAAGGTTGCGGATCTCGAGGGGCTGCCCAAAGGGGCCTTCAATATTCGAAAGAACGGCAAGCTCCTGAAACGGGAAGTTTCGGCCAATATCAACATCGAGTCGAACGCCGACGGTTCTGGGATCATTGTTACCATCAAGCCGGGGACCATCAACGAATCCGTCCATATCCCCGTTATCCTCAGCCTGGCGGGCCTCTACGACGTCGTTTATAACAATTTTATCATCGGGGAAGGGGCCGACGTGACCATCATCGCCGGTTGCGGCATCCACTGCGGCAGCCTGGAACCGGAGGGACACGCGGGGATTCATGAGTTTCGGGTCGGCAAAGGGGCGAAGGTGAAGTATGTGGAAAAACACTATGCAACCGGTCCCGGTCGGGGACGGCGCACCCTGAATCCGACGACGAAGGTCTTTCTGGAAGCGGGGGCGGCGGCGGAGATGGAGCTGACCCAGATCGGCGGGGTGGACGAGGCGAACCGGGCCAATGAGGCGACCCTGGGGCCGGACAGCCTGCTTCTCATTACAGAACGGGTCCTGACGGAAGGAAACCAGAAGGCAGTCTCTGCCAATACCATCATCCTGGCGGGGGCCGGCAGCCGGGCCAACATGATCTCCCGTTCCGTGATCAAGGGGGACTCGGAGCAGGATTTCTATGCCACGATGGAGGCCCTGGCCCCCTGCTTCGGTCACATCGAGTGTGACGCCATCATCATGGACAACGGCCGGAATGAGACGGTGCCGTCTCTGAAGGCTCGCCATCCCGACGCGGCCCTTACCCATGAAGCTTCCATCGGCAAGATCGCCAGCGACCAGCTCATGAAACTGATGAGTTTGGGGCTGACCTACGACGAGGCCGTCAACCGGATTATTCAGGGATTCTTAAAGTAAGACTAATCCTATCGTTATAATTAAAGGAAAATCATATGAGCATGAAAATTGAAAACCTTATGGTAACCGGTGGCTGCGGATTCATCGGCAGTAACTTCATCCGTTATCTTCTGGGGCAGAGCGATTTTCAGGGGCGAATCACCAATGTCGATACCCTCACTTATGCCGGGAATCCGGAAAACCTCAAGGGTGTGGGCAAAACCTGGCCCGGCCGATATATCTTTGTCCGGGCCGACATCTGCGACCTCGCGGTCATGAAAAATATCTTCGCGGAATACGGGATCGACGGGATCTGTCATTTTGCCGCCGAGTCCCACGTGGACCGTTCCATCAAACGGCCCGACAGCTTCATCTTCAGCAACATTATCGGCACTTTCAATCTTCTTGAAATCGCCCGCGGCCTGGGGGACGCCTTTCAGATATTTCATCATATCAGCACCGATGAAGTCTATGGCAGCCTCGGACCGGAAGGACTGTTTACCGAAGAGACGCCGTACCGGCCCAACAGTCCCTATTCGGCCTCAAAAGCGGCCTCCGACCACCTGGTTCGGGCCTACCATGAAACCTTCGGCCTGCCGACGACCCTGTCAAATTGTTCCAATAACTACGGGGCGTATCAGTTTCCGGAAAAACTCATTCCCCTTATGGTCTTGAACGCCCTGGAAGAAAAACCCCTCCCCATTTACGGCGATGGCAAGAACGTCCGGGACTGGCTCTATGTGACGGATCACTGCGAGGCTATCTGGACGATCATGAAAAAAGGCAAAAGAGGAGAGACCTACAACGTCGGCGGCGCCTCGGAGATCGAGAATATCGTTATCGTCAACATGATCCTGGCAATCCTGGACGAAATCCGGCCCCGCGAGAACGGGAAATCCCGCCGGGACCTGATCACTTATGTCAAAGACCGCCCCGGGCACGACCGCCGCTACGCCATTGATTTTTCCAAGCTTCAGAAGGCATTAGGATGGCAGCCCCGGGAGTCTTTTGCCACGGGACTCAGGAAAACGATTGAATGGTATGCAACCAACCGTGACTGGTCCGACCGGGTCCGCTCCGGAGAATACCAGCACTGGATCGATGAACAGTACGGAATATAGTTTATTACTAATGGAGGTATTTTTATGAGCAAGGTATTCCAATTGAAAGTGGAAGACGGCATCGGCGTGGCGACATTCGACGTTGCCGGTGACGCCATGAACACCTGGACGGAGGCGGCCTTTACGAGTTTTGCCGAACTTATGGGGGAACTGGAGAAAGAGAAAGCCCTGAAGGGGATTATCTTCATTTCCGGGAAGCCCGATAATTTTTTTGCCGGGGCGAATCTCAAGATGATCGCTGACCTCGTGAAACCGGATGAGGTGCGGGAGGTCCTTGAACTTTTCCATGGAGCGTTCCGGAAACTAAACGATCTGAAGCTGCCTATTTTGGCGGCCATTCATGGCCACTGCCTCGGCGGCGGTCTCGAATTCGCCCTGGCCTGTACAGCCCGCATCGCCAAAGAGGGGAAGACGACCCTCATCGGTCTTCCCGAATGTAATGTGGGCCTCTTTCCCGGCGGCGGCGGTACGCAGCGTCTGCCCCGGCTGATCGGGTATCCAGCCATCGAACTGATCCTGAAGGGGACCATGCTACCGGCGGCGAAGGCCTTCGATCTGGGGATTATCGACCGTCTCATTCCTGCGGATACCGATCTCCTGGGGGTCGCCAAGGCTTTTATCCGGGAGATGATTGCCGGAACGGCCAATCTGAAAAGACCAGAGCATGATTTTTCCCAACTGGACGAGATCATCGAGATGGCCCGTCAGGCAGTTTTTAAGGTGACCCGGGGACGCGCCCTGCCTGCCCCCCTGCTGGCCCTGAAATCCATTCAGGACGGCCTCAAGGTTCCCTTGGCGGAAGGACTGGAGATCGAAAAGGCGAACTTCGTCGATGTCGTTATGTCTAATGAGGCCAAGGGGAGTATCAATACCTTCTTCATCAAGACCCTGACGGACAAGCCCAAGGCGATGATGACCAGGGGATTTACGCCCAAGCCTCTGAAGAAGGCCGCCGTCCTGGGCTTTGGGACAATGGGCAGAGGGATAGTCATCGATATTATTAGGAATATGCAGGTGCCCGTGGTCGTGAAAGACATTCCCGAGGCCTTGGGGCCGGGGAAGGCCTTCGTCCGGAAGATCCTTGACGGGATGGCGGAGAAAAAACGTCTCAAAGGCGCCGTGGACGATTACATGAAACTCATCATTACCACCACCGAATACGGGGCGGAGTTTAAGGATGTGGATATTGTCGTCGAGGCGGTCTTCGAGGATCTGAAAATCAAACAGCAGGTCTATCAGGAACTCTGTCAGGTGATTCCGGAGGATTGTGTCGTGGCGAGTAACACCTCTTCCCTCGCCATCAAGTCCATGGCCGGTCTGGTAACGAAACCGGAACGCTTCGGCGGCCTCCATTTCTTCTCTCCCGTCTGGCTGATGCAGCTTGTGGAGGTTATCCGGGGGGATCAGACGAGCCAGGAGACAGTGGATAACCTCCTGAACTTTGCCGCGGCCATCAAGAAACGCCCCATCGTCTGCCGGGACAATGCGGGTTTCGTCGTGAACGCCCTCCTGTTCCCCATGCTACTCGAGACGTTCAAGTATATCGAGGAGGGCAATGCCATTGAAAAGGTCGATCGTGCCATGACGGCCTTCGGTATGCCCGTCGGCCCCATCCGTCTGACCGACGAGGTCGGCATCGATGTGCCTTACAAGATATTTAAGGGAATGGGGATCCGCCAGGAGACCCTGGCCAATGTTGTCGAAGCGGGGCGCATGGGATTGAAGAAATCCGGGAAAGGATTCTTCCTGAAAGACGGTAGCGTCGATCCGGAGATTCTGCCCCTTATCGCCAGGAAAGAAACCCGGGAATTGACCCCAGAACAAATTCAGGAAGGCCTTCTCGAAGCAATGGTCAAGACGGGAAAAGACCTTTTGGACAGAAAGGTCGTCGATAACGTGCGGATGATCGACGTCGGCATGATCTGGGGCGTTGGCTTCCCGGCGGACAAGGGTGGCCCGATGAAGTGGGCGGACCTGACCGGCATGAGCCGGCGCTTGTTTGGTAAAAACTTCTATTAAAAAACTTGGCGCCTTTCCACCGTTGGGCGGTGGAAGGGCGCTTCTTGTGTTACCTAACCTGTTCCCTTTGCTAAAAAATATACAACCTTTTATGCAAGACAAGCACAAGACAAAGCAGCAATTGATCGAGGAACTGGTATCCCTGCGGGCCCAGTTTGAACTGAGGGAAAACGGTCGCGAGGACACGATCCGTTCCGAGGCTAATCCGATCATCGCTACGAAACTCTATGCCATGATCTTCGATCAATTCCCTCTCGGTATCTCTGTGATCCGGAAAGACGGATTCTTCATCTATGTCAATCCCGCTTTCGTCAGCTTGACCGGTTATACGCTCCCGGATATTGATAAGGAGAAAAAATGGTTTCAAACGGCCTATCCGGATAAGGAATACCGGCGCAAGGCCCTGTATGCCTGGGTCAAGTATCAGACTCAGCAGATAATTACCGAAAAAATATTTCAAGTCACCTGTAAAAATGGAAAGAAGAAATCCATAGAATTCAATATGATTACCGTTACAGGCGGAACAGTGATTTCCATACTGACGGACGTCACAGGTTGCGGCGAAGCTGAGGAATTACTCAGGGAGAAAGAAGAGCAGTGGCGGCTGCTGTTGGATACCATGAACGAAGGATTCATCACCGTGAATGAATCGGGTATTCCCGTCTTTGTCAATCAGCGCTTCTGTGAAATGACGGGCTATACGCAGGAGGAACTCATTGGTCGTCCCGTATCTGCTTACCTGGATGCTGAAAATCTCCGCACCTTTCAATCGGAATTTTCTCAGCGATCAAATGGGCGTTTAAGCCCCTATGAGATTGTCTTAAAGCGTAAGGACGGCAGCCCCATGTATTTTCTCATGTCTCCCCGACCGCTTTACGACAGCAGCGGGCGGTTTGCGGGCAGCTTCGGGACCTGCATGGATATCACGGAACGAAAAGCGATGGAGAAGGCGCTTAAGGAAAGCGAGGAGAAATTTGCCGTAGCTTTCTATGAAAGCGCCATCCCGATGGCCATGACAACCATCAAGGACGGTCGATATGTTGATGTAAATGAGGCCTTCGCGAAAACCATGGGCCTTACCCGAGGAGAAATTATTGGAAACACTTCTATCGGCATTGGATATATAACAGCGGAACAAAGATCGGTTTTTCTAAGCGAACTCAACGAAAAAGGATACGTGGAAAACCTTGAGTTACAGGTGAGAACTAAGGACGGAGAGGTAAGATATGGACTGTTTAACTCAACACGAATAAGTATCGCCAATGAAGATTATTTTCTGACAATGGTTACAGATATCACCGATAAGAAACACTTGGAGGAGTCGTTGCGGGAAAGCGAGAATAAGTACCGAACGATCGTGGAAAATACCAACGATGCGATCTACATCAACGATTTCGAGGGGAATATTCTTGATGTGAACGACAACGCATGCCGGATGGTCGGCTACGAGCGGGATGAACTTGTCGGCGCCAATCTCGTAAAGATCGACGAGGATTGGCGTAGCCCGGTAAATGTGGATCTCGATGTGCTTCTTGCGGATGACAGAAATGTTTTCGAGCGGGAAAATATTCGCAAGGATGGATCGGTGATACCCGTGGAAGTCAGCGTGAAAGTCGTTAGTCGTGAGGGGAAAGGCATCGTAAATGCATTTGTGAGGAACATCTCCAAACGAAAGCGGGTGGAGGAGGCGCTGCGGGAACGGAAAGAGCGACTGAAAAAACTGGCCGATAACCTGCCCGGCGTCGTTTATCAGTTCTATATTCGCAAGAATGGCGATATGGGACTTTACTATGTGTCGGAACGATCACAGGAAATCCTGGGAGTTGACAATAATCCGGATGATTTCTTTGCACATGCGTCAGCATGTGTTCCTGTAGAGGACAAGTCAAGGTTACTGGAATCTATCCAGCAAGCCGCACTCACCGTCAGCAAGTGGGAATATGAGGGCAGATTCATTACGCCAATCGGGGAAGAGAGGTATATCCACGGTGTTTCCATTCCCGAGCAGCGCCCGGACGAGGTTGTTTTCAATGGGATGCTGCTGGATATTACCGAGCAAAAGCGTGCGGAGGATGCCCTCGAGGAAAGCAGGAAACGTTACCAGGACCTCATAGAAAGCATCAACGAAAGCGTTTGGGAGATCGACGCCACAGGCCGCTTTACCTACATAAGCCCAAGTATCGAGAAACTGATCGGATACGAACAGCGGGAAATAGTTGGGAGATTGCCGTATGAATTCGCATGGGCTAAGGATATGGAAAAGCTCAAAGAAGGCTTTTACGATTCCTTCGACACTCATTATTCCTTCGATTCTGTCGCGGGAATAATTGTTCATAAACGGGGCGTTCATGTTGCCGTGGAAGTCAGCGGTAATCCTTTCTACGTCAAAGAAGGCCTCTTTGGCGGCTACCGGGGAATTATGCGGGATATTTCAGAGATAAAGAGGCTCCAGGAAGAAATGATCAAGTCCCAGAAGCTCGAATCCATAGGGACCCTGGCGGGAGGTGTTGCCCACGATTTCAATAATCTTTTGATGGGCATCCTCGGTTATATCGGACTGGCCAAATTAAACGCCCAGCAAGAGATGGTTGTCGAAAGAAGTCTAAGTAAGGCGGAAGAATCGTGTATGCGTGCCAAGGAGCTTGCCCAGCGCCTACTTACCTTTTCCCGGGGCGGAGATCCCCTGATGAAACCCATAGATATTAGAGATGCGGTTCGCGAATCCGTGAAATTG
The DNA here is from genome assembly GCA_026388335.1 of Deltaproteobacteria bacterium. Classification (GTDB taxonomy): domain Bacteria; phylum Desulfobacterota; class Syntrophia; order Syntrophales; family UBA8958; genus UBA8958. The sequence goes on from JAPLJZ010000159.1 coordinate 44,078, forward strand.
GTCCTCAGCGGATCCAATATCCAATGCCGGTATTATCTGGCAAAACATCTCCATCCCGTCCGGGCGGATGAAGCGCAGATCAGACAGGCTATCGGCAACATTATCATCAATGCCGTGGAAGCTTCTCCGGCAGGGGGGTCAATTTCTGTCAAGGGGGAAAACGTCCATTACCGAAGAAAGGCAGAGAAACCTTTTATAAAACTCACGATTTCCGATCGCGGTAAAGGTATCTCTAAGGAATCTTTAAGAAGTATATTCGATCCCTATTTTACGACCAAAGACATGGGATCTTTGAAAGGAACAGGGTTGGGGCTCTCGATCAGCTATTCTATCATTAAGAAGCACGGTGGTGATATTACTGTACAATCAGAGGTTGGCAAAGGAACATCCGTTAGCATTTATCTGCCGGCATACGGGGATATTACGCAAGTTAAGGGCACTGTAAAGGAGGAGTCCCCGATTTCAGGACGGCCCGAAGCATCTGTCAAACGCATCCTCGTGATGGACGATGAGGCATTGATCCGGTCCTTCATGGAGGATACTATGTCCTTTCTCGGATATGACGTTACTACCTGCGATGAGGGGTCCAAAGCGGTGGAGATGTATCGAGAGGCCATGGCATCACGGCCATATGACCTTGTTGTCCTCGATTTGACCGTCCGGGGCGGTATGGGGGGCCAGGACACTATCCAACGGTTGCTTGATGTTGATCCGGCGGTCACGGCAATTATTTGCAGTGGTTACACCGATGACCCGGTTATATCTCACTGCGGCGCCTATGGTTTTAAAGAGGCGTGGGTTAAACCAGTCTCCATAGACCAGATAAAAACGACGCTGAAAACCATCCTCAATAAATAGTCTATTTCTGATACCGGCGCATAATCCCCCATACCTCGGAGCAGGCCCGTTGGTAGACAGGTTCATCGACCGAATCCTTGAAGTTCGTATAATCCATTTCTTCTGTATACTTTTTTAGCACATCCACCACTTCCTGGCGGGGAAGCAGCGTCCGGTATAAGTAATCGCGGTTGGTTGTCTTCGTAACCTTGGCGCCGGGAAAGAGATTCCGGATATGATCGGGAAACCGGGAGCGGACGATCAGTGTATCCGGGTCGCGGAAGTCCTGAATGATAGACAGAAATCCTTTATTAGTGAAAACCCACATATATTGTCCTTATTTATATGCCTTCCGGCGCTTTCTTCCGGAAGCAGGAGGTGGTGGCTGTTCCCGTGCCACGATTTCCTCGGCCAGGGCGAGGTAATCCTCGGCGCCGTAGCTTTTCGGGGCGTAAGCGAAGATCGTCTGGCCGTAGCCGGGGGCCTCGGCGAGACTGATATTTTCCCGAATGATCGTCTGGAAAAGCTTGTTGCCGAAGCGTTCGCTGATGATTTCGATGATGCCCTTGTTGAGTTTTTTCCGGGCGTCGTAACGGGTGCCGATGATCCCGGTAATCTCCAGATCTTTGTTGAGGCGCTTCTTGACCGTGTCGATCGTCTCGATGAGCTTGCTCATTCCCTTGAGGGCTAAAAATTCGGTCTGTAAGGGGATATAAATCTCCTGGGCGGCGGTGAGGGCGTTGAGGGTCAGGATGCCGAGGGACGGCGGGCAATCCACAAGGATAAAGTCATAGTTGTCCGTCTGGCCCAGGGCCTCCCGCAGGAGAAATTCCCGGCCTGGAACCCCGGCCAGCTCCATTTCCAGCCCCGCAAGATCGAGGGAGGAAGGAATCACCGCGAGCCCGTCTAGCTGGAGAACGACATCAGCGATCCGGCGGTTGCCCTTGAAGACGTCGTAGATGGTCTGTGTGAGTTCATGTGCCTGTATCCCCAGACAGTAAGTTAGATGCGCCTGGGGGTCGAGGTCGACGAGCAGGACCTTTTTCCCGATTTTTTCCATTCCTGCGGCGATATTCAGGGTGCAGGTTGTTTTCCCGACGCCGCCCTTCTGATTGCATAAGGCGATGATCTTGCTCATGAGTCCTCCATATGTTTTTTTACATGAAGGCGCCAAAGGTCAGCGCGTTCCTGTCCAAGACGACCTTCATTTTTTCATGAATCAATTCCCGGCCTTTTTCGACAAAAGGTTGATAAACCAGGCGAGACTCTTCAATGTTGATTTGCATACGACTGAGATTTGCGAAAAACATCCGTTTATCCGTCACGATGTTGCTCAGGGTAATGGCAACGCTTTCCACCGCTTCCTTCAGGGGCAGGGTTGCCGGGTAAACGGGTTGTGTCGGAATCGTTTCCAGGTAATCATCATCGGGCTGGCAAATGGTTATCTGGCGCGCCCATCTCAGAAAGAGGGCGGGGTTGATCTTGAATGCCGGGGCCCAGAAGAAGACCTGCTTTTCTTCCATGGCGGGCGTGACGGGCTTGGGAAGGTTGGCGATACGGACCAGATCGGCAAGCGAGGCTAAGGGAATCCCGTCGAAACGGAGTTTCATGCGCCAGAAGGGCAAATAACGAAGCTGGGTTCCAGAACCTTCCATGACGGCAAAAGGGATACTCTGAAGAGATGTGCCTTCACAGGACCATATGGATTGGCAGTTCTTGCAGGTCATCAGCAGGGTGTCCTTTGCCCCTTGCAGATCCTGACCGCAGTGGGGACAAAGGGTGGCGATAAACCGGGTGTGGTCCCGCTCCGATGGGTTAAGGACGGGGTACATCCTGCTGTCGTCGTCCGTCCATGGCACAACCGGTCTCTGATCGAAAGCATCATGTAAGGCATTGTTTTTCAAGATCATGGGGGTGTAGATGAGACTGACGGTGTCGCCGATGAAAATGTCGTGGGACTGGGCTCCTGTTGCCGGGATGCCTTGGGGAAGTACCTGTTCCGCCTTCAGGGTTGGCCGGAGGAACCTGCCCGGCGTATCCGGGGTGAGAAACCTCAGCTTCATGGCCTGAGGGCGTACCCCCAGAGAAGGAACCAGGCCTTTGAGGGGAAGTGCCTTGAGGCTCGTATCGAGATAGCGGTTTGTGGTCTCCAGGGGATTGATAGTGTAAGCGAGGCCGCGGATCCGCCAGTAGGGCATATAGATGAGGTTATCCGCGGCAGCAGCGGGAATATAGTAGTGAAAAGGACCGGTCGAAACAATGAACAAGCGGGTTCGGCAGAAGGTGCAGTCCAGCAGGCGGTCTGTTTCCTCCATGATTACGGGCCCCCCGCACTGGGGGCATTGATGCTGAATCTGCCAGTTAGATCCGTTCACCGCATTGGTTGCAGAACATGGAGTTAGAGATATTTTCCGTTCCGCACTTCAGGCATTTCTTTGGTTGAGGTTTTTGTTCCACCTGTTTGCCGCACTGGATGCAAAATATGGCCGTGGCGGGCAGGTTTTTCCCGCAATGAGGGCATTGCTGGAACACAAGGATCTGATGACCGCAACTGGGGCAGAATTTGGCTTCTTTGGTGATTGTCTGCTGGCAGTCCGGACAATGGAAGACCTCGACGGTGGGCGCTGCCGGCTGCGTCGGTGATGGCCGGAAGGCGTCAGCGAACATGGCGGGCATCATGAATCCCATCCCCATGCCCATAGCGGCCCCCGTTTCTCCCTGATTCAGGGAGGCGTTTTCCAGAGCCATGGCGGCCTTCATTTTCAGCAGTTTATTCAGATCATCGAAGACGCCCAGCTTGCTTTTGTCGTCGATGGCCTTCTGTACCTCCGGAGGCGGGGTGATGGAGTTGATATACAACGACGTTAAACCAAGGCCAAACTGGTTGAAATCTTTTGTTAACATATCTTTAAGGCCGTCGGAGAGCTCATTGTAACGGGCAGGAAGATTGAAGATCGTATCAATTTTTTCCCCCATGAAGTCATTGAAACGGGAGACAATAACGCGATTCAGGTATTCGGAGATTGCTTCCGTGGTGTAGACGCCCTGGGTGCCGACGAGACTGTTGATAAACAGGATCGGTTGCAGAATCTGAATATTGAACACCCCGAAGGCCCGCAGACGGATCAGACCCAGCTCCGCATCACGAAAGGCAACGGGGTCCCTCGTTCCCCAAGTCAGGTTTGTGAACACCTTCAGATTGGCGAAATAGACCTCCGCCCGCAGGGGACTGGTCATGCCCCAGGGCAGGCTGAGGATCTTGGTAAGAACAGGAATGTTGGCCGTTTTCAGGGTGTGACGTCCCGGGCCGAAGGCGTCGTAGGCCTTGCCTTTATAAAAGAATACGGCCGCCTGGCTTTCCCGGACGGTCAGTTGTGCCCCCCACTTGATTTCTCCGGAGCCCTCCTGGGGAATTCTTTGCGCCATTTGTTTGCCCGATTCATCAAACCATTCGATTACTTCCAGAAAGACGACATTGTCTGTACCCATGATCTCCACCCCTCACGTTTAAAGATTTCACGAATTTTATAGAGAAAGGACCGGGTCATGTCAAGGACAACCTATACTTGAGTGTGCGACAAAATCGGTGGTGGCATTGAAACCTTGATTTCTATCAACAATAATTGCAGGCATCTTTATTCTTAACTATGATATGAAACACCATATTCGTGGCTCGCGTTGATAAATCGTGACGAATTGGCTAACATGGTGAAATCGTTCTTATTGTAAATGGATCAAGGCATTTTGGAAGAAGGGGGCTACTTTTTTATGGGAGATGTGAAAGTGATTCGCGAATTCAATGTCATTATCGAGAAAGATGAAGATGGATATTCTGTGGCTTCTGTTCCCGCCCTTCGTGGATGCCATACTCAGGCAAAGTCTCTGGATGTTTTGATTAGGAGAGTCCGAGAGGCCATCGAGCTTTGTCTTGAGGTGGAAGAACCGGTATTGAATGAATTTGTAGGTGCGCGATGAACTACAAATGATGCTTTGATGGCTGAATTGAAGGCCTATGAGCCATAGAAAAATATCAGGGTTCGGGATGCGTTTGTTTTAGCAGTGTCCTTCCTGAAAGGTAGCATGCCTGCTTTTCCCTTCCATACAACTGTTCAACCGGAAAGCCGCAACATAAAATTGTCATTTGATGGCTGATGAAGTATAAGAAATATCGAGTTGTTAAATAGAGGGGTATTTCTATACAAGCCATGCCTTTAAGAATCGTCCTTATCTTGACTATACTTACCCTGCTCAATCCATCTTCATTGCTGGCAGCCATGGAACAGCGTATCGCCCTAGTTATCGGCAATGGCTCATATAGCAGCGGTTCCCTGAAAAATCCTGTCAATGACGCCACAGACATGGCTTCAACGCTGAAACGTTTGGGTTTCAATGTCGTTCTCAAGACCAACGTACGACTCAGGGATATGGATTCATCCATTCGTGAGTTTGGTAGGAAGCTTTCCAAAAGTGATGTCGGACTTTTTTATTTTGCTGGTCATGGCATTCAAGTTAGCGGCGTCAATTACCTCATCCCTGTAGGGGCCAATATTGAAAAAGAAGAAGATGTTCGCTTCGATGCTATTGACGCCGGTCGGGTTCTTTCAGAAATGGCTCATGCAAACAATGGTTTGAACATCGTAATCCTTGATGCTTGTCGTAATAATCCCTTTGCAAGAAGTTTCCGCAGCGAGAGTAGAGGACTGGCCATTATTGGTCATGTGCCGAAAGGCGCTTTTATTTCTTACGCGACATCACCAGGGGATTTAGCACGGGATGGTGAAGGCCGGAACAGCCCATATACTAAGTCTCTTCTCCAATATATGAAACAGCCAGGCTTACCCATAGAAGGAGTTTTCAAGAAGGTACGCCAAACATTGGATGCGGAAACTGGAGGGAAACAGATACCTTGGGAGTTATCTTCATTGTCCGGAGATTTTTATTTCAATCCCCCAAAAGTCGGGAAAGAATATCATGAATCATCGTATGCGGAAGGAGAGGTGAGAAAAACGGACAAAACGCCCGGTGGATTTGCACGTATCTTAACCAATTCCGTGACCAGCGATCCCGGTAATATTGCCCAAAACGCCGCCATGTCCGGGTTCCCATCACCACTGGAGTCTGATTCCGGATGGGGTGGTGGCAGTCGACAATGGCAAATCGCAGACGGCATTCGGACATACCACAGTGAATGGGCTCGTGGCCTTGCCTTTACAGGCGGGCAAAAGAGTTGGGCTGAGCAGGCCTGCGGATGGCGGCAGGCGACAATAGATTTCGGGGTGACAAAGAATTTTAATCGGGTGGTACTCTGGCACCACGGACGGGAGCATGTGCCGAATACTTGCAAAGTTCAATACTGGAACGGCCAGATGTGGATGGATGCATTCTCCTCAGGCAACTGCAAAGACTATCTCAAGTATAAGACTGAGCAGCCCAAAGACTGGTGGGATTCCTGGTCAACCCCCATGGAAATAGTTTTTACCCGGGTCAATGCTGCGAAGGTGCGTTTTGCCTTCAACAACTGCGATATTGAGCATGGCTGGCTTTACGAGTTTGAGGTTTACAACGACCGCTAATAAATAAAGATAATATCCATCATATTGTAACAAACTTTGGATTGGAAATCATCCTTCCTGCTATACGTAACAAGAGCTGAAAGAAATAAATTGATATGTCAATAAGATTCATGTAGCTTTTATGTTGAAATGAACAAGGAAATGGATGCAGAATTAATGCAGGGAATGTTAATTAATCTGCATAAACCACTACCTCTGGTAGTGGTACAATAAGCAGGTTAAACCGTTTAAGTTGTTATAATGTACCTCCCTCCTGAAAGGTACCATTGGAGGGAGGTACAAATGAAGAGTCGATTTAGGAAGTTATCA
>JAPLJZ010000176.1 GCA_026388335.1 Deltaproteobacteria bacterium
ATGAGAACCGTAGTTTCCATAAATAAAAATAAAGAATACTTGATAATCCCACCTTTCGCAGGAAGTCAAAGCAAAATCAGAAATACATTACTTAGATATATATCTTAGTATAGCAATAATTAGATTGTGCAAGATATTTCCGGATTAACCTCCCAGAATTTTACGTCGAAGCAAATCGGACATTTGGGTCTTGTAGCCGGCATGATCGATGAACTCGGAATTTCGGGAATCATCGATGAAACGATGCCCAAGACGCGGGATCATATCCTTCCGCATTCAGCCGTTATCAAAGCGATGCTCCTGAACGGCCTTGGATTCAACGAACGCAGGTTGTATATTTTCTCCCGGTTTTTCAGCAATCTCTCTACCGAACAACTGTTTGGGGTGGGCATCACTCCTGAACATCTCAATGATGACGTTCTTCTTCGGACCTTAGATCGGATCTATGACTATGGATCCACGGATCTGTTCAACAAGATTGTCATGGAAGTCATGAAAAAAACGCCGTTCGGCACCCATCTTCTGCATGCGGATACCACCAGTTTCAGCGTATACGGAGACTACGACGACGATGAAGAAGACTTTAAGACGATTCAGATCACGTATGGCCACAGCAAAGATCACCGGGAAGATCTCAAACAGTTCGTGCTCAGCATGGTCACCAACCAGCACGGAATCCCCCTCTTCACCCAGCCATATTCCGGCAATGAATCGGATAAAAAGATCTTGCTTGAGACGATCCTGAAAATACAACAGAATCTCAATACCCAGGACAAATCGTACTATATCGCCGATAGTGCATTTTATACCGAACACAATCTCCAGACACTGGGCCGTCACACCTTCTGGATTAGTCACGTACCGGGGACAATTGCACAGGCAAAGTCGCTTCTCGCTGCTGAAACTCCGATGGTACCGGGGCAGGATCCGGGATATTCCTTTCATGAATGCCTGGAGGATTATGGGGGAATAAATCAGAAATGGGTTCTGGTCTCTTCAGAGAAAGGCCGTCTGCGCCAGGAAAAAACGTATGAGCGGAACCTGAAGAAGCGAATTGAGTCTGCACGGAAGTCCCTGAAAAAACTAAAAGCAAAGGAATTCGCTTGTGAACCGGATGCTCGCCGGGCGGCTGAACGCTGGTTTGCGGACCACCCGTTTCTGCGTCCTGACGGCATCCTGATCACAACTTCTCAGAAGAAAACCAATAAAAAACGTGGTCGTCCAAGTAAAGAGGACATCGTTGAAACCGTTTTTTCATTTGAATCTCCATTAGAAGTAATTCCTGAAATTATCGAACGTGAAAAACACGGTCTTGGCCGGTTTGTTCTGGCAACTAACGACGTGGATCTTGATGTCGATACTATCCTAAAATACTACAAAGGTCAGCAATCCGTTGAGCGCGGATTCCGGTTTCTCAAGGACAAGAGTTTCCGGGTCGCTGAAGTGTTTTTGAAGAAAGAAAGCCGCATCGAAGCCTTATCCATGCTCATGGTACTCTGCTTGTTTGTTTATGCTGCCGCTGAATGGTACCTGCGCTTAAAACTCAAAGAGTCCGGGGCGACTGTCAAAAACCAGTTGAAGAAACCGGTTCAGAATCCAACAATGAAATGGATCTTTACCATTTTTATGAGACCGGCTGAAGTTATTTTTTCCATGAATTCACAAAGCAAACGGTTTATCGTTAATCTGGAGGACGAAACTCTGGATATTCTCAAAGTTATGGGGCCTTCGTTTAGTAATTATTATTTTGTGAGGGGATCCTGCGAAA
>JAPLJZ010000252.1 GCA_026388335.1 Deltaproteobacteria bacterium
GTACCAGTACTGGCTGGACAATAATTTTTTCCACGCTATAGATGGAAGCGCCAAACCGCAGTTTTCCATTGTCATCCCCCCCCCGAATGTCACGGGCATGCTCCACATGGGTCACGCCCTGAACAACGTCCTCCAGGATATAATGATCCGTTTCAAGCGGATGCAGGGTTACAACTCCATGTGGATGCCGGGAACTGATCACGCCGGGATCGCCACCCAGAACGTGGTGGAACAGGAACTGGCCAGGGAGGGTCTCACCCGCCATGACCTGGGACGGGAAAAGTTTATCGAGCGGGTCTGGCAGTGGAAAGAAAAATACGGCGGCGTGATTACCAACCAGCTCAAGCGCCTCGGCTGCTCCTGCGACTGGGAGCGGGAACGTTTCACCATGGACGCGGGCCTCTCCCAGGCCGTCCGGGAGGTATTTGTCCGGCTCTATAACGACGGCCTCATCTACCAGGGCGACTATATTGTCAACTGGTGCCCCCGATGCCATACGGCCATCTCCGATCTCGAGGTCGAATTCAAGGAAGAGGCCGGCCATCTCTGGGATATCAGGTATCCATACGTGGACGGCAGCGGCGAGATTGTCGTCGCCACCACCCGTCCGGAAACGATGTTGGGGGATACTGCCGTCGCCGTCAATCCCGACGACCCCCGCTACAAGGACAAGATCGGCAAGATGGTCCTCCTGCCCCTGGTAAACCGGGAGATCCCCGTCATCGCCGACGACTATGTTACCATGGATTTCGGCTCCGGAGCCGTGAAGATTACCCCCTCCTGTGACCCCGCCGACTTTGCCATGGCGGGACGACACAACCTGGAAATCATCAAGATCATGGACGGCAGCGCCGTCATCAACGAAAACGGCGGCGTCTATCAGGGGCAGGACCGTTTCGAATGTCGGGAAAACGTCGTGAAGGATCTGGAAAAGGGCGGCTTTCTCGGTACGATCGCGCCCTACATCCATAATGTCGGCCAGTGCTACCGCTGCAAGACAACCATCGAACCGGCGGTATCGAAACAGTGGTTCGTCAAGGTCGCCCCCCTGGCCAAAGCGGCGACGGCAGCGGTCATCAAGGGCAAGACCCGGATCATCCCCCCGATGTGGGAGGCCACCTACTTTGAATGGATGACCAACATCCGCGACTGGTGCATCTCCCGCCAGATCTGGTGGGGACACCGCATCCCCGTCTGGTACTGCGACGGCTGCGGCAATATGATCGTGGCTTCCCAGGACCCGGATCACTGCCCGGCCTGCAAGGGGGACACCCTCCGCCAGGAAGAAGACGTTCTCGATACGTGGTTCAGCTCCGCCCTCTGGCCCTTCTCCACCCTCGGCTGGCCGGAGCAGACCCCGGCCCTGAAGACCTTCTATCCCACCTCCCTGCTGATCACGGGCTTTGACATCCTGTTCTTCTGGGTGGCCCGGATGATGATGATGGGGCTCTACACGATGAAAGAAGTCCCCTTCCGGGACGTATATCTCCATGCCCTGGTCCGGGACGAGCACGGGGACAAGATGAGCAAGTCCAAGGGCAACAGCATTGATCCTCTTCAAATGATTGACAAATTCGGCACCGATGCCTTCCGGTTCACCCTGGCGGCCTTTACCGCCCAGGGACGGGACGTCCGGATGTCGGAAGAACGTATCGAAGGGTACAAGTTCTTCGTCAACAAGATCTGGAATGCGACGCGTTTTGTCGTGATGAATCTCGAAGACTACCCGGAGGCGGAACCGAAGATCCCCAGGGCGGATAAATCCCTCCCCGATCGCTGGATAGAGTCCCGCCTGCGTCACACCATCAGAGATGTTGTCAACGGATTCGACGAATACAGGTTCAACGAAGCGACGGGCAGTATCTATCAGTTCATCTGGCACGAGTTCTGCGACTGGTATCTGGAACTTATCAAACCGGTTCTATACGGCAAGGATGACTCGGCCGCCCGCCTGACCGCTCAACACACCCTCTATGGCATCCTGAAGGCCACCATGAAGCTCCTTCACCCCACGATGCCCTACCTGACCGAGGAAATTTGGCAGACCATCTTCAATGACGGGAACTCCATCATGGTCAGCCCCTTCCCGACGGAGGATGAGTATGAAGACGACCCCCGGGCGGAGGAGGAAATGGGGCTGATCATGGAGGTGACAACCAAGATCCGGGCTATCCGCGGCGAGATGGGAATAGCCCCGTCCAAAAAGCTGCGGGCGATCATCTCGGCCCCGGAAGGGGAGAAAGATTCCAAATCTATCCCCTGCCTGGAAGCGGGAGCCGCCTATATCGTCAACCTCGCCAACCTGGACGATCTTAAGATCGGCGTGGCGATGGGAGAACCCAAAGGGGCCGCCACCGGTGTGGTGGGAAACCTTCAGGTCTTTGTCCTTCTGGAAGGGGCGATCGACGTGGCCGCCGAAAAGGCCCGTCTGGAAAAGGAAAGGACCAAACTGGAGAAAGAGCTGGCTATTGTTGCCCGAAAACTTGCCAATCGTGATTTTCTTGCCAAGGCCGCAGCGGCAGTGGTTCAGAAGGAAGAAGAAAAACATAAAGAAATCAGAGAGAAGCACCTGCTGATCGAGAAGGCCTTGAAAAAGCTACAGGAACTGGCGCCGTGAGGCTCCATGCTTTTCCGAAACTTACACTGAACCGCTGCGAGGTCTTCGAGAAATCGCTGCCGAGGGAAGAAATCTAACCCGTAACGAATTGAGTATTCGATCTTGAACAGTTACGAAAAAAAGCTGTTGCGGCACCTGATCCTCGCCGCCCTAGAGGAAGATATAGGCGCCGGCGATGTGACATGTAACGCCGTTTTGAGAGGCGAAGAAGGCGGATTCGCCGGAGCAATCGCTAAATCGGGGCTGGTTGTCGCCGGCGGCGATGTCTTCCGGGAGACCTTTTGGCAGGTTGATCCCGACCTGACTTTTACCATCCTGGCCGCCGAAGGACAGGAGGTTGGATCGGGGACGCTCCTGGCGGAAATATCCGGGTCTCTCAAATCCATCCTCATGGCGGAGCGGACGGCCTTGAACCTGCTACAGCGGATGTGCGGCATCGCCACCGCGACGCAGGGTTTTGTCCGGGCCGTCACCGGCACGGAGGCCAGAATTCTCGACACCAGGAAGACTGCACCCGGGCTTCGCTTCCTGGACAAGTACGCCGTCCGGATCGGCGGCGGACAGAACCACCGTTTCGCCCTCTACGACGGCGTCTTGATCAAGGACAATCACATTGCCGCGGCCGGAGGCATCACGGAGGCGGTCCGGCGAGCCCGCCGGGGCATAGCCCACACCCTGAAGATCGAGGTCGAGGTCCGGAACCTTGCCGAACTGGAGGAGGCCCTCGCCGCTGGGGCCGACGTAATCATGCTGGACAATATGAGCACCGACGACATGAAGACCGCTGTGGCCGCAACGGCTGGACGTGTACCCCTGGAGGCCTCGGGAAATATCACCCTGGACAATGTCCGCGCCATCGCCGCGACGGGCGTCAACTTCATCTCCGTAGGGGCCTTGACCCATTCCGTCCACGCGGCGGACATCTCCCTCCTCATCCGATGACGACCGCGCAAGAACCCATTATTCCCCCTCCCCTTCACCAGGGTGGGGATGGGTTAGAAAGAAAAATAGGGGCGCTGTACCCGTATTTGACGGCTGCGCGATGAATTTTACGGAAAAGGCATTAAAAGAAAAGTTTGGGGGGAAGAAGATCGGTGGACTTGTCCGGTATTTTCGGGAAGTCGACTCCACCAATATCATGGCCTGCCGCCTGGCCCGGGACGGCGCCCCGGAAGGCACGGTTGTCATAGCTGACGCCCAGGGGAAGGGAAAGGGCCGCCTGAATCGCGTCTGGCAATCCCCGCCGGGACGCAACCTCTATGTTTCCATTATCCTGAGACCCCGGATCGCCCCCCCCGCGGCCCCCCAGCTCACCCTGGTGGCCGGAGTGGCCGTGGCAGAGTTGCTTGCCTCCTGCGGCCTGAAGGATGTGACAATAAAATGGCCCAACGATGTCCTTATCTCAGGGAAAAAGGTCTGCGGCATCCTTACGGAGATGAACTCCTCGGCCAGCGGTGTTGATTTCATCATCCTAGGCATCGGCCTGAACGTAAACATGAACCGCGAGAATTTCGAACCGGCTCTTCGTGACAGGGCCACATCGCTTAAAATCGAGACCGGTAAAACCCATGACCGAATCGAGATCATTTCCGGGCTGTTGAACCTGATTGAAACATGGTATAGTGTTTTTCTTCGCACCGGTTTCCCCGGGGTGCGGGATGCCTGGCTGAATTACGCCGACATCCTGGGGCGACCGATCCGGGTGGTCTTCCGGGAAGACACGCAAACCGGGGTGGTCATGGGGATTGACGATGACGGGACCATTTTGATGAAGAGCGCCGACGGAGCGACCCAGCGGGTCATCGCCGGGGATGTTTATCTCTTGAAGGAGTAGATTTATGCTGCTTGTCGTTGACGTAGGAAATACGAACACGGTACTGGGTTTATTCGACGGGGAAAATCTCGTTCATGACTGGCGGATACGGACGGTTGTCGATCATACCGTCGACGAATACGGGATGCTGATCTACAACCTCTACAAGTCCAGCAAGATAAGTTCTAAGAAGATCTCGGACATCATTATCTCCTGCGTAGTCCCACCGATGCTAAACATTCTCGAGCCCCTCTGCGAGAAATATTTTCATTTGAAGCCGCTGATCGTGGGACCCGGCGTCAAGACGGGGATGCCTATCTACTACGACAATCCCAAGGAAGTGGGGGCGGACCGGATCGTAAATGCCGTGGCGGCCTATGAAAAATACCGGCGTGACCTGATCATAGTTGATTTTGGCACGGCCACGACTTTTGACTATGTGTCCGCCAAAGGTGAGTATATGGGCGGATGCATCGCGCCGGGGATCATGATCTCCAGTGAGGCCCTCTTCGAGCGGGCGGCGAAGCTACCCCGGGTCGAGTTGAGCAAACCCAGGGCAATCATCGCCAAGGACACGGTGAGCAGCATGCAGGCCGGGATTATGTATGGGTATGCCGGCCTGGTGGACGGAATCGTCGGACGGATGATGGCGGAGGTAAAAGGCAATCCCATGGTCATCGCCACAGGTGGTCTGGCGAAAATCGTCGCTCCGGAAACAAAAACCATCGAAGTCGTGGATGATATGCTTACCCTGGAAGGCCTGCGGATTATTCATCTGCGAAACAAACAATAAATGCTGAATGTAGGCCTGACAGGGGGAATCGCGTCCGGTAAATCCACGGTCGCTGCTATGCTGGTTGAGAAGGGGGCCTTCCATATCGATTTCGATATCCTGGCCCACGGGGTGGAAAAACCTGACATGCCGTCCTGGCGGGCAATAATTGACGCTTTTGGCCCGGAGATCCGGAACGGGGACGGGACGATCAACCGAACCAGACTCGGGGCGATTGTTTTTGCTGATCAAAAGAAGATGGCCCAACTGAACGCCATTGTCCATCCCGCCGTCTTTACGGCGTGGCGACGCCAACTGGAAGAAATAAAAAAGGAAAAGGCGGACGCTATCGTCCTTTCCGATGTGCCGCTCCTCATTGAGGCGGGGATGAAGCAGATGGTTGACGTGGTTCTCCTCGTGTATATCTCCCCGGAGGAACAGCTCCGGCGCCTCGTGACCAGAAACGGCTATACACGGGAAGAGGCCCTTTCCCGTCTGAGCGCTCAAATGCCAATCCAGGACAAACTGGCCCTCGCCGACCTGATCGTCAACAACGAAGGGTCCCGCAATGAAACGCAGAAACAGGTCGCTACAGTCTGGCGGGAATTGGTCTGCAGGGAAAAGGCAAAAAAATAGCCCTTTCCTTACATCATACCAATAAATACTCCTTGAATATATTCCTGAAATGAGTTATAAAAAAGCTGTATAATTTCAGCATTATGGAGGAAACACAAGTATGATCGGAAAAAATGTTTTGACGGATTTCAGTTCCAAAGTCTGCGACCCAGTGCTTGATCCGACGGCCTATGTCCATCCCTTGGCCGCAATCATCGGTAATGTCATCTTGGGAAAGAATGTCATGGTGTCTCCGTTTGCCTCGGTCCGCGGCGATGAAGGGCAACCCCTTTTCGTCGGTGATAACACCAATATCCAGGACGGAGTCGTCATTCACGCCCTGGAAACGGAGATGAATGGCCAGGTCATTGAAAAGAACCTCTACGAGGTGGGAGGAAAGAAATATGCGGTTTATGTGGGCAGCCGGGTGTCTTTAGCCCATCAGGTCCAGATCCACGGACCCGCCGTGGTTCTCGATGAGACCTTCGTCGGCATGAAGTCACTGGTATTCAAGGCCTTTGTCGGTAAGAACTGTGTCATTGAACCTGGCTGCATTATCATGGGGGTTACCATTGCCGATGGTCGCTATGTTCCCGCCGGCTCCGTGATCAAGACCCAGGAACAGGCGGACAAGCTGCCGGTCGTCACCGATGACTACCCCTTCCGGACCCTGAACAAGGGCGTTGTGCATGTCAACACCGCCCTGGCGAAGGGATACCTGGCGGCAAATAAATAGGAATTAACCCATACGGCCCCTGGAACCCGAATCGACGGGATTGCCTGGGGCCGTGTTTTCTCAGGATTAAAATACATGTCCCGTTTCGCAAGACTGCAAATTATTCTGATCGTCATCATATGCCTGGTTCTTGTCGCCCCCGTCGAGGCAAAAAAGACCAAGAAGAAACAACATAGAGCTGTCGCTCCCAAAGCGAAAGCTGTCGCCCCGGCAGTGAAATCAATAGTCCTCCTGGATATGACAACCGGGAAGATCCTCCAGAGCCGCAACGCCAACCTTGCCGTGCAACCCGCCTCCATCACCAAAGTGCTCAGCCTGTACATGGTTTATGACGCCGTCTATGCCGGGAAGGCCCAGTGGTCGGACCGAGTCCGCATCAGCCCCAGGGCCGCGCGTACGGGGGGAACGAGGATGTATCTTGAACCGAATACCGAGGCAACACTGGGGGAACTGGTTACGGGAATGGCCGTCGTATCAGCCAATGACGCTTCCGTGGCCGTCGCCGAACATCTAGGGGGATCCGTGGAGGCCTTTGTCGAACAAATGAATCTTCAGGCAAAAAAACTGGGCATGACCCAGAGCTGCTTCAAGACCCCCAACGGTCTGCCGGCAAAGGGCCAATATACGACAGCTGCGGACATCGTCAAGCTGTCCACCGCTTATCTGGAACGGTTTCCGGCTTCACTGACCATTCATTCCATGCAGAAATTCACCTATCACGGCATCACCCAATTCAACCGGAATCGTCTTCTGGGGCACTATCAAGGTGTGGACGGCCTGAAGACCGGTTATGTCGGGAAGGCGGGCTGGCATATCGCCGTCACGGCCAAACATGGAGATACCCGTCTTTTAGCCGTCCTCATGGGGGCAAATAACCCAAAATTCAGAAATAAAGAGGCAGCCAAACTCCTCGATGAAGGGTTTGCCATGGTCAACGGAGGAAAGGCGGCTGTTCTGAAGAACGCTTTAGCGGCTGGTCGCCTTCTGTAATTCCTCAACCAGATTGGGCGTCACATCGTAGAGATCCCCGACGATTCCCAGGTCGGCGGCCTGGAAAATCGGGGCGTTTTCATCTTTGTTCACGGCACAGATCACCCGGGCGCCGCGAATGCCCGTAACATGCTGGATCTGCCCGGAGACGCCCAGACCGATATACAGGTCCGGCTTCACCTGGACCCCGGAAAGACCAATGCAGAGATCATCAGGCAGCCAGTGCAGCTCCTCCGAAATCGGGCGGGTACAGCCGACCTCCCCCTCGATCAGGTCCGCTAATTGACGGGCAATGTTAATATCCGCCTGCTTCGCCATGCCTCGCCCCACACAAATCACCGCTTTGGCTTCCGTGATGTCCTGACTGCTCCGCTCTTTCGTTTTCCTGGCAATAACCCTGACGGGGGAAGACGGCGGCGGAGGCAGTTTCCTGATTTCCCCTGACCGGCCATGATCCGCAGGGGCCGGGGCAAAGGTCCGGGGGGGAATCGTTGCCATTACCGGTCTGGTTAAGCAGCTAACCTGCTGAACGGCGGCGCCGCCATAGGCCAGACGTTCCATAACGATAGTCCCGTCTTCTTCCCGGTTCAGGGCGATACAGTTGCTGCAGAGACCGGTCTCGAGACGGGCGGCCAGACGGGCGGCGAAGTCCTTGCCTCGCGCCGTGGCAGCCAAGAGGATCAAGTCCGGATCGGCTTTTTTCGCTTCTGCGGCGATTACCGGAATCCAGGCATCCAGCGACATGTCTTCCCCAAGGGCACTCAACAGCAAGATCTCATCGGCGCCGCCGGCAATATATATGTCGGCTTGATCACCCTGATCCGGGACAATCGCCGTCACTTTCATCCCTGCCTGCGAGGCAAGGCCCCTGGCAATCGTCAGGAGTTCCAGCGCCAGATCCTTTCTTTCCGCAAAAATCCATATTCCTGGCATCTAAGCCTCCTTAGCTGATGACGCCCTTCTTTTGCAGGGCCTCTACAAACCGGGCAATCCCCTCCGGCGTCGCAGCAAATATTTCACAGTTCCGCTCCATTCGCGTCGCGGTCATCCCAATGGTCTGCAGGCGGGCGGCGCCGACGGCCTGCATCTCTTCCTTCTTTATGGTAACGACAGGCTTCTTCGACGCCATCAGCGTATCCTTAACCCCGGGGATACGGGGGGTGTTGATCTCCGGCGATACCGTCACCAGGACCGGCAGGGGGGCCTCCACTACCTCGACACCTTCTTCGACCCGCCTTTCCACCATGATTCGCCCGTCTTCCCCGATGGTGAGCTTCTGAACATAGGAAATACACGGTATCCCGAGGTTTTCCGCAAGGCGGGGACCGACCTGCTGGGCATACTGGTCACTGGAGCCCTCACCGCAGATAATAAGATCATAAGGGATGCGGGAGCGGATAATCTCCCCAAGGATAGCCGCCGTCTGGGAGGATTCAAGCTGGTTGAAAGAAGCATCATTGGCAAAAAAGGCCTGATCCGCCCCCCGGGAAAGGGCGTCTTTCACCCCTTTGGCGGTTTCGGGGGCCCCCGCAGTCAGCACCGTAACGCTACCTCCGTGCAACCCCTTCAGACGGGCCGCCTCCTCAATGGCGTTGCGGTCGTAATCGCTGATCTTGTAATCTACGGCGGAAAAATCCAGGGCGCCGGATGCACTCTTCCGGATATAGGCTTCATCGATAACCCACTTGAAACAGGCAACGATATTGGGCATAACTTGTGCTCCTTTAACCTTTTCGGGGGACAGATTTGAAATCTGTCCCCCAAGCATTCTAACGGAGGACGTTTCCCGAGATGACCATGCGCTGGGCTTCCGAAGTGCCTTCGTAGATCTCGGTGATCTTGGCGTCCCGCATCAGCCGCTCGACCTTGGCGCCCTTGCAGTAACCGTAGCCGCCGTGGATCTGGACCGCCTTGATGGTATGGCGCATTGCCGCTTCGGAGGCAAAGAGTTTCGCCATGGCGGCCTCCTTGCTGAAGTTCTGTTTCTGGTCTTTCAGCCAGGCGGCATGATAAGTCAGAAAACGGGCGGCGCTCAACTCCGTCGCCATGTCGGCGATCATCCAGGAAATAGCCTGATTCTTCGAGATAGGGTTCCCAAACTGGACCCGCTCCTTGGAATAGCGGATGGATTCGTCCAAGGCTGCCTGGATAATTCCTATGCACTGGGCGGCAATCCCGACCCGGCCATGATCAAACCCCGCCATAGCCATCACAAGGCCGGCCCCTTCCTTGCCGAGCAGATTGGCCTTCGGAACACGGCAGTCCTTGAATACCATCTCCGAGGTCTGGGAAGAACGGAGCCCCATCTTCCTGAAATGCGTCCCTGCTGTCATCCCCGCTGTTCCCTTTGGAATGATAAAGCAGCTCATGCCCTTCCGTCCCGCGGCCTTGTCCGTCCAGGCAAAGACCATGTAGACGTCCCCGGTGGGTCCGTTGGAGGTAAAGGTCTTCGTACCGTTGAGGACATAGGAGTCGCCGTCGAGAACGGCTGTCGTCGTAGCCGCCATGACGTCGGTCCCCGCCCCCGGTTCGGTAAGGACAAAGGCCCCTAATTTCTCGCCTTTGGCCATCGGCAGCAGGTATTGCTGTTTCTGTTCCTCCGTCCCGTTCAGGAGGACGAGCATACAGGCGATCCCCACATGGATGGAGACGGTAAAACCCGTAGAGGCACAGGAGCGCGACAGTTCTTCAATAGCCAGGATATGGGTCAGATAATCGGATCCGGCCCCGCCATACTCGGTGGGGATGGGGATCCCCATCCAGTCCCCCTCGGCCAGCTTCTTGAATACCTCGGCGGGATGACGGCTGTTCTCGTCGATCTCCACGGCAATCGGCTCCACATACTTGTCGGCGAATTCCCGCATGTTTTTGCGGATGAGTTCCTGTTCCTCGGTCAGCTTAAAATCCATAATCCCCCTCCTCTTTCATATTTTCCAGGCCTGATATAAGCCCGATGTTCGATTTGACCGCATCCTTGTAACAGCATGATGATAAATTTTCAAGGCTAATGAGCCGGGTCCCCCGCTCAGCCGAAACGTAACTGGACACCGGCGCCGCCTTCCGGATAGGTCCATTCCAGGATGTCGTTCCCACAGACCAGGCGACAGGTCCCGCATTCGAGGCAGCCGTCGATGGTCAGGGACGTCTCTCCCTGTTCATTGACGATGTAAAGACCGGCCGGACAGATCATGGCCATCTTCCTGAGCCGGGGATCTTTTTCCTTGCCCGTTCTGATTTTTATATGGGCTGCGACGCCGGGTTTGAAAACGTCGAGTCCCAACTTCGCTTTCAGATCCATAGACTCGTTCATATCTTCGTCACCTCCCGGAAGTCTTTGAACATACCCCACATTTCCCCCAAACCCAGGTACTTTCTGACGGTGGGGTAGAGCCGGTCTTTGGGACCCGCGGGAACGCTGTAAATATCCCTGAAGATATTCCCGTTCAACTCATTGTAGTGACTGAAGAATCTAGGATTATTCATGAAGGATGGCGTCGCCTGAAAGTTCTGAAAATCCTTCAGGACAAAACTTTCCTGAAGGAGGCAACCGTATTCCGAGAGGGTTACGGCGTCAAAACTCCCCATCTCCTTTGCCTTCAAGACGGTCTTGGCTGCATAGTAGCCCGAGGCCAGGGCGTATTCCATCCCTCGGACGGTAAAGCCCATATTCAGGGTAAAACCGGCGGCGTCACCGGCGATAAGGATACCATCGCCATGGAGGGGGTGAAGGGCCTTGAATCCCCCTTCGGGGATGAGGTGGGCGGCGTATTCCACCGTGGCGCCCCCCCGGATCAGGCAGGCAATCTCCGGGCGCGCTTTGAAGGACTCCATGAGAACCGGCGCCTCCAGGTTGCCTCCCTTCTCCATCATATCTTCGATGCCGATGACGATGCCGAGACTGACGCTTTCCTTATTGGTATAAAGAAAGCCGCCGCCGAACATGCCTTTCGTGACCTCCCCGATAAACAGGCGGGCGGCCCCTTCACTGCCCTGCAAGTGAAACCGGTCATTGATCTTTTCCGCATCCAGGGCAATGACCTCTTTAATCCCCAGGGCGTAATTATGAGGCATTGCCACAGGATGCAGTCCCGCCTGCTCCCCAAGCAAGGAAAGGACGCCGTCGCAGGCGATCACGACGTCGGCGTGGAGCTCATCCCCGCCCGCCAGCACGCCAACGACTTTCCCATTTTCCTTGATGACGTTTTCCACCCGGATCTTGGGCAGAATCATGGCCCCTTTTGCTTCGACCTGCTCGGCAAACCAGCGGTCGAACCGGGCACGGAGAATGCTGTAGCTCTGGTGCGGTTCCTGCCGCAGTTCATCGCCGGCATAATCGATGGCGACGGACCGCTCCTTTGCCATCAGGGTCACCCCTTCATGGACGATGAACCGTTCCAGCGGGGCCTCCGGCCAGAGATCAGGAAATAAATCCCGCACCGGATTTACATAGATGCGGCCACCGGTGACATTTTTCGCGCCGGGGTAATCCCCCCGTTCCAGGACAAGGACTTCGAGGCCCTGCCCCGCCAAGGTATAGGCAGCCCCCAACCCAGCCAGTCCCGCCCCGACGACGATGACATCAAATTTTTCCATGATTTCCTCTCCCGAAAGAGGATTTTATAAATGTGCGTGAATATAGCGCGTTTCCATGGGGAGTGCAACCCCTCTGGAAAGAAAAAAGAAAGGCCGCCCCGAATATCGGAACGGCCTTCTTTGCAGCTATATAAATTACTTGTTACTTCGTCGGGGGTTTGAGCATCCAGACGATCCCGATGGAGGCCAGGCACATGACACCAGAGATCATGAACGATGTCACGTAATTTCCGGCGGCAAACTGCTTGACGATCATGGCGCCTTTATCCATGGCTTCGTAAGGGATCTTGCCCACAATGGTCATGAGCTTCGGGGCCAGCCAGGGGCCAAAAAGCCCGCCAACGCCGTAGGCGGCAAACATGAAGCCATAATTGGCCCCCACATTCTTGGTTCCAAAGTAGTCGGCCGTCACGGCCGGATAGAGCCCGAGGAAACCGCCGAAGCAGAAACCGACGGAGCACACGCCGACCAGGAACATGGGATAGGAAGTAAAGGTGTTGAGGAGAAGCATGGTCACGCCGGCATAGGCGAAGATAATCATCAGGGTCATTTTACGACCGATGACGTCGGAGACCTGACCCCAGACGAGACGGCCGGCGGCATTTAGAATGGCCACGATCATGACAGCCAGCGCCCCCTGATCGGCGACTGCTTTAAAGGCGTCCTTGGAGACGGTGGGCATGGCCTTGGCAAGCTCGATCATGGAGGGAGACTGCCACATATTGGTGATGTTCATGATGATCATGAGACCAGCCATACAACCGGCAAAGTAGGTAATCCAGAGTAAATAGAACTGCGGGGTCCTGAGCATCTCCATCGTCGTGAAGTCGCCGCCGCTTGCCTTGGCAACACCGGGGACCGGGGCCGGGGGATTCCAGCCTTCCGGTTTGTAACCCACCGGCGGGACAACCATGAGCTGGGCGCCGAGGACAACGGCCACGAGAAAAATAATACCCAGGTACATGAAAGTAGACATGATGCCGGAAGAGGCGATGAAGGCCTTGGCGATGGGGGTAAAAACCAGGGCGCCGGCACCGAATCCGGCCACGGCAAGACCGGTGATCATCCCGCGTTTATCGGGGAACCATTTCACGCAGGTAGCAATAGGGCACACATAAGCGGCGCCGATCCCCAGACCGCCGATGACACTGAAGGCGATGGTGAACATCATCAGATCCGTCGCGAAGGACGCAATGATGAGTCCCACGCCCAGCATGGCGCCGCCGACTGAGGCGACGAGGCGTGGGCCGATCTTGTCCTGGATCTTCCCGGCGAAAATGACGCCAACGGCAAAAAAGGCCAAAATGAGCTGTGACGGAAGGGCAAGATCGGTTGCACTCCACGTAGGGAATTTGGCCATCAAACTGGGCTTAAAGACGCTGTAGATATAAACAGCGCCAAGACTTACCTGGATCAGCATCGCGCCGACCACTACCAACCATCTGTTAAACGTTTTTTCACCTGCCATTTACAAAGTCCTCCTTCTCACAATAATGCCGCGCTCTTTAACACAGTCGCCAGGTAAAGTCTAACGGATTTTTGCGTATTCTTCGGGGGTATTGATGTTGAGGAACATCCGTCCGTCCGGGTCGAATCGCCGGATGGCATCCGGTCCGATGACCTTTAATTTCATGCCCTTGTAGAAGCCGGTGACCTTGAGTTTGTCCTGACCCAATAAGCGCTGAATGGTTCCCATACAACTCCTGGCATAAACGGCATGGAGGGGCTGGAAACCATCGGCGGTTTCGGGGACAACGATGTCGGCGTCCCGGGATTGCTCCAGCAGATAACGGATAAATTCGCCGCTGAGGAAGGGCATGTCGCAGGCAGCGAAGAACGCCGGATCGGAGGCGGCATAAAAGAGACCCGTATAGATCCCCATCAGGGGTCCTTTGTGCTTGATAAGATCGGTGACAAGGGTTACATCTATATCGTAATACAGATGGGGTTCATTTGTCACCAGGATGATTTCATCGAAGATATCCCTGTAAATTCTGACAGTACGGTCTATAAGCCTTTCCCCCTCCACGGAGAGGAAAGCCTTGTTGGTTCCCATCCGCGTATTCTTGCCGCCCGTCAGAATAATTCCGGTTCCCATAAGGATAGCTTAGCACAAATTATTTTTTAGTCCAAGGATTTAGGGGAATTGCAATTCTACTTGATAAAAAGGGAGACAAAGGATAGTAAACAGGCCGGTCGTATCGAAACTTAGCGACCATCCCGGAATGCCCATTGGGAGTAAATACCGGTGACCGGGACGACACGGAGGCAAGAGATGTACTGGGAAAATGATATTGAAACCATGAACCGGGAAGGCCTGGCTGCCCTGCAGTTGGAACGTCTGCAAAAAACGCTCGGACAGGCGGCACGTTCTTTCTATTACAGTAAGCTGTTCAAGGAGATCGGCCTGAAGACGGAAGATGTTCGTTCCCTCGCTGATCTTGACAAGATCCCCCCGACGACAAAGGACGATCTCCGGGAACACTGGCCGTACGGATTTCTGGCGACATCCCGGGACGAGCTGGTGCGGATGCATTCCTCATCGGGAACCACGGGTCGGGCGACGGTCATCTTCCATACTGCGGGAGACATCAACGAATGGACCAACCTCTTGTCCCGGTGCATGTATATGACGGGCATGCGCAAGAGCGATGTTTTTCAGAACATGATGACCTATGGCCTCTTCACCGGGGGACTGGGCTTCCACTACGGTGCGGAAAAAATCGGGGCGCTGGTCATTCCCGCCGGGGCGGGTAACAGTAAACGGCAGATCCAGCTCCTTAAGGATTTCGAGACCACGGTCATCCATATCATCCCCAGTTATGCCCTCCATCTTTCCTCGGTCTTTGAGGAACTCCATATAGATCCGAAAGACACGAATATCCGCATCGCCTATGTCGGCGCGGAGCCTCATTCAGAGAAGATGCGTCAGAAAATTGAGGATATTTACGGGTTCAAGGCCTACAATTCCTACGGCCTCTCGGAGATGAACGGTCCCGGCGTGGCCTTTGAGTGTCCCTGCCAGAACGGTCTCCACATCTGGGAGGACAACTTTCTCGTGGAGATTTTGGATCCCGTTACCCTGCAACCATTACCGGACGGAGAGGAAGGAGAACTCGTCCTGACGACTCTCGTCAGAGAAGGGATGCCGATTATCCGTTACCGGACAAAGGATCTTACCCGCATTCTCCCGGGAGACTGCCCTTGCGGCCGCACCCACCGCCGCATTGAGCGCATCAAGGGACGAACGGATGACATGCTGATCCTCAAGGGAGTCAACATCTTTCCCATCCAGATCGAAAAGAAACTCATGGAAATTCCCGGCGTCGGGAAGAACTTCCTCATCATCCTGGACCGGGAAGGCTACAACGATCACATGACGATCAAGGTCGAAGTGGAAAGACAGTTCTTCGACGGAGACCTGAAGCATCTCGAACAGTTAAGACGTAAAATCGTTGAGGGGCTCAAGAGCGATATCCTCATCACCCCCAAGGTTGACCTGGTGGACCCCGACAGCCTGCCCCAGTCAGAAGGAAAGGCAAAACGGGTCATCGACAACCGTAAAGATTGACGGCGGCGCCGTCTGATAATGATCGGTTTACAGACCTTTTCAATTTAGAAAAGATTAAGTTTACGGAGGGAAATAACTCATGATCGCAAGTCAGTTATCAATTTTTTCGGAAAACAAACCCGGTAAGCTCGCTACCGTGACCAGCGTCCTGGCTAAAGAAAATGTTAATATTCGGGCAACGACCATTTCCACCTCCGATACCTTCGGGGTTATCAATCTCATCGTTGATGACCCGGAACGGGCCCAGGCCGCCCTGACCAGGACCGGAATGCTCGTAAAAATCCGGAGGGTCCTGGCCGTCCTGTTAGACGACCAGCCGGGGGGACTCAACAAGCTGGCGCAACTGCTGGCGAATGAAAACATCAACGTCAACAACGCCTATGGCTTTGTCCTGGAGAACCGCGTCAGCGCGGTGTTTGTTGTAGACGTGGATCAGCCGGAAAAGGCCGAGCAGATCATCGAGAAGGAGGGGTTCAAGACCCTCGACGCGGAAGCGTTATCGGCGCTTTAGCCTTACCATTACATAAAACATTGAAAAGGGGAACTTGATATGACGAGAAAACAGGCTGGAGAATACAAGACGAAGCACCCCCCGGATCTCCGGACATCAGCCGCAATTGTGCAGGCGATCAAGGAAAAAATCAAAAATAACGAATTGAGCTGCGCCCACGCCGAAGCGATCGCCCGGGATACCGCGACCACGCTGGCAGAAGTGGGAACAAACCTCGATCTTCTGGAAATTCGCATCGGGAAATGCCAACTGGGTCTCTTCGGCTATAACCCGACGAGCAAGGCCGTTGAACCGGCGAATATCGTCTCTCCGGAGCTGACGGCCGCCATTCGCAGCGCTCTCAGCGATGAGCGGCTCCCCTGTGCGGCGGCCTGGACCATCGCCGCATCCCTCGGTATCCCCCGGATGGCCGTGGCCGGGGCTTGCGAAACCATGAAAATCAAAATCAAACCCTGTCAGCTTGGGGCCTTTTGATTCTTATCCGTTCTGCTCCTCGTAACGCGCCAATACAAAAAGCATATCCGCCAGGCGATTCAAATACTGGTGAATATTGGGGTTATTGACGAGTCCCTCGTTCTTCAGCCGGGCGGCGTTTCTTTCCGCCCGCCGGATGATCGTCCGGCTCACATCGATCTGGGCAGATAAGACCGTCTCCCCGGGATAGATGAATTCGTTTTTAAGCTTGACGTTTTTCTGGAGGTCATCGATGAGGTCTTCGATGCGTTGTACATCCCCGGCGCCGATACGGATGCTGAGTTTGGGGATATCTTCGGACAGGCTGGAGAGTTCCGCTCCCATGGTAAGCAGATCTTTCTGAACACTGAGGATAATGTCCTTGATCCGCTGATCTTTTGTCATGGCCCTGACCACCCCGAGGGCGGAACTGGCCTCATCCAGGACGCCATAAGTATCCGGCCTGGGATCGAATTTTGGAACCCGCTGACCACCGAGGAGACTTGTTTCTCCTCCGTCCCCTTTTTTCGAAAACTTCATGCCTGTCTCCTTTCTATGTAACTCTTCACAATCTGGACAATAGATTCGGCGTTCCTGCGGGCACGCCAGAGGATTTTTTCCATTGTCAGCTCTTTGTCTTCCAGTCCATGGGCGTAGTTGTCCACGGAACATAATGACGCATAGGCCATATCGAGTTCCCGGGCGACAATAGCCTCGCTGGCCATGGTCATTCCCACCAGATCGGCCGCCTGCGACATGACCATGATTTCGGCTTTCGTTTCAAAGCGCGGTCCCGTGGTCTGCCAGTAAATACCACCATCTACGACGTCGAGGGCACATCCCCGGGCGGCGTCTATCCACCGTTCCCGGACCTCTTTGCTGAGGGTCGGAGTGATGTGTACCGGTTTCGAGGAAAAAACAGTTGGGCCGGGATTAAGCATGATGAAATCATCGGGAACTACGAGGGTGCCTGGTTTGTGTTTCAGCCTCAGGGAACCGGTGGAATTGATCCCGATGACCTCCCGGACACCCAGACTCTTCAAGGCCGACAGATTGGCGGGATGGTTGATAAGATGGGGAAGGATGTGCCGCTTCGGGTCCCGGCCGTGACGGGGAAGGAAGGCGATATTCGCCGTAACCAGCACCAGGGCCCTGCCGAACTCCGTTTCTACCCATTTTTCTTCGGGATCGAGGAGCACTCCCTTTTCCTGCAGGGCAATGGTCCCCGAAATTATCCCCAATCGTTCCACAGACGTCCCCCCTGAATAGGATCGAGAAGCGCCATGACCTATAGCAGATTCATTCCCAAGAGTCAAAACTCACAATCATCATTTTTGACGACCTTGCAAAAAAAATGAATTTGACATATCTGTCAATGTGTCATAACTTAGCGCTCTATAAAGAAAGTGACGGAAGGAGGTCTGGTTATGGGAGAAGAAGCCATGATTCACGTCTCGGATGAGAACTTCGAACAGGAGGTGCTGAAAGCTAATAAACCGGCCATTGTGGATTTCTGGGCTCCCTGGTGCGGACCCTGCCGGGCGCTCGGCCCGATGGTCGAGGAGCTGGCGGCAACCTATAAGGACCGGATCAAAGTCGCCAAACTCAATATTGACGATAGTCCGTTAACGGCAGAAAAATTCGGCGTCCGCAGCATTCCGACGCTCCTGTTGTTCAAGGACGGCAAGTTACTGGATACACTGATCGGTCTCGTCCCCAGGGAAAAACTGGAAGACTTTGCGAAGAAGGGACTATGATCAAGGCCTTGACTATCCGTAGAAGCTGCATAATCACCTTTTTGCTCGTCTTTGTCATGACCATGTCCGGATGCGGCTGGTGGAAAGACCTCTGGTCGCGCAAGCAGATGGCCAAGGGTACACCGGAGGCCCTGTACCAGTCAGGCGTCACGGCTTATCAGGATGGCCGTTACAAGCGGGCCGTTGAATATTTTGTCCGCGTCAAGGAAGAAAATCCTCTCAACCCCCTGGCTCTGCAGGCCGAACTCGGTATCGGGGATTCCCATTTTTCTGAGGAGGAATATGCGGAGGCCGAGCTTGCTTATACGGATTTTGTGAGCCTCCACCCGACAAACGAAAACATCCCCTACGCCATGTATCAGCTCGGCATGTGCCACTATAAACAGATGGGCAGCATCGACCGGGACCAGATGGAAACCGTCAAGGCGGCCCGGGAATTCGAGCGTCTCATGGCCCGTTACCCGAGCAGCAAATTCTCCTTTCTGGCGGAGCAGAAACTCAGGGAATGCAGGAAGAATATGGCGGAGCAGGAATTCTATATCGGCGAGTTCTACTTCAAGCAGGGCAAATTCCAGTCAGCCCTGAAGCGTTTTCAGACCATCGCAAAAAACTATCCCAATTTAGGACTCGACTATAAGGTCAAAGCATACATCGACGAAACCCAGAAGCGTCTGGTCAAGGAAAAGGAGAAAAAGGCCCGGGAAGAAAAGAAGGCCGAAGCTGACAAGAAGAAAGTCAAGACCAGCGCTGCCCGATAATCCTGGGGTTAGTAAGCGTCCTTGTTCCCCAGGATATCTTCCTTCGTCACCGGGCGCCGGAAGACCCAGTAGACCCAGAGCTGATAGGCCATCACCATGGGCACGAAAAGGATGGCCACCACCGTCATGATCTTCAGGGTATAGGCACTTGAAGAGGCATTGTAAATCGTCAGACTATAGCGGGGATCTATCTTGGACGGCAGCAACTGGGGATATAAACCTATCAACCCCGTCATAACTACCAGCACGATTGTCATACAGGAAGCAATAAAAGCCCCCTGATACTGGTTTTTCATGGCAAAAACACCGATCCCCATGAGTGAGGCAACCGCCAGGGCGGGAATGGCTAACCAGGAAACATTCTTCAGGTAATTGGCATAAAACCCCGTCGCGAAGGCTGTGTTCACAAAAAACAGCACCGCCACCAGAATCAGTACCACCCACGCCTTGACGGCAAAACGCTCCGCCCGCCGTCCCAGATCGTCCCCTGTCCTGATGGCCAGATAAAGGGCGCCGTGGCAGACAAACATGGCGATAAACAGTAAACCGGTCATGAGGCTGTAGGGGTTGAGCAGCCCCAGGAGGGATCCATAATATCCAAGGTTGTCCATGGGCAGGCCCTGAAAAAAGTTGCCGAAGGCCACCCCGAACAGCATTGTCGGGATCAGGCTCCCGAAAAAGATGGCCAGATCCCATCCTCGCCGCCAAGACTCCGAAGCGCCTTTGGCCCGGAATTCAAAGGCTACCCCCCGGAAGATCAGGGCAAAAAGGATGATGAGCAGGGGTGAATAGAGATAACTGAAGATCAGGGCATATGCCACGGGAAAGGCAGCAAAGGTAGCGCCCCCGGCCGTCACGAGCCACACCTCGTTGCCGTCCCAGACAGGACCGATGCTGTTGATCATCATCCGTTTCTCCTGATCATCCTTGCTCAGAAACGGATAGAGGATGCCGATTCCCAGGTCAAAGCCGTCGGTCATAAAATAGACGGCCCATAACACTCCCCAGAGGACAAACCATATCGTTTGATAATCCGGCATGTTAAACCTCCGGCCCTTTCTTTGCGTATTTTGCCAACAGATACATATCGACCAGCCCCAAGAAACTATATAAGATGGTAAACCCGACCAGAGAAACAGTCACCTGGGTTACGGAAACGCTCCGGGAAGCAGCATCCGAGGTCTTCAGGACTCCATAGACGATCCAGGGCTGCCGCCCCACTTCCGCCACTATCCACCCTAATTCACCGGCCAGATAGGGCAGGGGAATGGCAAAGAACATCACCTTTAGAAAAAGGGGATACTCTTCCAGCCGCTCCTTCCAGGACAGGAAAAGGGCAAGGGAACTCAAAAGAATAAAAAGGCCGCCTAGGCCCACCATGAGCCGGAAGCTCAGGAAGGTTTCAAAAACCGGCGGCCGCTGATCCCGGGGAAAGGCCTTGAGACCCTTCACCTCGGCGTTAAAATCCTTGTAGGCCAGAAAGCTTACCATCTTGGGGATGCCGAACAACTCCACGGCGTTACGCTCATGCTTCGGATCGGGGATAATGAGCAGGTAGTAGGGCACGCCTCGCTGGGTCTCCCAGAGCGACTCCATGGCGGCCAGCTTCGCCGGCTGGACCTTGCCGACCTCGGCCCCGTGAAAATCGCCAACCAGGACGATAAGCAGGGAACTGGCCAGACCGAAAATCGCCGCAAGCTGAAAGGATTCCTTGAAAAACGCCGGATGGCTCTTCCGGAGGATATGCCAGGCCGAAATACCCATGACAAAAAAGGCCGCCACTACATACCCCGCCAGGATGGTATGAAAAAACTTCAGCCAGCCGTAACTGTTGGTCAGAAAAGCCATGAAATCGACAAGTTCGGCCCGGTTATTCCGGAGGACATAACCGACGGGATGCTGCATCCAGCCGTTGGCCAGAAGAATCCAGAGGGCAGACAGATTTGTTGCAAAGGCAACGATCCAGATGCTCAGGGCGTGCACCCGGGGGGAAACCTTTTCCCAGCCGAAGATCCATAAACCCAGGAAGGTAGATTCCAGAAAGAAGGCCACCGTCGCCTCGATCGCCAGGGGCACGCCGAAGATATCGCCGACATATTTGGAATATTCCGCCCAGTTCATCCCGAACTGGAACTCCAGAGTCAGCCCCGTCACAATCCCGAGGGCAAAATTGATGAGAAATAGTTTGCCCCAGAACCGGGTCATTCGAAGATACATCTCGTTCTGCGTTGCCACATAGCGGCTCTCCATGTACGCTACCAGGATGGAAAGCCCAAGCGTCAGGGGGACAAAGAGAAAGTGAAACATGGCGGTCAGGGCAAACTGCATCCGGCTCAGCGCCAGAACATCCATAAAAAACCTCCTCATAAAACCTTAGGGTGAAATTACAGTAAAATCACACGGATGTCAAGATTTGATGAAACTGAAATCCCTTGACGCGACACATACGACTGTGTACGCTGTGCCTGGAGGTGCAATATGGCCACAAATTTGCCACTCAAGGAATCTGCTTCCCCAATGAAACCCCATCTGGTGTTGATCCACCCTGCCCCAAACAAAAACCGTTTCGGTAAAAAACGCCGGCGTAAATCATCCATCGCCCCCCTGACCCTGCCCCTACTGGCAGGTCTGGCCGCAGCGGATTTCCGGGTGACGGCCTTCGACGAGGACATTGAGGACCTTCCCGATCAGATCAGCGCCGATTTCGTAGGCATTACGGCGATCACACCCCAGGCTTATCGGGCTTACGAACTTGCCGACGCCTTTCGGCGCCGGGGCGTCCCCGTGATCATGGGGGGTCTCCATCCTTCCTTCTTTCCCGAAGAGGCGGCCGCCCATGCTGACACCCTGGTCATCGGCGAGGCGGAAACCATCTGGCCGGAGTTGGCGGCCGACATGCTTGCCGGGACGCTGAAACCACGCTACGAGGCAACGTCCCGGCATGACCTCAAAGAGCTGCCGCCAGCCAAACGGGACATCCTCAAAAAGGGAGCGTATTCCTTCCCTAATGCCATCATGGCCTCCCGGGGCTGCCCCTTCAACTGCGATTACTGTTCCGTAACCCAGTATTGGGGCCGCACCTACCGTGTCCGTCCCGTTGCCGAGGTTATCGCGGAATTAGCCGCTATGCCCGAGGATCATCTGGTTTTTGTGGACGACAACATCTGCGGCAATCCCGCCTACGCACGGGAGCTTTTCCACGCCATGGTCCCCTTGAAGAAAAACTGGATCAGCCAGGGCAGCATCACCCTGGCGAAAGATCCCGAACTTCTTGATCTGGCCGCCGCCAGTGGTCTTTCCTGGCTTTTTATCGGCATCGAGTCCATCAATCCCCATAACCTCCGGGATATGGGCAAAAAAATCAACAAAGTAGAGGAATATGCCGCCTCGCTCCGTACCTTTCGCGATCGGGGGATGAACGTCCTGGGCTCCTTTATGCTCGGACTCGACCACGACGATAAAGAGACCTTCCGCCACACTCTTGACTTCTGTGAAGAAAACCGGATTTCGGGGGCCAACTTTTACATCTATACCCCCATGCCCGGGACCCGCAGCTTTGCCAAAATGGAGGCGGAAGGGAGGCTCCTGCACAAGAACTGGGCAAAATACGACGCCAATCATGTCGTCTTTCAGCCCCATAATATGACCCCGGAAGAGCTTCTCGATGGCTTTCTGTGGTTGTACAACTCATTTTATTCATTGAATTCTTTACGAAAACGAATGGATATGTCGCAGCCTTCCATGCTCCAAACCGTGGCCCTGAACATCGGCCGCATGGTCAGGCGTCAAACCTTTGTAGCTGGCTGCCGTTCCTGACTATCCCGTTGCGCAAAATGAAGAGCAACGTCAGGGTAAAGATGCGAAGCAGGGATATGGGGATATAAGGAGCTGCTTGATTCTTTTTATACAGAGGTGTAGAATTACATATCACTGTAACAGTACAAAGCGTCCGAGAGTGATTTTGAATACTTTCTCGGGTTAATAGACTTAGGAGGACAGTATGAATATGTATCTGAAGATTGCATATGTCGGCCTCTCTTTTATCCTGCTTTACTTTGTCTGGGATCACTTACCTGCTGGAGATGGACAGGACAAACTTATAACCCGCTTAATGGAGTTCCGGTTTTTGGGTTTTATCGCGCTGATGCTTGTATTTTATTTCATCTTCTTCAATTTTCTGGGACGAAAAAATAAGAAAGACGATTCAAACGGAGAAAAAATTGACAGATCTTAAAAATTTCAAGGGAACAGTCATGGAGTTGCTCGGGATAGAGCACCGGGAGGAACCGGTCTACTCGACTCAAACATTTCAAATGGATATGGGAATTGATTAAGAAACTTAACCGGGAGATATTTTCATGAATGACCGGCAAACGGAGAGAATAAGCCTGGTCCAGACCATGTTTCCTGACGGCATCCCCCGGCTCTGGTGCCCACTTCTCACCCATTACAGGAATGACAAGACGATTGATTTTGACCGCATGGAGTCCCACTTCGCATATATTTCCCCTTGGGTGAAGGGCTTCCTGATCCCCGGTTCAACGGGGGACGGCTGGGAACTCACGGAGGAAGAAACGCTACAGGTAGCCGAATTCGCCGTGTCCCATATGCGGGGCAAGGATATGCATCTCCTCATCGGACTTCTCAGACCGGATGTCGGGGGCGTGAAGGGGACGCTTTCGGCCCTGAAGGGACGCAACGTATTTCATTTACTAGAAAATAAGGGGGCCGACCCGGTAATAAGCCCTCCTCACATCTGCGGCATTACAATCTGTCCACCCCGCGGCAAGGCCCTATCGCAGGCGGAAATCGATTCGGGACTCTCGGAAATGCTGGATATGGCCCTGCCCACGGCCCTTTACCAGCTTCCCCAGGTAACGGAAAATGAGGCGGCGCCGGAAACATTCGCCCGTCTTACGGAGAAATACTCGAATCTGATCTTTTTCAAGGACTCCAGCGGTAACGACCGAATCGCTTCTTCTTCCGTCGACAAGGGTGGCGTCTTTCTCGTTCGTGGCGCCGAAGGGGATTATGCACGCTGGTTGAGGGAGGCCGGGGGGCCTTATGACGGTTTTCTCCTCAGTACGGCCAATTCCTTCCCCCGGGAACTCCGATCTGTTATCGAAAATCTTGAAAAAGGTGATTTCAAGGCCGCCGGAGAGACTTCCGAACGGGTCAGTACGGTGATCGGAAAGGTCTTCGCAATCGTCCAGCCCCTGACCCATGGAAATGCATTTACAAATGCCAACAAGGCCATTGATCATTTCCTTGCCTACGGCCCCGATGCGGCAAGCCGCCCCGGACCACTCCTCCACGCCGGGGTCCGCCTCCCCCGGGAGATTCTCACGGCGACGGGGGAAGTTCTCGACAACCAAGGTCTTCTGCCTGAGAGGGGCTACTGGGAATAGGGAGGTCCGCTGTTACCATTGTATGGATCGAACCGATTTCATAACCACCGCAATTTCGTTCTAAATATCCCGAATATCCCGTGTCGGTATATGAATCTTCATGTAACTCACAAAAGGAGGCGATCAATGAACTGCGCAAAAAGGGCATTTATCTGCATAATGATTATGGCCGTGATATTTGCCGGCTCATCGGTCCCGGCCCATGCCGGCCAAAGCGCCGAACCCGCTCCCCGACTGGACGCGTTTTTCCTCGGCACTAAAGGCGAAACAGGCGATTTCTTTCTCGATATGCTGAACACGATGATGAAAGAGCATATAACTTGGCGACAAAGCTTCCATCCCGAAGATCCGCAGGCCATCAGCGATAAAAACCTCGCCGCACCGGAAGCAACGGATGCCCGGAAGAAGCTGAAGGAGGTTCTGTCCACGCTCTCCACAAGGCTGCAAAAGGGTTCAAACCCCTGGTTCTCCCCCCGCTACCTGGGGCACATGAGCGCCGATCTGCTCGTCCCTGGCGTTATCGGCTACATGGCCGCCATGCTCTACAATTCAAACAACGTCGTTTATGAAGGCGGGCCGGCTACAACCGAAATGGAACTGGAGGTGGGATTGCAGTTAGCCCGATTACTCGGATACAATCCCGAAAAGGCATGGGGAAACATTACCTCCGGCGGCACGAACGCCAACTTCCAGGCCCTCTGGTATGCCAGAAACCTGAAATCCTTCCCCTTGGCCGTCAAAGCCGTCATGCCGGAGCTGGTCAAGGGGCTAAACGAACAACGTCTTCTCAACATGCCGGTAAGCCAGTCCCTGGATCTCCTCGATAAAGTCAAAAACAGCCCCCGCTATGAGACCATCCTTAAACATACCGTCAAAGGAAAAGGCGTTGATCCCAAGAAGCTCGGTAAACTCCTCGTACCTCAATCCAGACACTATTCCTGGGACAAGGCGGCTGATGTCTTCGGTATCGGCAGCGAAAACATCATTGCCGTTCCCGTAGATAAAAATTACCGCATGGACATTGAAGCCCTGGATCGGACCATCGCCGGACTGGTCAAGAAAAAGATCCCGATCCTGGCCGTAGTATCCGTTCTGGGCAGCACCGAGGAAGGCGCGGTGGACGAAACGCACCGCATAGTCGCCCTGCGGGAAAAATACGCCCGTCGCGGCATCGGCTTCTATTACCATATTGACGCCGCCTATGGAGGCTACGTCCGCAGCATGTTCATCGACGGATCAGGGGCGTTTATGAGCCTGGCTCAGGTGCGAAAGACGGCACGGGAGCGTTACCATATTTCTGAAGCCGCAACCTGGCCGCAGGCAAGCGTTTATGATGCATATAAGGCCGTGCCGGAAGCGGATTCCGTGACTATTGATTGTCATAAGCTCGGCTATATCCCTTACCCCGCCGGAGCGGTTGTCTTCAAAGACAAGCGAATACTGGCGGTTCAGACCTTCCACGCCGCCTACGTCCAGGATTTGCGCGCCCAGGCCCCGGTGAGCATCGGCCACTATGTCCTCGAAGGATCAAAACCGGGGGCGGCGGCGGCCGCCGCCTGGACAGCGCATCAGGTGTTGCCGCTGAACATGGACGGCTATGGACGGCTGCTCGGCCGTACGATCAAGACGGCAAACATGCTATACGAAGCAATGGCCAAAGCGGAACCTTTCCAGGCGCAAAACGGCCGGACATATAAGTTCGTGCCGCTGGTCAAGCCCGATCTGAACATGGTCGATTACGTGCTCAAGGAAGTCGGCAACCCCGGCCTGGAAGCCATGAATAAGCTGAACCAGGCCATTTACGACGAGTGCTCCTACGTTTCCGGAGACTTGATGAAAAAGGATTTCATCACCTCCAAGACCGTCTTTTCTCCGGCGGAATACGGTAACACACCCCTTGATTTCGTTCGGAAGTGCGGGTTAGGCGACGCTGAATGGGAAAAAACACCGTCGGTGCTGGTGCTGAGATCAACCATCATGACGCCGTATCTGGCCGATGAAGCCGAATTTGCGTCCTATTTTGACAGGTTGGTTGAAATTATGAAAAAAGTAATCACAAAAGTTGGAGGGTAGGTGAAGGGGATGAAATTGCTGTCCGTGCGTGTTTAGGACATTAAAATCGACCTTTCAATTTCTCCTGAAAGAAATAGGTCTGCATTTTCTTGATATTGTTGATTTCAAAAGAAAATCGTGATAATCACAACCTGAAATGGGTAGTTGAATAGGCTCCCTCAGATAGGAGATTCTTTATACCGATCCGTTTCATAATTTTTATTGGAGATCAGACTACAAGCCATGCATTATGCAGAAGGTGCCCAGACTGCCGTTATTCGTGTAAGCAATTGGGAAGATGCTCGACAAATAGGGAAATCCCTGAGCCGGTGGCTGTTCAGAGGCCAAGGGAAGGCCGAGTGGTCCTTGAAATCATCTCTTGAACGTGCCTTCGAAAACATAGGGATTCCCATCGTCGATACTAAATACGCTATTGAAGAGATGATAATAATCGACTTCAAATCTGCTGCACATCTTTTCTCAACACATGTACCAAAAGATAAAGACACTATTGCTTGGCTGAGTTTGATCCGTCATCATGGGGGACCCACTAGACTTCTTGATTTTACAGAATCTTTTTATGTCGCCGCTTATTTCGCGCTTGATGGTGCGACCGAGGATTGTGCAATCTGGGCGTTCAATCGCAGAGCCTTCGTTAAAAGAGTTAGTGATGATATTGATAGCTTATGCAAACAATTCAAGATTGATCATGACATTTCGTTAGAACAAAGGTTGGATGAAATCTTAAGGAGAGCTATTGCGGGAGAGGTCAATAACAATATTGTCATTACCATGGCACCATCTCAGCGAAACGAAAGACAATTCGTCCAGCAAGGATTGGCAATAATTCCTCTAAACCTGCGTAATGGGTACATGGGAGCCCTTCTTGGTTCTTTCGATCCGCCCGGAAGGATGCCGAATGAGAACCAGATGCAGAAAGTTAATCTCGAAGAAGCTTTACTTCTACTCCAGAACTCAAAGCTCGTCAAAATTGTAATGACAGAAGACTGCCTCCTTGATGCGAGATTAGACTTGAAGCAAATGAACATCGGTGGTGCTACCCTCTTTAGGGGTCTTGATGGTTTAGGTAAGCACTCTTATGATATTCTAACCATACTTGAAAAACATCTAAAAGATCGGAGAGACCAAACAAACAGTTAAAGATAGATCGGCAAATCCGATACGCTCCTTTGCCGTCCGCTTAACCGCGGCGCTACTCTCTTTCGATACGGAATATCCATATCCAAGAATTTAAAAAAAGTATTTGTTTGTAAGAGAGCCATTCAACATTTTAAGCATGGTTAAAATAAACATGAAAATGTCAAAATTTCCCGAAACCGCTTATGTTCTCCTTTCCGGAGGGCAAGATTCCTTTGTATGCCTGGTATGGGCATTACAGAATTTTAAAACTGTGGAAACCGTCAGCATCAACTATGGCCAGCGACATAGCCGGGAATTGGATTATGCCGCCAAAATTGCTGCTCATTTTGAGGTACGGCACACCGTCTACGATATCGGAAACTTCATGAAAGCGATTGCCGACAGCACCCTGCTCAATCAGGGCGACCATCGTCATAGCCATCCGTTAGCCGCTAACCTGCCGGCGAGTTTTGTCCCCAACCGGAACGGATTGTTTCTGACGATCATTTCCAATCATGCCTTTCGAAACGGCGAGAAACGGATCAATTTAGTTACAGGTACTTGCGAGACGGACTTTTCCGGGTATCCGGACTGCCGCGACAATTATATCAAAGCAAAAGCCGTGGAACTTTCCCTTGGCCTCGACCGTCCGGTAACCATTTACACCCCCTTGATGTGGAAAAACAAGGCCCAGGTCTTTGAAATGGCTTATAACGCGGGTAAAATCAAAGAATTACTGGAACTTACCTTGACCTGCTATAATGGCGATGAACACATGAATGCATGGGGCCGTGGTTGTGGTCAATGTCCGGCCTGCCAGCTCCGGGAAAAAGGCTTCGAAGAATTCCGGGCAATGATCAAATAACATCTATTCGATGGAAGCAAATAAAGACATCTATTATTTATCCGAACACTTTGTATCCATTCAGGGTGAAGGGAACTATGCCGGGCTAAACAGCCTTTTCCTCCGTTTTCATTTCTGTAATTTGACCTGTACCTGGTGCGATACCAAGTATACATGGTTTGCCGATTCCGGCAAATTTCAGCCTTATTCTTCCGAACAACTTAAAGCGCTAATTAGCGAGCACAATACCCGGCATATAATTTTAACCGGGGGTGAGCCGACTCTTTACCGCCTTGACAACCTTGTCGTGCCAGGGAAAAAATATCACGTAGAGAGCAACGGCGTTTTTATCCCCACCAAGCCCTTAGCTGTCACCATAGCCGACAGGACGGCTTTTAGGCGGGAGGGAATGGACGAATCCGTAATACGTCATTTTAATTGGGTAATCTCGCCTAAATTGTCAAACGCGCGGCAACAAATCAACGCGCAAAGCCTAAGTTTTTGGGCAGAAAAGGATTATTGCGTATTTAAATTCATCATTCGGGATGAGTCGGATTTAGACGAGATAGAAGGTACTTTAAAAAGGTTTAACATTGCCGGGAATAAAGTGTATGTTGGCCTGGAAGGGCAAAGCCTGGAATCGCAATTAAAACCGGCCTTGGTTGATGAAATAATCAGACGCGGCCTTAACTTTTCGCCGCGCCTGCATGTGATGCTATGGGGCGCAAGGAGAGGGAAATGAACAATATTCCGGCAATCCGAATCGTAGCGGAAATTCGGCAAAATTATGGGGTACATGGATGAAATACGTAATTAGTAGAACTTTTAAATTTGAGGCCGCCCACCGGCTATTGA
Organism: Deltaproteobacteria bacterium; assembly: GCA_026388335.1. Lineage (GTDB taxonomy): Bacteria > Desulfobacterota > Syntrophia > Syntrophales > UBA8958 > UBA8958. The sequence continues at coordinate 29,486 of JAPLJZ010000252.1, forward strand.
AAAATTATACCGGCAAGTGCACCAGTAATCACGGCCATTCCTGGGTGATCAAGCTGCATCTGGAAGGCGATAATCTCGATGATAAGGACATGCTCATTGACTTTCAGGAGTTGAAAATCCTGAAATCCTGGATTGATGAAAACCTGGACCATGCCTCTCTGCTATGGGAAAATGACCCGATGTGCCAATATATTAAAGAATCGGGACAACGAATTTATGTCACGAAAAAGAACCCCACCTCCGAGCACATTGCGGAAATAGTCTTGCATGAGGCGATCCGGTTATTCGAAAATTCGAGAATCAAGGTACAATGCGTAGAGGTAAATGAAACCTGCACCACCGGGGCAAAGATAATTCCCTGATACCAAATAACCGTTGATAATTTGGGGGGCTTAAGAACATCTTATGGAAAACTTTCATTATTTGGGTAAAAAAGTAAACGCGCCTTCCAAACAGCTTGATACCTTTCCCAAACCCGTGCACGTGCAAACAGTGAAATTCGAGAGTAATGAACTGACCAGCGTCTGCCCGGTCACTCATCAGCCCGACTTCAATACCGTAACTATTGAATTTGCACCGGATAAACTTTGTATCGAAAGCAAAAGTCTAAAACTTTACCTCTGGTCGTTCCGCGAAGAGCCCATATTTGCGGAAGGATTGGCCAATATGATCGCCGAAGACATTTTCACTGCCGTTCAGCCTTTCTGGTGCAGGATAACGCTGGTGCAAAATATCAGGGGGGGGATGCAGTTATCTGTTGTTGCTGAAAAAAAAGCAGTGGCATTTTTAAGGGAGATTGATTAAGGAGGGGCACCAATATTGAAGGAGTAATTTTTTTATGACCAAAGCAACAAAACCTGCGTCCTTTCGCGGGGCATCCCGCTATGTCCTCGATGATGAATTGGCAAAAATCGTCAATGTTTCCATGGCCCTGGAAATGCCTCTCCTCCTGAAGGGGGAACCGGGCACGGGCAAGACCATGCTGGCCCATGCCATCACGGAAAGCATGAAGATGCCCCTCATCACCTTGAATGTGAAATCGAGCATGAAGCTCGTCGAGGCCCTCTATCAGTACGACACCCTGACCCGCCTCAACGACAGCCGTTTCGGCGATTCCCAGCGGGATGTCAGCGATATCGAGGCCTACATCCGCATGGGAAAGATCGGTCAGGCCTTTGTCTCCGATGTCCGAACCGTCCTTTTGATCGACGAAATCGACAAGGCCGACACGGACTTTCAGGACGACATGCTGGACGTCCTCGATCAGATGCAATTCGACATCATCGAGATCGACAAGACCATCACGGCCAAGCAGCGTCCGGTGATCATCATCACCTCGAACGCGAAAAAGGATCTCTCCGACCCCTTCCTGGGACGCTGCAACTTCCACCACATCGCCTTCCCCGATCCGGAAATGATGCACCTGATCATCAATGTCCATTTCCCCAACATCGACGAGGAACTCGTGGGGGCCTCCGTCGCCGCCTTCTACCGTCTCCGGGAATTGCGGGGGATCGAGAAGAAACCGGCGACCCGGGAACTGATCAACTGGCTCCGGGCCTTGAAGAACGACCCCGATTTTCGGCCCAAGGTCCTGCAACAGGGCAAGGTTCCCTACCTCGGCATCCTCTTCAAGAAAAGCGCCGATCTTATCCAGGCGGCGCAGCAGTTGGGCAGGAGCGCGTTATAATGTTTGTCGATTTTTTCTATACCCTCCGGGACCGGGGAATTCCGGTCACCCCCACCTCGTTTCTGTACTTCGACAGCTACGATCAGATCTTTGCCCATCATTTCAAGGGGGTGGAGCTTCATGATCCTACGGCCGTCGAATTGACGGAAATCGCCCGGGCTATGCTCGACGAATGGCTGAAAAATCCGGGGGATATGGCCAAGGCTCTGGGGTTGGATGAGGCAGAGTTGCAGAAAATGACGCCGGAGGAGTTGATCCAGTATTTTCTCGACCGCCTGAAGGAACAGACGGAGGCCCACCACGGGGGCAACAGATGGATCGGGACGCGGGGAACGTCACCCGTCGGTCACTCCGGGCATCATCCCGGGGGGATGCGCGTGGGCGGCCGTTCCATGAACAAATCCGCCATCAAGGTTGCCCTGGAGCGGCGTTACCGGGACTATTCCCAGGAGGGACCCCTCACGGAATTTCAAATGGGTGAAGCCCTGAAGAGGCTCCGGCGGATGACGCCCACCGGGCCCAAGGACATCGTCAATGTCGATAAAACCATCTATCAGACCATGCGCAACGCCGGGGAGATCGAGATCGTCTTCGACCGCCGTCTGAAGGACCGCATGAAGATTGTCCTCCTCATCGACAATGGCGGCTGGTCCATGGAACCCTATGTGGGAATCGTCCAGACCCTGTTCCATTACGCCCGGTCCCAGTTCAAGGATCTCAAGATCTATTTTTTCCACAACACGATCTACAGCCGCGTCTGGGCGGACCCCCAGCGGTATCACAAGCCCGAACTCCTGGAAGAGTTCATCAGAAAAGATCCGGAAACGAGGCTGATCATGGTCGAGGACGCCAGCATGGCCCCCTATGAACTCATGCATATCAACGGGTCCATTTATGTCGATCAGCAACCCACCGGGGCCGGCATCGACCGGATGAAATTCCTCGCCCGGACCTTCCGGCACGCCGTCTGGCTCAATCCTGTCCCCCAGGACGAATGGGAGATGACCTGGACGATCGGCATCGTCCGGCAGGTCTTCCCCATGTTCGAACTGACCCTGGACGGCCTGGAAAAGTCCATTCTCCACCTCATGGCGAAGCACTGATATCTTTCCTGGCACTTTCCCGATTGACATGCCGCGGGGGAAACCCTATGATGTCAATCAAATAAAATGCGACACATAATTGATATGCCGCAGCCTGTTTCTACAGATCTTGGCCATGATTGAAAATTTTATCGAAAATGCCTCCTCATACGTTCAGACCTCCATGTTGCTGGCATATCTGGCCGTGTATCTGGGCGGGGTGCTGGTAAGCTTCACCCCCTGCACCTATCCGGTTGCCCCCATTACCGTGGCCTTCATCGGCGCCCACAGCAGCGGCTCAAAGATGAAAGGTTTTGTTCTTTCTCTAATTTACGTCTTGGGAATGGCCCTGACCTATACCGCCATCGGCGCTGCGGCAGCCCTGACGGGGAAACTCTTCGGCCAGGTGCAGAGCAACCCCTGGGTATACTTTTTCATAGCGAATGTGTGTATGATCATGGGGTTGTCCATGCTGGAAGTCTTTAACCTGCCGATCCGGACGCCAGATTTTATTACCCGGCTTCAGCCCCGGGGGGAAACGAAGGGGGCCATCGGGGCGTTTTTTGTCGGCGCCGCGTCGGGTCTGGTCATGGGGCCCTGTACGGCCCCGGTGCTGGCTGTCCTCCTCAGTTTCGCCGCTACCCGGCAGAGCATTCCCTATGCCATGAGCCTCCTGTTTGTCTTCGCCTTCGGCATGGGTACCCTGCTGATCATCCTGGGAACCTCGGCAGGACTGCTGGCGAATCTCCCCCGGTCAGGGGTGTGGATGACCCGGGTGAGCCATATTTCCGGCTGGATTATGATCGGGGTGGGAGAATATCTGCTGATTCAGGCGGGGATGCTCTGGGGATAACGAAAAAATTTGGGGAGTTTCTATGCCGAACCGTCATTTACACGTTTATTGGGTAACAGCGATCCTGGTAGTATTTCTTCTGGCCTCCTCCGGGTGTTTCGCCCAGGAGCGGGCGTCGGAATTCAGTCTGCGAGATCTTAACGGCCGTAGCTTCACGTTAAAGGACTACCGGAACAAAACCGTCCTCCTGATCTTCAGCACCACATGGTGCCCCTCCTGCCGATCGGAGATCCCCCATTTCAAGCAAATCTATCAAACCTACGGCCACCGGGGATTAGAGATGGCCAACATTGACATCCAGGAATCACGGGACAAGGTCGCCCGCTTCGCCGCTAAATATCAATTACCCTATCGGATCCTGCTAGATGAAAAAGGGGATGTTGCGTCGGCTTACGGGATCGTGGGCGTTCCCGCCATGATCCTCATCAAAGACGGCGTGGTGGTTACCCGGAATTATCGCTCGGTTGATGGAACTCTGGAGAAACTTTTCAGGAAGTGACGGAACCAGACAGGTGTATCGTATAACCCAGTCACAGTGGTATTGACATTCTATCGGAGAGGAAAGCATGGCATTAGCACTTTCTAACAATAGTCGGCAAATGCCCGGCAATATGATGAAGCCGGGTGTCGAACAATCTCTCGTCTATTCAACCCCCCTTGGCGCTCTTTATACGGGAGACTGTCTTGATCTGTTCCCTTTCCTACCCACGGAGACCGTGGATACCATTTTTGCCGATCCGCCCTTCAACTTGGCCAAAAAATATGGGAAAGCCGTCAATGACAGTCGATCAGAAGACGATTATTTGAGCTGGTGCCGAAGATGGCTGGACGAATGCATCCGGGTCCTCAAACCCGGCGGCGCCCTTTTTGTCTATAATCTCCCCAAGTGGAACATTCCCATCGGCTGCCATTTGTCTCAGAAAGGGATGATTTTCAGACACTGGATCGCCATAAATATCAAGCTTTCTCTGCCTATTCCGGGGCGGCTTTATCCCTCTCACTATAGCCTCCTCTATTACACCAAAGGAAAACCCCAAACATTCAGAAAGATCAGAACCCCCATTGAACAATGTCGGCACTGTAGCAAGGAAATCAAAGATTACGGCGGGCACCGTCATGCCATGAATCCCAACGGAGTGAATCTGACAGATGTGTGGAATGATATCACACCGGTCCGACACTGGAAATTCAAAGACAAAAATCGCCGGGTGAATCAACTCTCCACGAAGTTGGCCGCGAGAGTGATTCAACTATCAACCAATAAATGCGATCTGGTCTTAGATCCCTTCGGGGGCAGCGGCACCACCTATGATGTCTGCGAGCGCCTGGATCGTCATTGGCTTGGCTTCGAGGTGATCAGTTGTGAGACGATTATCGAAAGACTACAAAACTCCCTCCTACATCCCCATAAATCAGACGACTTTGTCGAGGAAGACTGATACCGCAACGTGAAACGCCAAACATCACAAGACATCTTGGCTGAAGACTTCAGGAACCTGCTTTTCCCTCTTCATCGCCGGCCTTTCCCGGATCTGGACGATACTTATGAGTTGGAATTGGCCTTTTATGAGCATCGCCTCCTGACGGATGACGAACTCTTAGGCAATGGGGCTTACTTTGCCCAGGTCGGCGCTGATTGGACCCGTCATTATCGGATTTGCACTGGCGACGCCCTAAAGCTCCCGGATGATTCATCACGATTAAAATCCTTTTTCATAAGGAACATCTTCCGCACCGGTTATGCAACCCACGGGTTATTTCCCTACCGAGGAAAATTTCATCCTCAGATGATTAAGGCGCTTTTGAACATTATGGGGCTTAAACCCGGTCAGACTGTGCTGGACCCGATGATGGGCTCCGGTACGACGCTTATCGAAGCGTCGATTATGGGAATCAATTCTGTCGGTATTGACGCCAGCCCTTTCTGCCGTTTCATGACCCAAACGAAGATCGATGCCTTAACCATGTCGCTGAAACGCGCCCACGGGGCGTTGGTCAATCACCAGGAGGTCTTTTCCTATTTTCAGAGCAAGGTTGGAGCGCCAATTGTGGGGTCAAAGAGTAGCGGCAAGAGAATATCTAAAGATCTTGACAGGTTGATGGAGCCTCCTGCTGACTATAATACTCCCCAACGCAGTCAATCTCTACAAAGGCAGGATACCATTGACACTTATCACTTCCTATTACTGGCCTATTTAGACAGCGCCGGCTATGCGGAACGAAGTCAGCGTAAAACACCCCTTGCTCAGTTTCGGGTTGTCTTGGAACGCTACCTGTTTGTAGCCGAAAAATTTCAAAAAATTCTCCATGAATCTCCCTGGCTATTGGGCGCGGCAAAGGTCATCGAAGGCGACGCCAGATCGTTCCCCTTGGAGAATGCAAGCATCGACGGCATCATCTTTTCGCCCCCATACAGCTTTGCCATCGATTATCTTGCTAACGACGCTTTTCATCTGCATTTCATGGGAATAGAAGAAGAAACGCTACGTAACAAGATGATCGGCCTGAGAGGGCGCACCTTAGCGGACAAATTCGGCTATTATGATGAAGATATGGGATCGGTCCTGTCCGAGTGCGGCCGGGTGCTCAAACCGGGGAAGTTTTGCACCGTTATCATTGGTACCAACAATAACCAACTCAGCAAGGTCCTCGGTGTGCCCCCCGACGAAGTAGCAGGACTGCACGAAAGATTGCAGGAAAAAGGCGCTAATTATGGATTGAGAATCGTGAAGTCGATGAGCAGGCCCATCACGGGGATCGCCAATACGATGCGGCGGGAATATATCCTTGTCTTTCAACGCGGCGGGTGATTCACCACAGGGCGCGCCCGTCCGTCCCTTTGCTGATTCTGGGCACTGCTGTGCTCACGGCGTCGTGTTCAACAGCAATCACCACCAGCAGCCCTTCCTCGATGTTCAGAGCTTGCCATAAGTGAAAATAAGGCTCTATTTCCGGATAGTTACCAACGCGATCCGTCAGATATTGGTACATTTTCCCCGTCGGCAGGATCAGCACCCCGCCGATGAGAATCTTCTTCAAGATGCCCAAGGCCATTTTGTTCAAAGCCCGGTGACTTGAGGATATGTTTCCTGTTTCCCATTCCACGCAGAATAACTTTTCATCCACAGGAAAGGTTGCATCCATAGGTCCGGGGCGACGTTGAGCGGAAATGGAGACAGGCGTTTCCAGACGCCATCCCCAAACACTCAATTTTTCCATGAACATCAGCTTGATGGGCTTCACACCGCTACCCATTCCCCGCTTTTTCCCCGGTTCGTCATATAACGTGAATAACCCCGAACCAATCGGCCAATCGACCGCATGTATTGCATCAATAAGTTGTTGCTCAATTTGCCGCCATGCCGCCGATTGAGAAAACTTCCCTCTGTCAATAATGCGTTCGATGGTTACGATTTTCATGAAAGCGTTAATCCTTATCTGACTGTGGAATCTTTGGTGTTTCCTGGGGCTGCATAGCTCTGATTATCTCATCCGGCGCCACGCTCAACGCCCCGGCAAGGCGAAATATTGTTTGCAGGGATGGACTTTTCTGCCCTCGCTCCAAAAGGCTTATGTAAGTCCGGTGATAGCCGCTTTGAAACCCCAATCCTTCCTGGGAAAGGCCACGTTCCAAGCGAAGTTGGCGTAAAACTTCACCAAAACGCAATTCAATACCATCAATTTTTCTTACGTCCGAATCCATTTTCCCCACCGATATGGCTTTATGAGTAAAGCAATGAATACTATAAATCTACAGACTATAGTATGAACGCAGGAATTACTTTGAGAAAAGCCAACGAAAGCTAAGGCGATTTGACTATGGTGATGATCGTGTCGTTTCCCGGCATGGAGAATTTACTGAAATTATATGGGCATGAAAATGACCAGCAACGTCGTCAGTTAAATAATTATATCAGAGATATAAGTCACTTCTGTGCACAGAAGTGAGGTTAAAGAAGTGGCAGGATGCGGGGCGGTAAGGCCGATAATATTACTCCAATCAAGATCACAAAAATGATCGCGGTGCCGGCTCGTAGGGTTTTTTGTCTCCGCTATGGGTATGGGGCTCATATTCCACGGACTTGTTGAGGCCATCGGGCAATACGGTATCCTGCCGAAGTGAAAAGCTATTTCGCACATCTATGATATTAGCCACATCAGAAATGGGAATGCACTATTTTATCAATTCAATTTTATTTCGTTAATCTCTCTTTAACTGACATCGGGTTCGTAACCATCCATACCCACACACTTTTCTATTAGTTTTGCTTTGACATGAAAGTGAAACTACACTATACTCTCGCCCCGTAAGAGGAATATCATGTCAGTTATTTTATACAATACATCCCGTGTCTGCACCAAGGAAATTACCATTCCAAGGAGGAATCCATGAAGTTATTAAAGAAGATTTTCGAGCACGAGGTTTTTCCCGCTATCGGTTGCACGGAACCGATCTCCTGCGCCTATGCGACGGCGGCCGCCGCCGGACAGCTTGATGCCCCGGTGGAAAAAATTGAGCTCGTTGTTGACCCCGGCACATTTAAAAACGGTGCGGCCGTTACGATCCCAAACAGCAAGGGTCGGAAAGGCAATCTCATCGCAGCGGCCATGGGGGCGATTATTGCGAGACCGGAACTGCGGCTGGAAATCCTCAAGGAAGTATCACCGGATATTCTGAACAAGGCTCTGGCGCTAATCGATAGGGAAGCCGTCTCTTATTTGTGCAAAGAGGATGAAAAAGGGTTTTATATCGAGGCAAAACTTACAGGCGGCGCTTCCCGCGTGCGATGTGTCGTCATCGGCGGCCATACCAATATCGCCGTCCTTGAGAAAAACGGCATCTCGTGTATCGGGACGCCTTCTCAAGCGCCGGCCCAGAGCGACCTTTATCACGATAAAATGAGGAACATGAAGCTGGAAGATGTCCTGCGCGAGGTCACCGATCTGGATGACGAGGAACGTTCCTATATCCAACGCGGCATTGACATGAACCTGGCAATTGCGGAAAAAGGCGTCGATTTAAAGAGAAACGCCTACCAGCTTCGGCAGATGATGAAACAGGGGCTCAAGGCCGATGACCTTTTTCACCGGGTCAAGGAAAAAGTCGCTTCTGCGGTGGATGCGCGCATGGGCGGCCTGCCCGAGCCTGTTATGACCAGCGGCGGCTCCGGCAACCAGGGCGTCCTCACCGTCCTGGTCCCCTATCTGGTGGGCAGGCATCTGGAAATCGAACTACCGCGCATCCAGGAAAGCATTGCCGTGAGCCACGCCGTCAATTCATACATTAAAAGCTACACCGGCGAACTGTCCGTTATCTGCGGCTGCGCCATTGCAGCGAGCATCTCCGCCTCACTTGCCATCGTTTACCAGCAGGCGGGGATCGACATCGAGAAAATGACCTATGCCATCGACAATGTCATCGGCGACCTGTGCGGGATAATCTGCGACGGCGCCAAAGCGGGATGCTCGATGAAGATCGTCACCGGGGCCGAGGCGGCAATGCGCTCGGCGTTCATGGCCTTGGCCGGTTACGGGCTTTCCAATGACGACGGCGTGCTGGGAAGGTCGGCGGAAGAATCCATCCGCAACCTGAGCAAAATCTCGCTGGAGGGCATGCAGCTTGTCGATTCCACCGTGGTCCATATCCTTCAGGATAAAACGACGCGCAGCGGTCAGGCTTAACAGGGAACTGCCAAAAAAAACGGCATGGAAGGGAAGGATGAAAACATGGAACCCACAACCGGTCCGGATTTCGCGGGGCAGGCGTCAGCCGGCAAAATATCGGAGCTAAACAAACTGCAATGGAAGGAAGCTACCCGTTTCGACAGCACCGACTGGGGCTGGGTGATCATGAGCATCGGCATGGCCATCGGGGCCGGCATCGTTTTCCTTCCCGTGCAGGTCGGACTGACGGGATTATGGGTGTTCCTTTTGTCGTCCGCCATCGGGTATCCCGCAATGTACCTGTTCCAGCGCCTATTTGTGAACACCCTGGCCGATTCCCGGGTGTGCACCGATTACCCCGGGGTGATCACGAGTTATCTGGGCAAAAACTGGGGAATGGCCCTGGGAATATTGTATTTCTTGATGCTGGTGATCTGGGTTTTTGTATATTCTACTGCCATCACCAACGACAGCGCTTCATTTATCCATACCTTCGGCTGGACGAAGAACCTCTTGTCCGAGAATCCCTTTTACGGCCTGGCGCTGATCATCTGCCTGGTGGCTGTGGCCTCGCGCGGGGAAAGGCTGTTGTTCAAAGTAGCAACCGTCCTTGTTTTGACCAAACTTTGCGTCGTTGCGTTCCTGGGAATTTCAATGGCGCCGGCCTGGAATTTGCAAAATGTCGGTGCGGTGCCACCCTTGGGCAAGCTGATCGATAAATTCATCATTATGCTCCCGTTCACCCTTACCTCCATCCTCTTTATCCAGAGTCTTTCGCCGATGGTCATTTCTTACCGGGCCAAGACAAAGTCCATCGAAGTCGCCAGGTACAAGGCAATGCGGGCGATGAACATCGCGTTCGGAGTCCTGTTTGTCGTAGTTTTCTTTTATGCTATATCCTTTACCCTAGCGATGGGCCATGACGCGGCGGTGGAAGCCTCCAGGGAGAATATCTCAGCGCTGGCCATGGTCGCGTCGATGATGACCGGCCACGGTGCACACAGCGTGGTGGTGAAGATCCTGTCGCTCATCCTTAACATATTCGCCGTCGTGACGGCGTACTTCAGCGTATTCCTCGGATTCCGGGAAGCTTGCCAAGGCATTGCCATGAACGTTCTGCGTCGGACCATGCCGGAAGATAGGATCAATAAAACAATGGTATCCAGAGGCATTCTGGTCTTCACGGTCCTGGTGTCCTGGGGGGCGATCGTGCTGGACGCGCCGGTACTCTGCTTCACTTCGATATGCAGCCCCATCTTCGGCCTGGTCGGCTGCCTCATCCCGGCCTATCTCGTTTACCACGTGCCCGAGTTGCACAAATACAAGGGGTTTTCCCTGAAGATTATCATCGCAACAGGCATATTGCTTATAATTTCACCTTTCCTAGCCTTTTCATGAACGGAAGTTCTTGCCAATCGGTCTTTGTGTCCGATCTTTTTTCTGAAAGTCTTAGGCCGAATAATTTCATTGCTGTAGTAGCTTTCAAAAGCAAATCGTGATAATCAGAATGTGAAAAAGGCATTTGAAAATGTTCCATCTCGGGTAATCATTCTTGAGGGAAATATGGAATAGCCAATAACAACCCCGTATCTTTTAAAGAAGGTCGGGGTTTTTTATTGAAAACCAGTATGGCAATAATATTTTTCCTTATTTGTTAGGCAGCTTTAAGGTCAATGTGAAGTTAGATCCTCCCAAGCACCACCACCGATGCACTCGGCAGGAGGAGTTTATGAATCAAGCTCTACGCGTGTTGATCGTTGAAGATTCAGAAGATGATGCCACCCTCTTGCTATGCGTCCTGCGCCATGAAGGCTATGAGGTCGTCTACGAAGTAGTGGATACTCCGGCTGCCATGCGCACTGCATTGGAACGCCAGGATTGGGATGTGATCACTTCTGACCACGCCATGCCGCACTTCAGCGCCCCAGCGGCCTTGGCACTGGCTAAGGAATTACGCCCAAGCTTGCCATTTATAATCCTATCCGGAGAAATTAATTTCAAGCTGGTTGTTTCACTGATGAAAGGGGGAGCACAGGACTACATCCAGAAACGGGAGTTGCCTCGCGTAGTTCCTGCTATTAAACGGGAACTGAAGGAAGCAGAATCAATAATAAAACGCAAGCAGGCAGAGAAAGCACTAAGGGAGAGCGAGGAGCTTTATCGTACCTTCATAAATGCCACCACGGACATGGTGTTCCTGAAGGATGAACTACTCCGCAATATAGTGGTAAATAAATCGATGGCGACATTTTTTGGCAAACCGGAGGAAGAGATAATTGGTAAAAGCGACTTTGAACTGATGCCGCAAATTGCCGCGGAAAAATGCCGACAGACAGACATGGAAGCCCTGACAAGCACCTCTATTGTAATTTCCGAAGAGATTATCGGAGACCAGGCATATGAAACATCCAAATTTGCGGTGGACCTGGGGCGCAACAGGCCCGGCGTGGGCGGTTTTATCCGTAACATCACCGAGCGCAAGCGGGCGGAGGAAGCGCTAAAGGAGAGCGAGGAACGGGTTCGGGCCAAGCTTGACACCATCCTTTTGCCGGAAGGGGATATTGGGGCGCTGGATCTTGCCGACATTATTGATACACAGGCGATCCAGTCCATGATGGACGATTTCTACAAACTTACGTCCATCGGCGTTGCTATCCTTAATCTCAAAGGCCGGGTCCTGGTTGCCGCCGGTTGGCAGGATATCTGCACACAATTCCACCGGGTCAATCCTGAAACGTGCAGACACTGCCTGGAGAGCGATACGGTCCTTTCCAATGGCGTTGAACCGGGCACATTCAAAGTCTATCGGTGCAAAAACAATATGTGGGATATCGTGACGCCCATCAATGTGGGCGGGAGTCATGCGGGCAATCTGTTTTTGGGGCAGTTTTTCTTTGCCGACGAATTTATAGACTATGACGTATTCCGCGCCCAGTCTCGGCAATACGGATTCGACGAGGAAGAATATCTGGCGGCGCTTGAACGGGTGCCGCGCTGGAGCCGGGAAACGATTGACAAGGTGATGACTTTCTATGCTCGTTTTGCCCATCTGATTTCAAAACTGAGTTACAGCAATATCAAGCTGGCTCGATTATTGACGGAGCGGGACAGACTAATCGATACGCTGCGGAAGAGCGAGGAGAGTTTTAGGGCTGTCGCTGAAAATGCCCATGACGGTCTGATCATTGGACTGAGCATGGGAACCCACATCTATGCAAATAAACGTTCCTCCGAGATAACAGGTTACAGCGTCGAAGAGCTTCTTAAAATAACAATGAAAGAACTTGCACATCCCGATGAAATTCTAAAATTGTCTGAGATGCTCAAAAAGAGATTGGAGGGAGAAGAGATACCCAGACAGTATGAGACTGCCCTTGTGCACAAAGAAGGAAAGACAGTGCCGATTGAGCTAACGGGGACAAAGACTTTCTGGCATGGTCAGGTTGCAGATATGGTCATCTTCCGCGACATCAGCGAGCGCAAGCGGGCTGAGGAGACGCTGCGCCGAAGCGAAGAAAATTTCCATCATTCTCTCGATGACTCACCCCTGGGAGTGCGCATCGTGACCGTAGAAGGCGAAACCATTTATGCCAACCGGGCGATCCTGGATATCTATGGCTACGACAGCATCGAGGACTTGAAAACAACTCCCGTGGAGAAGCGCTATACCCCGGAAAGCCATGCCGACTTCCTGATCAGAAGAGAGCAAAGACGGCAAGGGGTTGATGTCCCGTCGGAATATACCATAGACATCATCCGGAAAGATGGTGAAGTCCGCCATCTCTATGTCTTTCGCAAGGAAATAATATGGGATGGTGAAAGACAGTTTCAAGTCTTATACAACGACATAACCGACCGCAAGCAGGCGGAGGCAGAAATCCGCCGGTTGAACGCCGAACTCGAGCAGCGAGTTGTGGAGCGCACCGCCCAGTTGGAAATTGCCAACAAGGAGTTGGATGCCTTCGCCTACTCCATCTCCCATGATCTCAAGGCGCCACTTAGGTCTGTGGACGGTTATGTGCAGATTCTCATCGAGGACCATGCCGTCCGGCTGGATAGCGAGGGAAAGCGGGTCTGCGAGGTTATCAGCAACAACGCAAGGACGATGGGCAAGCTCATAGACGATCTGCTGGCCTTCTCCCGGACGGGCCGGGCAGAGATGAATCCTGCGCCTGTGGACATGGCGACCCTGGCGAATTCCATCTTCTTTGAGCTGACGACCCCAGAGGAGCGGGAACGGATCGATTTTCGCGTCGGCGACCTGCCCCGAGCCAAGGGCGACCCGTCGCTGCTCCGGCAGATCTGGATGAACCTCCTCGGCAACGCCGTCAAGTTCTCCGCGCAGAAGGAACGGACCGTCATCGAGGTGGGCTGCCTATCGGAAGGCAGCGGGCAGTCGGAAGCAGGAGGGCATGAAGAGGGCGTTTCGATGGAATACCTGCCATCCGCAATCCCCATTACGGACTCCGAAAGGGTGTACTTCGTGCGGGACAACGGCGCCGGTTTCGACATGGCCCACGCGGACAATCTCTTCGGCGTTTTCCAGCGTCTCCACAGTGCGAAGGAGTTTGAGGGGACGGGCGTGGGCCTGGCCATCGTCCAGCGGATCGTCCAGCGCCACGGCGGCCGGATCTGGGCGGAGGGGGAAGTCGGCAAAGGGGCAACGTTCTATTTCTCAATTGGTGAAGCGTAGATTGGCTATAGGGCTGAGAATGGCGAAGCGTATGATGGATTAATCTGTCCGGGGGTCAGTAAATAGTCGGCCGGTTCAGCGCGGATAAGGTGGGGGGGGGGGTTGCCTGCCATCATGTCAGACGCTTGCAAAGAACCAGGCAATTGCGCCCGTCCCGGACGAAGTAGCTCATATCATCCATCACCTGCTCTATGATATGCAGCCCCATGCCCCCTTCGGGGAGGTTTGTTTTATTCTGGGGATCAAAATCCAGGCCGGTTCTTTTCTGAAGAAAATGAAGGGTTTCCCCCTCGTCACAAATCTCAAATTGAAGCCGTTTCTCATTCACGGAAATGACCACCTCAACGGAATGACCGGCCACCGAACCATAGGCATGCTTAATCGCATTATTTACCGCCTCGACAACGGCCAGCTCTATCTGATACACGACGATGTCGCCGAGTCCCAACTGAGAACAGATCCCATGAACGGCGTAGCCGACCATGTGGACCTGATCGAGGCGGCTGTCAATACTTATCCTGATGCTAACGTCCTGTTTGGAGAATGATTCCATGTTCTCTCACGTCTTGGACAGGCTCGCCACGGCCTCCTCCTCGGAGGGCAGAATCTGAAAAACCCGGTTCATCCTTGTTAGCCGAAACAGGCTCATCACCGTTTCCCGGGGATTGCAGATCACCAGATCCCCTTCCCCACCCATCGCCTTCAGAGAGGAAACAATCGCCCCCAAACCGCTGCTGTCAATGAAATCCACCTCCGACAGATTGAGGACGATCCTATTTTCTCCCCCCTGAATCCAGTCGGCTATCTTAGCTTTAAAGGCAGTAGCGGAAGAGGCGTCAATCCTTTTGTCCATCGGTTTAACGACCAATACCGCCCCTATCTTGACTTGATCAATTCTCATGTCAACCTCCTCTATATTCTATCCCCAGGAGGGTAATATCATCCTGGGGCTGTAAGCCGGAAAGAAAAGCGCCGATATCTTTGACAATTTCTTCCATCATCACCGCGATGGGCTTTTTTTTCAGGTTTTCCAGCAGTTGATAAAACCTTTGTTCACCATAGAACGCCCCTTGGGCATCCTGACATTCGCTGACACCGTCGGTATAGAGGATGACCTTGTCGCCTTCGGTCAGAGAAACCGTCTCTTCCTCAAAGGGGACACTCCCTCCCAGACCAATAATAGGTCCGCCCTTATCCAAAAGGCCATAAGGAGCTTCTTCATGGAGAAGCACAGGAGGGGGATGACCGGCGCTGCTGTATGTAAGAACACCCTCACCCGCATCGAGGATTCCGTAGACCATGGTAAAATATTTATCAAAACGTTCGATGGGATACTCTTGGTCCAGGGCGGTCAGCACCTCTCCGGGGGAAGCGAAAGTATTCTTGTTTTTGATGATCCGCCCGCTCAGCGGTTGCAGAGACTGGGAAACGGAGACCGTAACGAGGGCCGACGGGACGCCGTGACCGCTGACGTCAAGCATGTAAAAGGCCAGCCGCTCGCCGTCAAGGGGGAAGACATTGAAGATGTCACCGCCGATGGCTTCACTGGGGATGTATTTCCAGGCCATGTCAAAAGCCGTCGTCGTCGGCAACAGCTTTGGCAGGAGGCTCTGCTGAATCCCCGCTGCCGCTTGGAGGTCCTCGTCGAGGCGCTGCTGTTTCTCCACAAGTTCCCGGTTGGCGGCCATCACTTCCTTGGTCAGACGACGGATCTTCAAGTGGCTGCGGACCCGGGCCAGGGCCTCCCCCCGGTCGAAGGGCTTGGTGATGTAATCCGCCCCGCCGATCTCCAGTCCTCGGATTTTATCCCGCGACTCCCCCAGGGCTGAGAGAAAAATTACGGGGATATCCCTGGTCCGTGCTTCTTTTTCCAGGGTTTCACAGACCTCGTAACCGTCCATGCCGGGCATCATGATATCCAGCAGGATAAGATCCGGGTCGGTAGCGAAGGCTTTGGTCAGGCCGTCTTGACCATCCGTGGCCGCCGTGACTTCATAGCCCGCCCTATCGAGAAAGCGGCCGATAAGTTCCCGGCTGTCGTCGCTGTCATCGATAACGAGAATCCGCTCGGCCATGATCTATATAACCCCCCAGGTGTCCCGGCCATATGCTCTGATCGTCCGGTCACTGGAAAATTTGCCCATCCGGGCAACGTTAAGGATGGCTTTCCGGGCCCAGAGCGATTGATCCTGATAATCCCGGCCCACCTGTCCCTGGGCCTCGATATAATGAAGAAAATCGGGAAGATGGAAATAGTAATCCCCTTCGTTAAGGATCCGGGCGAAGACCCAGCGGAACAATCCCGGCTCCCGGGGACAGAACCGGTCGTCTCTGAAGGTATCCATCACCCGACCGATGACGTCATGGTGATGATACCAGTCCCATGGATTGTATGCCCCTGATTGTTTATACTTTTCCACTTCGGCGATTTTCAGGCCAAAGATATGGATGTTTTCTTCCCCAACTTCCTCCATGATTTCAATATTGGCCCCATCCAGGGTTCCGATGGTCAGGGCGCCGTTGAGAGAGAATTTCATGTTTCCCGTTCCCGAAGCCTCGGTCCCGGCCGTGGAGATCTGTTCGCTCAAATCCGCCGCCGGGATTATTTTCTCCGCCAGGGAGACGCGATAATCGGGTATAAACACGACCTTCATCATGTTCCCTACCCGCCGGTCATTGTTGATTACTTCCGCCAGGCTGTTGATAAGTTTGATGATCTGTTTGGCCTGCCAGTAACCGGGGGCCGCCTTCCCGGCAAAAATATGGGTACGGGGGGTTAACGGCGTCAATCCATCCTCGGTCATAAGGAGATATTCATGAATGATGTAGAGGATTTTCAGGAGTTGCCGCTTATATTCATGGATCCGCTTCGCCTGAACATCAAACAGGCTTCCCGTATCAATGGAAATACCCGTCGCTGAGAAGACAACCTCTCGTAAAGTTTCCTTGTTTTCCTTCTTGACGTCCATGAATTCCTGTTGAAACACCGGATCTTCGGCATAGGGTTCAAGGCCCCGGAGGCAATCGAGATCGGTGATCCAGTCCGCCCCGATTGCCCGGGTAATGAGTCCGGCCAGGAGGGGGTTGGCCTTGAGGAGCCAGCGCCGCGGGGTGATGCCGTTAGTCTTGTTGCTGAATCGTTCCGGCCAGATCTCATGAAAATCGGGAACCAGGACCTTTTTGATCAGTTCCGAATGGAGGGCAGAGACGCCATTCACGGCATGGGAACCGGTAATGGCCAAATGGGCCATCCGCACCTTCTTTTCCAGCCCTTCCTCGATGAGGGACATCCGCCGCATCCGGTCAAGATCGCCGGGCCAATGGCGCTTCACCTCCTCCAGAAGACGGCGATTGATTTCATAGATGATCTGGAGATGCCGGGGCAGCACCTTCTCCAAGAGCGAAACGGGCCATTTTTCCAGGGCCTCGGACAGAAGGGTATGGTTTGTATAGCCAAGGGTCCCGACGGTGATCTCCCAGGCCCGCTCCCAGGGGAGCTCATATTCATCCACGAACAGGCGCATCAGTTCGGCGACGGTTAGGGCCGGATGGGTGTCGTTCATCTGAATGGCCGTCTTTGCGGGAAAGGCGTCAAAGGTCGCGTGGTCGTTAAGATAGCGGCGGACGATATCCCGGACCGCGCAGGCGACAAGAAAATATTCCTGAATAAGGCGCAACTCCCGGCCGGCGGCAAAGGTATCGGCGGGGTAGAGGACCTTGGAGACCGTCTCGGCGGCAATCTTTTCCTCCACCGCCCGGAAGTAATCCCCTTCATTGAAAATCTCCGTGCTGAATTCGGAGGAGGCCCGGGCGGCATAGAGACGCAGATAATTGACCGTGGCCCCGCCGTAGCCGACGATGGGCATATCATAGGGCACCCCGACGATAACCTGCCAGTCCAGCCACATGGGATTATACATACCCTGCCGGTCGATTCCGTGTTCGATTCGCCCATAGAGGGGGACCAGACAAGCCTCGTCGGCCCGTTCGATCTCCCAGGGGTCCTGCCGTGACGGCCAGAAATCCGGTTTCTCCTTCTGATAGCCGTTTTCGATCTCCTGTTTGAAAAGACCGTATTCATAATGGAGGCCGTAACCAAAACCCGCAATCCCCAGGGTGGCCATAGAATCGAGGAAGCAGGCCGCCAGTCGCCCCAGACCGCCGTTTCCCAGCGGCGCGTCCCGCTCTTCTTCCCGGAGTTCCTCGATATCGAGTCCCTGTTCGGCAAGGGCTTCCTGAAAGGCTTCATAGAGTTGCAAATTCAGTAAATTATTGCCCAGCGACCGCCCGATGAGGAATTCCATGGAAAGATAATAGACCCGTTTCCGATCTTCCTGAGCGTAGCGTCTCTCGGTCTCGATCATCCCCTCGATGAGACGATCCCGTACCGTCATGCAGAGGGGCTCAAAATAGTCCCGTTTCGTTGCCTTCGCGCTATCCTTGCCCAGGGAATATTTGAGATGCCTCAAGATAGAGGTTGTCAAACCGGTCTTGGTATTGTTCAGATGTTTATCCATTCCCATCTCCTTTAACAGTAAACGGTGCCGGGTGAAAAATGAATAGAAAAAGACAGGGGTATAGGATCTAATAAGCGCTTTGAATATATTGAACTTTTAATAAAAAGTCAAAGTTTTCTTCTCAACGTCATCATTGTGAAAATAAAACCGTCGTGCTATATTACCAACCAATGGAAGGCCCGAATTCAAGGACCAGCTCAAGGACCAAATTACGGAATTGTCGACTATGTTCAGACCATCTTCTTATATTTTTGCCTGCTTTTTCATCTATACCATGACCTGCAGCCTCTTAAATCCAACCGTCGTCTCAGCCGCGAACCATCCCTTTTCCGTCCGGGACATGTTGGCCATGGAACGGATCGCCGATCCCCAAGTTTCCCCGGATGGGCGCCGGGTCGCCTACACGGTCTGGCGGGCCGATCTCACCGCCAATCGAGGGCATACTTCCATACAACTAACGGATATTCAGAAGAAAACTTCTTTCTTCGTCAACCCCTTAGCCGAGGCTGACGATACAAATCCCCGCTGGTCCCCGGACGGCAAAACCCTTTATTTCCTTTCCACCCGTTCCGGTTCCCAACAGGTCTGGAAGACCTCTCCGCCCTATAAAAAACCGACCCCCGTCACAGACTTACCTCTTGATGTGGGGTCCTTTGAAGTTTCCCCCGACGAGCGGTCTCTGATCCTGTCCCTGTCCGTCTTTCCCGGCAGGACGCCGGAGGAAACCAGGACGATTCTGGCGGAAAAGGCAAGTCGGGCCGGGTCGGGCATGGTCTTTGACCGCCTGATGGTCCGCAATTGGAATACCTGGAATGATGGCACCCGTAATCACCTGTTTTTTTATCCCCTTCCCGGCGGTCCGGCCCGGGACCTCATGGCTGCGATGGACGCCGATTGTCCGTCAAAACCGGCCGGGGGGACGGAGGAATTCTCCCTTTCCCCCGACGGCGGGACCTTGGTCTTTGCGGCCAAAGATGAGGGCCGTCAGGAGGCGTGGTCAACAAACAGCGACCTCTTTATGGTTTCCATCCGGACAGAAACAAAGCCGGTGCGGATCACGAAGAATCCCGCCACGGATACTCAGCCCCGTTTTTCCCCCGACGGCCGGACCCTGGCCTATCTCGCCATGAGCCAACCCGGTCACGAGGCGGACCGCTACCGGATTCGGTTGCGGGATATGGCCTCGGGAGAGGAGCGCTCCCTCGATCTGCGGACCGATGACACCCCGAACGGCGATCGCTCCCCCGACTTTATAATCTGGTCTCAAGACGGGAAGACCCTTTATTGCACCGCCGAGCATCTGGGGCAACATGTCCTCTTTGTCATGGACGTAGTGTCGGGCAAGAGCCGGATGATAATGAAGACGGGAAATACCTTTGCCCCCCAGCCCCTGCCGGATGGGCGCATTCTCTTCGCCTGGAATTCCCTCAATCAGCCGACGGAGCTTTATCTTCTCGGAATCAAAAATGAAGAATCCCAGCGAGTCACCAAATGGAACGATGACCGGGTGGCAAATATCCGCTTTGGAAAGATCGGGGCCTTTACTTTCAAGGGCGCGCACGGGGATACCGTATATGGGCGGATCGTTTATCCCGTTGCTTTCGATCCCGCCCGGAAATATCCCGTCGCCTTTATTATTCACGGCGGGCCGGAGACATCCAACCTCAATGAGTTTCATTACCGCTGGAATCCCCAGATCTTCGCCGGGGCTGGTTATGCTGTCGTGCAGATCGATTTTCACGGTTCAACGGGCTATGGACAGACGTTCACCGATGCCATCCGGGGGGACTGGGGCGGAGCGCCCTATGAAGACCTCATGACGGGGCTTGATTTTGCGCTGAAGGAGTATCCCTTTCTGGACGAAAAAAGGGTGGCGGCCTTGGGTCCCTCCTATGGCGGCTACATGATCAACTGGATCGGCGGCCACACGGACCGTTTTCGCTGTCTGGTCAGTCACGCCGGGCTTTTCGATAAGCCCATGGCCCGCTACGAAATAGATACCCTGTGGTTTCCCGAATGGGAATTCGGCGACCCCAAACGGCATAACCCATTGGATTATATCACGAACTGGCGGACGCCGACCCTGATCATTCATGGCCAGAAGGATTATCGGGTCCCCTACACCCAGAGTCTTGCCCTCTTCAGCGCCCTCCAGCGCCAGGGCGTTCCTTCGGAGCTCCTGATCTTTCCCGATGAAGGCCACTGGATACTCGGACCCCAAAACGTTCTGCAATGGCACGACACGGTTCTTGCCTGGCTGCGTCAGTGGCTGCGGCCTCAGTGAGGGGAAATTGGGGTCCAGTAATCACAATCTTTCGTATATTCCGTAATCACATGGTCAACAAAACGGGCGAAGCGGAGGCAATTTTCCCGATTCTCCCGGGGATGAACTTCATAGAAGAGACATTCCTGGCATCTTTCTTCCCTGCACTTGTCATTCATTTCCTTATCCTCCCGTTAATTTTTTAATCTGGGTAATCTGGGATTAATTTCTGACTAGGGCGTTGATCAATCGCTCAATGTGCTCCAGGGTGTTACACTCCTTGATCATCGTGCAATAAGGTGTGTACTGGCGGATCTCCGAATCCCCCGACCCCCAGAAGGCCGGCACTTCGGGATTGAGCCAGATAAGGCGTTTACACCGTTCGTAGATAACCTTGAGGTTCTCCGGATAGGGATCATTATAATTATTCCTGGCATCGCCGAGGACCAGAACCGTCGTCTTGCGCGTCACCGCGGCGAGATAATTCCGGCGAAAATCACCGAAAGAACGCTCGTAATCCGTCCGCCCCATAATGAGGGGGATATCCGTCCCTCCCTGGATCCGGGTCAGGGCATCATCCACGGAACAGCTTCCGAGGATGTCGCTGACCTCAACGAGATTGGTGCAAAAAACAAAGGTCCGGATCCTGGCGACCTCCTGGTTGAGACCGTACAGGAAGAGGAGGAGAAAACGCACCGTCCGCAGGACAGAGCGGCTGATGTCACAGATGACGACGATCTGGGGGCGTTCGATTTTCTTCTTCCAGCAGGGCGCAAACAGCATCCCCTGATAGGAGATGTTCTCTCTCAGGGTCCTCTTGAAATCCAGGACTCCTCTTCTTGCCGCTTTGCGGCGGCGGGAGTGAAGATCGTTGAGACGCTTGACCATCCGCTGGATAATATTGTGGATGCGGGCAAAGTAACGCTGCTCCAGGTTGGACAGTTTCACGAGGCGCAGTTCGCTCTCCAGACGCCTCTCCCCTTCGTTGCGGGCAAAGAGATCGTACTGGCTCTGCACATAATTCCTGACATTATCAACAAGATAAGACCGCGCGCCCTCGAGACGGGCCGCCTCCGCAGCCGCGGCCGGGGTATCGAGCTGCCGCAGGGCCTGAATCTGGCTGTCGAGCCCGCCGGCGCCCATCCGGCCGAGTACCCGCATGGCGAAAAGGCTGCGCTGGGTGAAGTATCTGATTTGTGAGATGTTTTCCAGGCGCGCCGCCTCGGTCATGGCGGCCATGAGGCCGGCCCGATCCTCCTCCATGAGCATGCGGGCCAAGGACGATTCCGTTTGCAGGAGGCTCGGTATGTCCCCATCCTTACCGACCCGTTCGGAAGCGGCGGTAAAGAACCGAAAGGCAAAGAACCGTTCGAAACAGTCTTCAAGGATGACCTTTTCTCCCGCCGTTTTGGCCAGGGAGACGGCAAGGGCGTCCTTCAGGAGGGCGCGGTCCCGGTAACCGACAACCTTGACAGCCCGGACGGCGTCAAGGGTTTCAGAAATGGAGATACGGACGCCGGCGGTTCGGGCGGCGGTGACAAAATCTTCCAGAACCCTTTCCATTTCAACCTCTAAGAGCCTTCAGCATTCAGAAATTACCGTTTAGTGTATCAATGTTTTACTTTACCGCCATCGCCGTAAGCTGGTGAACCTTTTCCGCCACAACACCGACATCGTCCTCAAACTTGATAAAAATATTCAGGGTATCCCGGACGAGGGCGGGATTCAGGATTTCGGCATGGAGGATCATGAGGACCCGCGCCCAGTCGATGGTTTCGCTGATGGAGGGGACCTTTTTCAGGTCCAGCTTGCGAACATCCTGAATGAAATGAACAACCTGATGTGCAAGCTGCACCGAAATATCCGGGACGCGACGACGGATGATCTCCCGCTCCAGGGCCGCCTCGGGAAAAGGGATATACAGGTGGAGGCAACGGCGCTTGAGGGCCTCGCTGAGTTCCCGGGTATTGTTGCTCGTCAGAAAGACGAGGGGCCGGGTCACGGCTTGCACCGTTCCGATTTCGGGTACCGAAACCTGGAAGTCCGAAAGGATCTCCAGCAGAAAGGCCTCGAATTCATCGTCCGATTTGTCTATCTCATCGATGAGCAGGACACAACCCTCCTTTTCCTGAAGGGCCTTGAGGAGAGGGCGGGGTTCGAGAAAGGGCCAGGAGAAGAAGACGTCGTCGTACTGATGGAGTTTGTCCATGGCCGTCTTAAAACCATTTTCCCGGCTGATAATGTCGTCCAGCTTGTCTTTGAGGAGTTGGGTATAGAGGAGCTGCTTGCCGTATTTCCACTCATAGAGGGCCTTGGACTCATCCAGTCCTTCATAGCACTGGAGCCGGATGAGGGGCAATTGCAGGCAGGCGGCCGTTGCCTTGGCCAGCTCCGTCTTCCCCACCCCGGCGGGCCCTTCCACAAGAATGGGTTTTTCCAGGCGGCAAGCGAGGTAAACGGTCATAGCCATCTGTCGGCTGGCAATATAGGCAACGTCCCGGAGATTTTCCAGGACCGCCTCGATGGAAATAAATTGTTCTTCATACCTGGATTTCATCTGATTATGCACCTCTGAGTATTCTATGTCCTTGTTTTATCTGCTTTAAGGTCATGACATTCCTTGCTAAATTGACGGCCCGCACCAGGTCGCTGCTCAGCATCAGGAACTCCTGGTTGCCCGCCAGCAGGGCAACCGCCGGCGACTTTTCCAGGCCCTCATGAAAATGCCGGGCCAACTCCCGGAAAGACAAAATCAGGGAGAGCAAGCCCTCATGCCCATCGTCGCTGTCCAGAATCCGCGCCGCCTCGCAAGCAATAAGCCGGAGGGTATCCCGGAGATACTGGAGCCGTCCGAGATCAGCCTGCAGGCCTTCCGCAACCTCCCCTCCCTGTCGTCGGAGCTCCTGTAATAACAAAGACATCTGCCTGTTGATACCCCCCAGAACGAGGCCCATGAGCGTGACATCTTCGATTTCTCGGAAGGCGATGGCGATGGCCAGGTAGGCCGTCCCCTCCGCGCCGACGAGATTTTCCGCCGGGATTTCGCAATTCACCAGCCTGATGCCGCAATGGGGGGAGGGCTTGAAGTTGGCAAGCTTCATTGGCGCCGTCAGGGCGACGCCCGGTGTTTCCTTCGGAACGATAAAGGCGCTGAATTGCTTTCTATTTCCCGCGCCCTCGGTCCCGGTGACGGCCAGGACAACATAGAGGTCCACAAATGGACCATTGGTCAGATAGGCCTTTTCGCCATTGACGACATAGACGTCCCCCCGGCGCTCGGCCCTTGTTTTCAGATACTTGGGATGGGCGCCCACATCCGGCTCGGAGATAGAAATGGAGGCCGTAATCCTTCCCTGGGCCAGGCCCGGAAGATACCGGGACTTTTGTTCTTCCCTTCCCAAATTGGCAAATACCAGCCGGGCCACGACATTATGGATCATCCAGGAAAGGCCGATCCCGAGACAGCCTCCCTGGGCAGCGACAGCCTCCGCGGCAAGGGTAATCGCCAGATACCCCATCCCCAGTCCGCCGTATTCCCGGGGAATGGCGATTCCCAGCAGGCCCGCATCTCCCAGTTTCCTCCAGAGGGGCATGGGGAATTCGTCATGGTCGCCCTGAGCCACCCACGGGGCAATCTCATCCCGGGCAAAACAGGACACTTTTTCTATGAATTCGGAAAATTGATTATTTAGTCGAAAATTATACATCGTCATTTCTGTTGCCGCTGTTTTTGTTGAATTTTTCGAAAAATGACCTGAGGATGCCCTTGAATATCTCCATTTCCTCCGGAGGAAAACCGATCTTGATTTCTTCATTAACCCTTTTGATGATCATCTTGGCCTTGTCCCCTTCGGCGATTCCGTCCGGAGTTACCTGAATGAGCAGAGAACGCCGATCCGTGGGGCTGGCCTGACGGGCAACGAAACCCGCCTTTTCCAGGCGGTCCACGAGACCGGTGAGGGTTGAGTTATCCACCCCGATGAGCTGGCTCAGGTCGGACATGGTCCGGACGTTGCTCTGTTTGAGGAGGAAGAGGATGCCCGCCTGGACAAACGTCACCCGTACGTTCGCCGCAACCAGGGCATTGTTCAGGTAAGTCCGCAACTTGTTCTGCGCGGTAAAGATGAGGAAGATAAGCCGGTCGTCTTTCATGATGTCTGCTCCCCCTATGATTGGTTGGCAAACATTTGGCATACTAACTTTTGGTTGTCAATGAATATTTTCTATTCCGCCGTCCTGGCCAGGCGGAAACCGAGATTGCCGGGGTTCAATTTCAAGTGGCCGAGTTTGACTTCGGGTAGGGCCTTGACGCGTAGCGCCGTCCGGCAGGCCACGGCGTCGCTGTCCCAGGCACCGCCGCGCTGTACCCGGAAGACCCCTGATCTGGGAACATCGGGATTCATGAGCTGGCTGGAATTATAAGGTCCATACCAATTATCGACCCATTCCCAGACATTGCCGGCCATATCATAAAGTCCCCAGGTGTTGGGGCGAAAACTACCAACCTTAACGGTTTTACCGGGATTGGCGCCCTTGCATTCGGAACCCCACAAGCTGTTTCCATAATTCGCCCGGGAACAATCAGGCGCTTTCCCCCAAAAATAGGCCGTTGCCGTTCCCGCCCGGGCGGCGTATTCCCACTCCGCCTCCGTCGGCAGCCGGTAGCGATTCGTCCCCTCCAAGTCATTGAGCTTCCGGATGAATGCCTGGGCATCGTGCCAGGAAACTTGCTCTACGGGACAATCTTCGCCGCAATCACTGAAACGGGAGGGATTGGTCCCCATGACCCGCTTCCACTGCCCCTGGGTGACCTCGGTCGTCTGCAAATAGAAAGCCCGGCTGATGTTCACCCGTTCCTGCATTTCGTCCGTGTTGCGCCCGGGCTCGTCAGCAGGAGAGCCCATCACGACGGACCCGGCGGGAAGGAGAACAAAAGTCATGCCGATATTGTTGATAATGCTTGGCATTCCCGTGGAAATTTCCACACTGACCGGTTGATTCACCCCCCCGGGAAAATCGTTTAACACATACCAGACGACGCGCCTGTTCCTCCCCGGCCGGACCTTGCCCAGATCTCCTTCCAGGCGAAGACTTTTAGCCGGGTAGGTTTTGTCGCCAACGGTCACATAAACCGACACCATCACGGTGCTTTCCTCTCCCTCCAGGTCATAGGTGAAAAGCAACCGGTTCTCCACCTTCTGGATGACAATATTTTTCACCTCCGCCGCCTCCAGGGGCAGGACGAGCACAGACAGGATCAGCACCGCCAGCATGAAAGCAACCCAACCAAAATTGCCGTCCCATTTATTTTTTTGAATATTTTTCATCTTTCCTCCAAAAAAAAATTAGTATGGTGTCCCCACATTAATGGCCTGTTGATATGCGGCAATCAGACCCTTTATTTCCATATCCGGAGAGGGCCAGGCGGCAGCGCGTTCCCGACATGTCTGCGCCATGCTGGAACGAAGAGCGCCGTCGTCGCTAAGGCGGATGGCTTTTTCGATGAAATCATCCATATTTTGAGGATCGTAGAAGAGGCCGCAGGGCCGGCCACCTTCGTCGCCCTGGATAGGCCAGCGGTTTCCTTCAATATTCGTGGCCAGGAGCGGCTTTCCCGAGGCGATGGCTTCGAGGAGGACATTGGAAAGACCCTCGGAAAACGAGGTATTCAGGACGATATCCGCCGCCTGGTAAGCCGACCGCATGGCCGGGGGAGAAATGGCGGGAAGCCAGCAGGCAAATGACTGGAGACGCCGGATCTCTTCCTGGAACCGGGCGCTGTAATCCCGATCCAGGGCCGTTCCGGCAAAGACCGCCCGGATCTGGGGGCGGCGTTGATGGACTTTTTCGAGGGCAAGCAGCCCTTCCAGGTTGCCCTTGACCGGACGGACCCCGGCGGGCAGGAAGAAGAGAAAATCATTAGGTCCGGCTTTCGCCTGCTCCCGCAGGGCGCAGGGCTCATCCCCCAGCCAGAAAAAGGATTTGGGAACATAGATGATCCGACGTTCGCAGACGGGGAAAAGGTCTTCCATAAGGCGTGCAAACCAGCGATTTTGCACCACAATGGCCCCGACGCGGGCGCAGATTGCCTGCAAGGCGTCGATCTTGCCTTCGCCCCGGAGATCCTGGTTGAGATCCGTACCGGCGGGAGTCGCCGCCACGGGAATGCCCTGAAGCTGCTCGGTCAGGGGTGGGGCCATCAAAAGCGACCCGGACTGGAAAAGATGGTGCACATGAATGATATCGGGCCGGAAACGGGCGACGGCTTGCCCTATTTTCGGAAATTCAACATTCCTCGTCGTCAGGACCTCCACATGGCAACCTTCCCTGATCAGGCCCTGGCGCCAGCGCTCGGCGGTCATGGCATTCCCCGTAATCGTGGGCAGGGCGGTGGGGGTCAAAATGAGAATGCGGAGTTGCGACATCATGACTGAATCTCCGGATAGGGCGTCAGGAAAACACCTTCTTCTTTCAATACTTTAAGAAGTCTTGGATCGAGGAGAACATTTAATTCACCTTCCCGGTCCACGTTTGAGAAGGCGGCAAAAGGCCCCTGACCAGATCCGGCGGGGGCCCGCCCCGGATGCACCATCAGTTCCGTAATCCCGACGGACAGATCGTTCAGGAGCTCCTCAAGGCGCGGGAAGGACAGTCTGCCCTTGAGGTATAATCCCCGAAAATGGTCCGTTGTCCTGATACCGGAGCCCTTCAGGAACGGCCGGGCCGCGGCTGCCAGACGGATGAACTTGTTAGCTTCCCGCTTCAGGAGTGAAGATTCTTCCTCGCCAACATCCATGCCCGAAGGCGAGCGCAACGAAGCATGAAAATCCCCCCCAACCCCCCTTTGACAAAGGGGGGTTGGGGGGATTTTCATATAAAGGGAGGGAGGAACGGTTGCCGTCTCTTCAGGAATACGGAGCCAGACGATACCATGCCTTTGCGCCGCCCGGACAGCGGCCCCAATCACCGCCGGAAAAACATGAACATGCTGGTGTCCGTCCAGATGGCTGATCCTGATGGCTTTCGATTCCAAAAGCCCGATTTGGGCTTCGATCTCCAGAGCGACCTCCCGCTCCAATTCATGATTCCCCTTTTGCATCAATAGTTTATGTGTGGACGATTTGCCTCGGAAACAGCCATGATCATCAGGGAGGACAGAAAGTCCTTTGCAGACAGGGTATCCTTCCGAAAGGTTCACATGGAGGCCCACCGAGACGCCCCGGCCCTGCCACGCGGGAAGGCGGGCAAGGGCATCATCAAAAGCCGGTCCGTTGACCAGGACGCTAACGCTGGTCACGACGCCGGTGTCGACCGCCTCGGCAATCCCCCGATTGCGACAGATGTTAGCGCCAAAATCATCTGCATTAATAATAAGATACTTCATTTTGTCCAGGGACGGGCGGCCCGGAGGAAGAGGTTCCGAAAGACATACCCCCCCTCTTCCTGATCCGCGAAATCAGCCTGCTGTACCGCCCGCAGGGCCAGCAGATGGTCCATGAGCCCTGGCTGCCGGGACTCGTATTCATCGGACGTAAATTCGCGAATTGTTTCGTGAATAAGACGCACATCGGCAAAATGCCTTGCCAGTTCCTGGCGCAGCCGCGCCGGATTGGCAAGGCTGATGGCCAGCAGCCAGAGCCTTCCCCGCACCGGGCTCAGATGGGCAGGGGCGGCGGCAACAATGGAGACAAGGTTGTCCGCGCCATCCCATCCCCCATAACGGGGACCGCAGGGCGTAGGTCCGGGGGTCTGGGGAGGAGTGGCCACAATTACATCGAAGCGCTCTTCTTCTCCTACCGCATCAAACCAGGAACCTGACCGCAATTCGATCCGGCTTTCGAGCCCATTGATGCGGGCATTGTGCCGCGCCGCGGCCAAGGCTGACGGGTCTACATCCGTGGCAATTACCTGCCGGGCCCCGAGTTTTGCCGCCGCTATGGAGAGCAGGCCGGACCCACAACCGAGATCGAGAACCGACTCGCCGGGCTGAACATCGAGCAGCCTGGCCAACTCAATACTCGACGGCGGCGGCATGTGGACCGCTTGGGGAATCAACAGCTCTACCAAACCCGAAGGCAACTGAATCAACATCGACGCCTGCTCCTTAATCTTGTTAAATCAACGCCATAGCGGCGCTGGGCGACCGCAAGTATCCTCTTGACCAGATGGACATAGTCCACCCCCGCCCACCGGGCAGAGAGGGCAAGGGCCTCGCCGGTCTCAAGACTGGGCGTTGTATTGGCTTCAAGGAAATAGAACCTCCCGTCCGGAGAGAGGCGGACATCAAACCGGGCATAATCCCTCAGTCCCAGGGTCCGGAAGGCCTTGCGCGACAAGGATTCTATTTCCTGTTGCTGGACAGAGGAGAGAATGATCCGCTGCGCATCCTCCCTTACCGCACCGTTTTCCTGAAGTTTGAATGCCTCCGTCAGGATTCGATACTCCTCACCGTCAGGAAGCCACTCCAGGATGGGCAAAATCTCCAGCCCTTCCGGACCGTCAAGGACGGAAACGGCTAATTCCCGCCCGGGGATGAACGTCTCCACGAGGACAGGTTGGCAATAACTCTCAAGCAGGACGCCGACAGCCATCCGCGCCTCTTCCCGGGTCTTCGCCAGCGTTACGCCCCGGCTCATGTGCTCGCAGGCTGGTTTCAGGATCAGGGGAGGTCGTAGCCAGGGGGGAAGCTCAGCGGTCGCCTCCGTAATGGCAGCACCGGGCGGAGTGGGTACGCCGGCAGCATTGAGGCTTCTTTTGGCGGCTATCTTGTCGTCGGCAAGGAAACAGGCCTGGGCGGATGGGCCGACGACGCGGGCCCCACACTTCTCCAACTCCCACCGGACGAAGGGCCGCAAGACCCCCCAGCCTAAAAACGTATCGGTGTGATCGATGACCAGATCGCAGGTCGCCGCCAGTTCCTTAGCCAGCAACAGGATATCCTCCGAATCAACAATAAAGATCTCGTGGCCAAGGGCAGCGAGTCCCGCTGCGACCGCCTCGGCACACCCGCAGGGAGAGCTGGCGGTATGGACAATACCAACGCGCATGGTGGATGAACCATTCAATTTATGTCCCCTTGCCCAGAAAATAATACTCGTGCTTTTCATCCTCCCCGTCAACATCCCTTTCCCGGTGCAGAAGGAGCAGACCGGCGGCGGTAAGCTGTGCCGCGAAGACGTCCGCAGTAAAGGAGGTCATAGTAATCACGTTGCGGGCGTAGTCCCCTTCTTTGGGACGATACTTTTCCGCACCGTCGAAATAACGGATCTGAATAAAAAGGAACCCCTCTTTTTTTAGGAGCTTTTTCATAACCTGAAGAACCCTGAGGGTATAGGCTTGAGAGGGAAAGTGTTTGAAGACGCCGACGGAAACGATGAAATCAACCGTGCCCGGGGCAATTAGCTCCAGAACGGCCTCCGGATGCTCCGATGGAAAATGGAAAGCGGTGAAATTTCCTGCCTTCGCCTGCCCCTTATCTGCCTCATGTGCCGCCAAATCAGCCATCTGTTTCCGGCACTCGTACAGCGTCGCCGCCGAGATGTCCACGCCATAAACAGAAGCGAAATGCTCACAAAGCGGCCTTATGATCGCCCCGCCTCCGCAGCCCCATTCCAGGGCCGTTTTCCCTTTTAAACCCTCCCGCCAGTCCGGTCCCGACGCCTGCCGCAGGCGCTTACCGGCCAGATCAAAGAAAAAATCGCCGTAGGCCAGCCATCTTTCCTTCTCCCAGCGTCCCTCTCCATACCAGTGGGACTGGTCTCTGATCCGTTCGTTGATGTCGCTCATAGACCAGTACCGCCCAGCGTCAAGGTCGAGGTCCGGCTGCCTGTCCGAACGGAACTTTCGGAAAAGTTTCAACATCATAACAACAGGTTACCATTAAATTTCATTAACTTAAGCACCTTTTCTCTTCTCTTTTCATGGGTCTCAACATTCGCCTTGACTACGGGCAGGGCTGTCATTAAGATACGTGCTTATGACACAAGCTCACACCACCCGTCCTTTCCACACAAAGGTATGGAACAAAGCACTTTACGCCTTCAGCTTCATTTACCGCAAACAGTTGTCCCTTGTCTATCAACTTGATTATACCTGTCCCTACCGCGAACGGGCCCGGCAACTTCCGCCCCCTTATACCATGCGCTCCCCGGAAAAGCCGGCTGATCTCGATGCCCTGGTCGGCTTACTGAACTCTGACGGGGACTTCGGTCACTGGACAGCGGAAAGGATCGACCGGGATTACCTTCAGCAACTCATCAGACCCGATGCGGCCACCCTGCTCTTTCATGGAAAAGAACTGATCGGCAACTGCGGAACCATTGACGGCTCCTCCCGGAGACACAAGACCGGCCTCATCATGTGGATGATTATCCGCACCGCCCACCGGGGGAAGGGGTTGGCCAAATACCTCTGGTATCACACCCTTAATTTCTTTGTGGAGGAACATTATGAGAAAATCCTCCTGACGACGGACATGTCCCGGCTGCCGGCGATCCGATTTTACCTGTGCCGACAGCTCTTACCGGGCCACGAATCCCTTTACAGTCATATCCAGTGGCGGCTCACTATGAAAAGACTTGGCAATTTCTCATGTTAAGAGATCCTGTTGAAAAAGTATCCTGTGTCGGCTGCGGCTACTGCTGCATACGCAATACCTGCGCTTTTGGTGTGGCCCTGCATCCTCACGACCGGGACAAGAACTGCCCAGAGCTGGAATGGACGGGGATAAGGTATGTCTGCAAACTCATGGGAGCGCATCCCTTAGCCGATTTTTACCGGCAGGAACTTCAGTCCGGCGGCGGTTGCCGGTCTTTCAATAATCCATGGCGGCTAAATGTCCGTCCCAGGACAGATGAGGATGCCCAGGCCATCGTCTCGGGAACCCCCTGGCCCGCACCGGACGATGATAACCGGGGAGGTTTGTAAGCAGTTCTGACAGGGGTTCGCAGCAGTGAATCAACTTTTTTCGCAAGGCCGTTCACCTTTCACTTTTTGCTGTTCACGATCTCTTCCCGCAGTGCCAATGCCGCCTCCCTGACCTCGGGAACGGTTGTCTCCGTCAAACATCGCTCCACAGCCACAAGGGCTTCTCCAACTTGCCCCATCCGCTCAAGAGTCCGCGCCTGCACAAGGTAAGCCGCGGCGTGATGAGGATCGATCTTCAGGGCCTTCCCCGCAAAATCCAGGGCCGCATCTACCTGACCAAGGTTGAGGCAGACCTCCGACAAATCTGCATAGAAATCCGGGGCAGGTGCAACCCGCCCCATAATTTCATGGGCCTCCAACAGGGCGTCGGCGTTTTTTCCTGCTTCCTTGAGCATCCGGAAGAGATTCATACGGGCACTCAGATAGTCAGGGTTCAGCAATACTGCGGTTCTAAATGCTTTTTCCGCTGCGGTATACTGTCTCAGCCGGATATTGAGCAGTCCGAGACTATGATAAAGATCCGGATAATCGGGGTGTTGCGCCACATAATCCTGAATATAGGAGAGGATAGGCTCGCACAGGGCACAGTCATCTTCGTGAAGGGTGGCAATGGTCGCAATCATGTCCCCTATATCCGGGGCGATATTCAGGGGACGTTTGACCTCTCGCTTCAGCAGTTCAAGAACGGTCTCCACCCTGAAAAAGGGACCGAGACCGTTTAAGGGTTTTGGATGCTGCGGCGGCAGGTGATAAGCCGCTTCTAAAGAAGCAATGGCTTCATCCAGGTGTGGGACATGGTGATCCATTTCCTTTATTTTACGAAACATATCGATGGCCTGCGGCAGATCGTTCATCTCGACAAGCGTCAGGGCCAGGCTGATTCCCGCCTCCTTCTGATCGGGGGCAAGAGACAGGACGTACTGGAAAGCGGCGGCGGCGCCCTGTAAATCGTGTTGTTCGAAAAGGATGGCCCCCCGGGCATAATGAACGGCAGGATCGCGGGGGTGCTGTTCCTCAACCATGGAGATAAGCTGGTTGGCTTCGTCATAATGTCCAAAATTGGCCTTCAGGAGGGCAAGTTTGACGGCGGCATCATGATATTTCGGGTTCAGGGCGAGGGCCCGGGACAGGGCGTCATGGGCCTCATGGGTCCTGTCCATCCCGATCAGGGCAAGGCCCAGGCGATAATGAACGTCCGGATAGCTGGGGTAGTCCCGGATGATCTCGTTATGATGCTGCACCGCCTTGTCCCAGAGCTGGAGGTTATAAAAGACAATGCCCTGATTTATCCGGGCAGCCAACCGATTATGGTCTATCGTCAGGAGGAACTGAAACGCCTCGACGGCCCCCTCATGGTCCCGCATATTGTTACGGCAGATACCGATGAGCTGGTATAGGTCAATATGGCCCGGCTGCAAATCGAGGGCCTTCTGAAAATAATTGCAGGCCTGGGGGAAAAGGCCCATCAAAAAATCACGAAACCCGATATCGTGGTAAGATTGGCTACAGTACACAGCGCTCAGATTATAATAGACGTCAGAGGAAGCGCCCTTCTGCGCAAGGATCTCCTCGAAGGCCTTTACCGCCTCGTTGTAACGTCGCTGATTGTAGAACTCCATAGCCTCTTCAAAGGCCTTGCGTGTATCGGACTGCCACAGCTTCTTGAAAAACCCGGTCATGTCATCACCTCTTCTTCCGGAAACGGCTACTCCGCTCCCTTTCTCGAAAAAACCGCAAAGGCCGTTTTGAACAATATTTTCAGGTCTAAAATAAGGGACCAATTATCAATATACTGGCGATCGAGACGCATCCACTCATTGAACTTGATCTCATTTCTACCGCTGATCTGCCAGAGACATGTTATCCCGGGCTTTACGGACAAACGCTTTTTCTGCCAGAGGCCATACTGGACAACCTCACTGGGAACCGGGGGTCTTGGACCCACCAGGCTCATGTCTCCGACAAAGACATTGAACAGTTGAGGAAGCTCATCAATGCTGGTCTTGCGGACAAAACGGCCCATTTTTGTTATTCTCGGGTCCGCTTTGATCTTGAAAACAGGCCCGTCCATTTCATTGAGTTGAGCGAGGGACGCCTTCAGTCGTTCCGCATCCTGAACCATGGAACGGAACTTGAACATCTTGAAACGACGCCCGTTTTTCCCTACCCGCTCTTGGGCAAAAAGGGCCGGTCCGGGGGAATCCATCCTGATCATTACAGGAATGATGAGCCAGAGGGGAAGCAAAAAAATGATGAGGGCCGCCGACGACGCCAGATCCAGGAGGCGCTTGACTAAGAGCTTAAAGGGGGCAGGATTGACGAACTTATAGACGAGCAAGGTCGTCTGATCATATCTTTCCACAAAAGGGGCGCTCGCCTTCCCCGTCATGAGGGACGAATTCATGGTAAAATCAACGCCCGCCAGACTGCACAGCGCCGCGATCTGCCGCATGGCAGCTACCTCGCGAACGGTCTCCGATACGAGGACGCTGTCCACAACGGTAGTTGTCATCACCTTTGGCAGGTCGTCGATGACGCCGAGCACAGGGAGCCCCTCGATGGTCTTCCCCACCTCCTCCGGCACATTGGTCAAAAAGCCGACGACGCTAATCGGCCATTCCCGGTGAGAGGAGAAAGTCATGGCCGTCTGAACAGCCCTCCTGCCCGTACCGATAATGAGCAGATGGTTCAGGATGTCCGGATCTCTGGAGAGCATTTTTAAATAGGCGGTGAAAATAAGGCGATTGCACACAAACAGCACCCAGGTCACGAAAACGGCCATGACGATCATGGTGAGCTTTTCCAGATAGGGGGCATTGAAGACAAAAAATACGGACAGAAGGGCGCTGCTGATCAAAAAAAGTATCGCTGTTTCCTTCAAGATCTCCCTGAGGGTGTAAATCTTCGTCAGGCGGTAGCTTTCACTGAACTTCAGGGCAACAAGGGGGAAGAGGAGCATGGGCAAAAGAAAGTCGCTATACTGGGACCAGTGAAACAGTAATATCTCCTTTAGCGGCGTGGTGGAAAACCAGGGCAGGATATCCTGTCGAACCAGGGCAACGACATAGCCGGAAAGGGGTGCGGCGATGACGTAAGCCAGGAGAATGGAAATATAGTCAAAGGTGAGAATGACGTAGGAATAGTACCGCTCTTCTTCTTTGATCATTTTAACATCGCCCCCATTCCCACGCTCCCGCGTGGGAACGATAACCGTTTGTTACGTGAGACTTTGAAAATATTCAGCATAACGAGTGGATACGGCCTCCCAGTTATACTCTTTATTAACCCGGCCCAAGGCAGCTTGACCTGCTTTCTTGACTTCACTTACATCATTTACCAATTTGCCCAGTGTTGCCGCAAGATTACCCTCTTCCTTTGTAAAAACAAAACCATGCGGTCCAACAACATAGCGATTATAATCGACATCCATAACGAGCGGGGCAGTTCCAAATCCCATGGCCCGGAGCAGGGAAGGATTCGTTCCTCCTACTTCGTGACCGTGAACGTAGAGATAGGCGCCTTTATATAGGGCATTGAGTTTAGCCTGATCGCTGAACTGACCGGCAAAAAGCACTTTCTCATTAGCCAGGGAGCGTAGGTAGTCCATATAGTCTTCGCCATATGGAGCCCCCCCCACAATGACAAGAGGCATCTCCACATTAGCGGCGACATATTCCCTGATAATTATATCGACATTATTTTCGGGCTCTAATCTCGCCACCGCCAAGAGGTATGAACCCGGAGCAAGGACAAGTTCATTGTAGATGGTCTCATCAACTCCATAGGGACTCGATGCCCCGTAAGCGATTTGCATGGAATCGGCATGATAGTTTTGCAAGTAATAATCTGCCATCCCTTGATTATCAGTGATGATATTTTTCACCATCCGTGCCGATACCCACTCAACCCACCGGTAATATCGCCTGGCAAGATAGCCCCACTTTCTTCGCTTCCAGCCTAAACCGTCTGTATGTATGACAACGATTTGATTCAGCAACTTAAGCATAACTGCAATCGGTGCATTTCCGGGATCTACAATAAAAATAAGGTCATAATTCCTGCTCAAGGCATGAAGTGAACAGAGAAAGGTGTGGATAAGGCTCTCCAAGCCCTTTATCCTCGGTGCGGATATATAAACACATTCTACGCCGGAGAAATACCTCGGCCTCTCAACGTAGTAGTCCGTCCGGCAATAGACCGTTACTTTCATCGCGTGATCGCGAACAAGTCGGACGGAAAGTTCCTCTACGAGCGTATCGAACCCCCCATATGTCGCCGGAATACCCCTCGCCCCGATTATGGCTACGTTCAATTGCATGAGGCTATTTAGATTCCCCCTTTTATAAAACATTCAGGCATGGTAGAGTTCTTGTCAATGATCTTCTTTTTTCATCATACCATCTTACATAATTTCTTCCGGAAGCCGAAGCGGGCGCTCTTTTTGCTCGTACTGGTCATGAGCTTTTTTATGTCCGGATGGATTCCCTCCGGAGAAACCGCAGAAAGAGCTAAAACCGGGGGCAGCACCCAGACGCCAGCGGAAAAACCCTTAACCATCAAGGAGATTTCCTTCAATATAGAAGAGGCCAAAGAAGACCTCCTGTTAACCATGAACCGTTTCTACATACCGGAAATATCCAGAATCGAAGGTGATAATCCCCGCGTGGTGCTGGACCTCCATCCCGTAGTTCTTTTCCTGCAAAAAGATTATTCAAAAATCGCTGTCAATGGTCAATACATCAAGCAGATGCGATCCTATCATGACCGGAAAGCAAAGAAACTTCGTATTGTTCTCGACATGAATGGATCATTGAATTATTTTGCCCAACCCTCCTTTATCAAGTCTAAAAACCTTTTCCTGCTGGAGATTACGGAGGCAGCGAGTAAAAAATAAGCGGCAATCGCGACGGATCTCTTGGAAATCATATTCTTCATCATCGAGGCGCGTCCTTGCTTTAAACTGGAGAAAAATATGATTATTTGTATCACATTTAGCGTTCCCTCACAACTGTTTCTTCCTATTTCCGACGTGAATATGGGATATTACCCTTGATTGATCGTCAATGAAATGATATGAAAAATTGAGTTTATTTGGGGAAACCGCTAACCTGCATCAAGATGGGACGGATCTCTTGGAGGTCATGAAAAGACATTCTTCAGCGCTACTTCTATTTCTTGTGTTTTTCCTTGTTATCGTCGTGCCGGGGTGTACACCTGTTCGCACCCATCAGCAGACGGTCGATGGCACAAAAAGCTATACCGATCAGGTAAGCGACATTGAAAAAACCAAGATACGGGCCAGCATCATTACCAGCCTCAATGAAGGCTTGAATAAATACCGTTTTTCTCCCGGAGATCAAATAGAGGTCATGTATCACATTTCCCTGGCTCCACAGGCCGAGGATTACTCCCTGGGTGTCAATGACGAGGTAAATGTCGAATTTTACTACCATCCCCAGATCAACCGGACTTTAGTCATTCGACCCGACGGCAAGATCACCCTGCCCATCAAGGGGGATTTCATGGCCGCCGGCATGAAACCGGCGGTGCTGGCAAGCGTCATTGCCAAGTCCTATTCGGACATCCTGAGCGATCCACAGGTCACCGTCAACGTCAACAAGTTTTCCTCCCATATCACGGAATTACAGAAGGCCATCACCAATTCGCCGCGCGGACAGGCGCGGCTTTGTATCATTGCCCCGGACGGCAAGATCTACCCGCCGCTGTTGAAAGGCATCCAGGCGGCAGGCAGGACGGTGGACGAACTGAAAAATGATCTCGCCCGGGAATACAAGCATGATTTCACCAATCTCCAGGTTTCTGTCCTCGTGGAGAGCATTGTGGGCAACCGGATCTTCGTATTCGGCGAGGTACAGCGGCCCGGCGCCATCTCCATGTCCAAACCGATGACGGTCCTTCAGGCCATCGCCTTCTCCGGAAATATCCTGCCCACAGGCTCCCTGGAAAAAGTCAAGGTCCTCACGTGGAATGAAAATAACCAGGCGACGGTCCGGACGATTAATCTTGAAAATGTCCTCCTGGGAGCGAAAACGGAAGAAGATTTCATACTTCCCAGCAATAGCGTCATTTTCGTCCCCAAAACGGCCATCGCCAAAGCAGACGAGTTTGTCGACCAATATATCAGCAAGCTTCTCTTATGGCAGGGGTCGAACCTTTCCTTCCAGTATGAAGTCCACAAAATACCCGTGGGTGTGTCACGATACTGATGCAGTGTTTTGTATTTAA
The DNA here is from genome assembly GCA_026388335.1 of Deltaproteobacteria bacterium. Classification (GTDB taxonomy): domain Bacteria; phylum Desulfobacterota; class Syntrophia; order Syntrophales; family UBA8958; genus UBA8958. Next base: position 67,420 of record JAPLJZ010000252.1, read on the forward strand.
CGGGAGCCATTGGCATGGAAACTAAGAGAACCTTTTCCCTCCGGGATGTCTTCTACATCCTCTTTAAGAACAAGGTCCTGATCCTGTCCGTGTTTCTCACCTCCCTGATCATATCCTCCTGCTATTGCCTTTTCGTTTCTCCCCTCTATCGCGCGGAAGCCAAGATTATCGTCAAACTCGGCAAGGCCCAGTTCTCGGGGATGGAGCAGTACCGCCCCGAAAATTACAACATCCTCTTTCAGGAACGGTCCGCCAACATCAATAATGAAATCGAACTGATCAGGGGGCAGTACCTGACTCAGAAGGTAGTAGAAAGGATGAGGGGTCACATCGAAGAGATAAAGAAAAGGGGAATGGCCGGCGATGAAAAGGGATATATCAACGCCTTCAGCAAGGCCTTAAAGGTGACCTACATCGAAGACACCGACATGATGAAGCTTTCCTTTCGCTGGACAGATCCGCTCTTTGCCGCCCTCGCTGCCAATACCTATGTCGATGAATATATCAATCAGCATACGAAGGTTAATGAATCCAAGCAGACCTATCAATTTTATCTCGAGCAGTTAGAGCTGTATGACAAGCTGCTGAAACAGGCGGAAGATGAACTTCAGACCTTCCTGAACCAGACCAACATCTCCAATCTTGCCCTGCAAAAGGATTTACTCTTGAGACGTATTGCGGAGCTGGAAGCAGACCATGTATCCAATCGCGTCATTGTCGAACAGGGGGTTACAAAACTCAACAGCGTGAAAAAAATGGCTGCCAACCTCGACGGCTGGATCGAAACGCCGGATCTCGGATCTCCCAACGCCGACAAGCTTGCCTATTTAGCCGCCCTTGACCAGTCTTATTTCCGTCTTAAGGTTGAAAGAGACCGACTTTTGAAAACCTACACCCCCAAAGCTACGGAAGTGCGAAGCATTGACCGTCAGCTCAGCGGCCTCCGTAAACAGAAGACAGACAGTCTCCTGAACATCATCCATACGGAAGTATCCATCTCCGAGGCAAAAAAGAACAGTCTTTACAAGGAGTTGACGACACAGAAAAAGCAGCTCGAAGAAATTAACGGCCTGACGATGCGACTGAAACAATTGGAACGGCAGCGGGAAATCGTCGAAGTGAATTATCAGCTCTACAAGAAAAAAGCGGAAGATCTGCGCATTTCCGATGACCTGGATACCAGGAAGATCTCCAGCGTGAAGATCGTGAGTCCTGCGATTACGCCGATGGCCCCCTACTTCCCGGATTCCGCCCTGATTATCGGCCTCTCTTCACTGCTGGGCCTCTTTTTTGCTTTTACCCTTTCCGCTGTCCGGGAATTCTTCAATCACACTTTCAAGGAAGATAGCGACGTCCAAAACTATCTCGATGTCCCCTTGCTCATGACCATCCCCCTACTGGACATAGATGAGACGGGGTCAGAAGAAAAAGACGCTTCCCACACGAAAACCTCCCGATTCGGGTTTCTGAAAAAAAATACCACTTCCGTTGCGACCTCCATTGTGATCACGGTCGCCGCGCTTTTCGCCTATTATGCTTATGTCACGACACAACCGTCGAATCGGTCGGTACAATATGCCGCGGTCCCCGCTTATACCGAACCCGTCCGCGCAATCATCACGGAAGGTCACGCTCCGGAGGCCCCAAAAAGCGGTGATGTTAATAACCCGCAACAAAAGGCGTCCTCCTCACGCCAGGGGCAGGATCTCCCTCAGTTCGGGAAACCAACCGGCAGCATTACCATGGCGCCGACAGAAATCAGGGATTCCCTGGTAACAAATGGAAAGATGCGGAATTCAACGAGATAAGAAGGGTGTTTACCGTGTTCAGAAAAAAAGCCGTCCCGAGAGCCGCCGCCAGACTTCCCCTGATGTGGCATCTTTTTGATCAATTCTACCGAACCATCCTCAATCTCCCCTCCTTTCAGGAAAAGGACTCTTACGCCATCGTCGTCGCTTCCGCCAACGGCGGCGAAGGAACCTCTACCGTTGCCCTGAATATGACCTATGCCTATGCCTACGATTCCACAAGAAATGCCCTCCTGATCGACGGAAACCTTAGGACGCCGGTGCTCCACAGCCATTTCGGTGTTCCCCGGGAAAAGGGACTGACGGAGTTGGTGGAGGGAACAGCCGAGCTTCATGAAGTGCTTGTACGCGTGCAGTTGGACGAGACGGAGAGAAGCGGGGAGGGACAGACAAAAGCAACCATCCCCGGTTTTCATTTCATTCCCGCCGGCCATTCGGTAGTGAATCCGATTGTTCTTTATCAGTCCCCCGCCTTCCTGGCCTTGCTGGAACAGTTAAGAAACACCTTTTCCTTCATTATTATCGACGCTTCCCCCCTGATACACTATCCGGAAACTCCCGTTCTCGCCGGCAAGACCGATGGCGCCATATTGGTTCTCCAGCATGAAGAGACAAGCTGGGAGGTGGCGCAAGTCGCCCAAAAATACCTGCAAATGACCAACGCCCGGATTATAGGCGCCATTTTAAACAAACGGCAGTTCTTCATTCCGAAACAGATTTTCAAGTACCTCTAAGCAAGGCAATGAAAGTCCTCTCTTCCGATCAGACCGCAACCCAGGCATCCGGAGAAAAGCTGGTTGTCCTGACTGCCTGTCTGGCCTTTGGCATTCTTTCCACCTTCCTGGCCGTTGTGTTCAGTGAGCTGGAGTTTAAGTATCTTTTCGGCGTTTTAGGGGCGCTTCTTGTCTTTTTTGCCGCCGTGATAATCCGCTCCAACGAGCAGCTTATTATCGGCTTTCTCATCCTTTTCGCCATGAGCATTCCCCTGCGGATCAACCTCGGTTTTTTCTACCGTAAAGAACACGTGGGCGGCGCCCAGGGTATAGATATTTCCGCCATTCACGTGACCATTCTGGCCCTGTTTCTCCTCCTGCTCTACAAATACTGGTCCACACGGCAGCAGCCCCTGTTGGAATACAACGGGCTCCTCTGGGGATCACATGTCTTTTTTTTTCTCACCGTAATCCTAAGTCTATGGAACGCCGCCGACCGGGTACTCAGTTTTTATGAAATCATCCGCATTATGGTGCTGATTGCCGTCTTCTTCGTGATCATGAATCTCCGGGAGGAAAAGTATTTGCACGTTCTGCTGTTTTTTTTCACCGTGGGCGTCTTTTCCCAAGCCGTCCTGGCTATTATCCAGTTTAAAACGGGGCTTGCCCTCGGCCTGAAATTCCTGGGAGAGCAGGCCATAGTGGGACAGAGCCTGGGAGGCATAGTCAGCAGGGCGACGGGAACGATCGGCCATCCCAACAACCTGGCCTATTTTTTTGAAATGCTGCTGCCCCTGACTTTGGCCCTCCTCATGGTTGAAAAGAAAAAACCCCTGCAAGTTTGGTATTTTATCACCTTCACCCTTGGCCTGGTGGGGATACTGACCACTCTTTCCAGGGCGGCCTGGCTAACGCTGCCCCTTTCGCTGCCCCTGGTCTTCTTTTTCCTCGTGAGGAAAAAACTTTTTCGGGCGCAAACGGTCATTATCATCAGTGTCGCCCTGGCTTTTTCCATCTTGTTCATCTATCCGAATTATTCACTGATTCAGAAGCGATTTTTTTACAGTGATGAAGGTTCCGCCCGGACCAGGTTGCCGATGAATCAGGCCGCCATCTCCGTTATTGAACAGTTTCCGGTAACAGGGGTCGGCATCAATAATTTTCAGCAAGTCTTCAGCACTTATGATCTTACCGGCGGTTCCCGGATTCTTAGAGGGGACCGTCATGTGGTCCACAACCTCTACCTCCTGGTCGGAGGTGAGCTGGGAATCCCGGGACTTATCGCCTTTGTAGGGATGTTTTTTGCCGTTTTTATTGTCGCCCTGCATTGGGCCACCCGGGTCAATACCTGGCAATCCGGTGTCCTCATCGGCATTACCGCCGGACTACTTGCCCAGATGATCCATGGCCTGTTCGATCCCGGTTTCAAAATTCTCATGAATCTTTCCACCCTTGTCTATGCAATGTTCGGGATTGTCGGCGCCATCAGCATCATGGGCAGAAAAGGGGAAAGTGTCTCAGCACACGCATAACATGATAAAGAACGCGAGGTCGGCAGTATGAACAGGCCGAGACTGACCATTATCGTTGTCAACTGGAATACCGTTTCCCTGCTGAGAGACTGCCTTACCTCGCTGCTGCGGAAAGAGATGGGGATAACCCATGAGATCATCGTCGTGGACAACGCCTCGGCGGACGGCTCTCCGCAAATGGTCGCAGCAACATTTCCCTCCGTCCGGCTGATCTGCAATAATGAAAATCGCGGTTTTGCCAAGGCCAACAACCAGGCCATCAAAGAAGCGCAAGGGGATTACATCCTCCTCCTCAATTCGGACACAGTGGTTCCCGACAATCGGATCTTTATGGAATGGCTGTCTTTTATGGATCGCCATCCGGAAGCAGGGGCAAGCGGTTGCAAGCTTATCAAGGCCGACGGCGCCCACTGGGTCGGTGATGCAGGCTTCAAGCCGTCTCTGGGAACCATCTTCGGTTACTCGTTTTTTCTATCGAAGCTTTTCCCGGGCAGCTTCAAGGGTCTTTTTCTCAATTACCATGTTGAAGCTGCCGCCGCAGAGGTCGATTGGATCAGCGGCGCCGCCTTTTTAGTCCGGAGGACGATACTTCCCGAAGTGGGGCTCCTCGATGAAAATGTCTTCATGTATGCAGAGGATGTAGAGTGGGGTTGCAGAATCAGGTCCAAGGGTTACAAAATTTTCTATCTTCCGGGGCTGGTTATCATCCATCTGGTGGGGGCCAGCACGAAGAAGCATAAAGAGGGCATCTTTTCACATTTGTGGATTGAGAACCTGCGCCGTCTTTACCAGACATTCAATCCCAGCCAGCCGCTTTTTCTTTTTGATTTCATCTTTGCCGCCGGTTTGTTGTTGAGATCCTTTCTTTATCTGGTCGTTTATATGGCGTCGGGAAAAGATAAGTGGCGATATAAATCGAAGGAAATGTTCAGTTATTTTTCATTTTTGGCATTGAAAAAAAGAACCTAACCGTGATAATCAGAGTAAAGGGTGTAGCGCAACAAAAGCATCAGGACCTAGATACGACGCTGGGAAACACTCTGTACGAGCACGACAAGGAGAGATAGCTTATAAGCTCCCCTGAGTCTGTGCAATATTGAGTTAAAAAGACCATTTGAACAGAGGCTTTGCTTAAAACTTGGAAATTTAACAAATATTTTTACTGTTTCTCTTTACTTTAATAATTTTGATATGCAATGATGAAATAATATCATTCTTCTATAAGGATGAAGATGGTTTCATTCTATCAATCATTCACGGAACAAAAGATAAAAACAGCTCAAGCCATCTCTGCAGGTTGTTGTGAAGGTAGTTATGCGGAGGGCTGCCTCATTTTATGTTCAGTCATTAGCGCAATGGCCGCCATTGCATGGCCCGGTAAGAATAAAGATAATAAGCGCTTTGTTGAAATTATCACAAGATATCAACTATCCGTAGATCCCCAAAAAGTAAGCGGACCTCTGTTGGTGCAAGCTGGCAAAGTTTGCAATTCAAAGATAGGCATTTCTAAAAAAGCTTTTCATCTAACTGATAAAAATGATCTCGATGAAACGATTTTTGTAAAATTATGTCCTAATCTAAAACTTTCCGAAATCCGAAGATATTCCTGAATTAGTGGCATGAAAGCCACTTTAGTTAATGTAATTAGTTGACATTAAAGGATATTTACGATATTCACAGTCCCAGAAAGTAACACCTGGGAGGTGAATATGCGACCTGTAGAATTTATCATCAAAGAGGGCGAC
>JAPLJZ010000253.1 GCA_026388335.1 Deltaproteobacteria bacterium
GAGGCGGACCGTTTCCGCGACATTCGCGGCATATTCCTCCGTCTCGACATCTCTGCCGTCAATGGCGTCGCGGACCTTGCGGTATTCTTCCCGGTCAATGCGCCGGCTGAATTTCCTGGTGTAGAACTCCTCGATCAGATAGCCCAGAGAAGGAACGGGGATGAGATTGCACATATCAAGCCCCCGGCCGAGCCACTTGTTGCGATAGTATTTGCCTTTCACCCAAACGGTAGTCCAGGGATAGTGCAATAACTTCGATAATTTATATTGAAAAGGCCAGTAGTTGAACCGGTCCGTGTGGTTCATGGCGAAGATGACATTCTGTCCCTTGGGGATATTGTCCATATTTTCAAAAACAATATCCACCTTCTGGAAAATGTTGAAGTTTGGTCCCAGCATGAATGTGCGCAGAAACTGCTGCATTCTGGGGATGGCGACCAGGTCTATGTTTTTCAGATATTCAAGATCGACCATGATAAAAAATCCCTATATTATCATCAATTGGCGGACGCGCTCCAGTTCCGCCGGCGTGTCCACCTCCACGGAGTCATGGATTGTTTCTATCACCCTGATTTTATAACCGTATTCCAGGGCCCGGAGCTGCTCCAGGGCTTCTAACTGTTCCAGTTTGCCCATGGGGAGGGTGGCAAAGGTGCGCAGAAAATGCCTGCGGTAGGCGTAGATCCCGTGGTGTTTATAATAGTCGGCCTTTTTGCCTTGATCCCGGACGTAGGGCACCGTGGCCCGGGAAAAATAGAGGGCGAACCCGTAGGCGTCGCAGACCGTCTTGACGGCGTTGGGGTGGCCGATTTCCTCCTCCCGGATGATGCGGTAGATGAGCGTGGACATGGGAATGGACGGATCATCACGGAGCGGTTGCACGACTTCCTCGATCTGGATGGGGTTGAACAGCGGCTGATCCCCCTGGATATTCACGACAATGTCTTCGTCGTTAAGCTGGAGCAGCGAGGCGGCCTCGTGGATCCGGTCCGTTCCCGAGGGATGGACGGCGGCCGTCATGACGGCCAGCCCGCCGAAGGCTCGCACGGTGTCGTAGATCCGTTGGTCATCCGTAGCTACTGCGGCCAGGGAAACATACCCCGACTGGAGAACCCGCTCATAAACGTGCTGGATCATGGGCTTGCCGCATAGGTCCGCCAGAGGTTTGCCTGGAAACCGGGAAGATTCATACCTTGAGGGGATGATACAAACGACTTTCATCCGGAATAAACCTCTTTACAGATATGGGTCGGCCTGCATCAGGTGGCCGGTCACGTAGTCCCGGACGGAATCCTCCAGGGCGCGGAAGGCGACCGGACAGCCTGCTGCCTGGAGCTTGTCCATTTTAGCCTCGGTAAAGTACTGATATTGATTACGCAATCCCTCGGGCATGTCGAAGTACTCTATCCGGGTGGGCAATTGCATAGCCGCAAAGACGGCGTTGATCAGGTCGTTCCAGCTCCGGGATTTGCCTGTGCCTACGTTGAAGATGCCGTTGGCGTCTTTGTTTTCCAGGAGCCACCACATTATCTCGATACAGTCTTTTATATAAACGAAATCACGTAGTTGTCCTCCGTCGGCATATTCAGGCCGGTGGGATTTGAAGAGGCGGACCTGGCCGGTGGCGCGGATCTGATGAAAGGCCTTGAAAACAACGGAGGTCATATCGCCCTTGTGATACTCATTAGGGCCGAAGACATTGAAGAACTTGATCCCGGCGAGCTGCTTTTCCGCGCCCCGGCGCAGGGTCCAGAGATCGAAGACCTGCTTGGAATAACCGTACATATTGATGGGCTTGAGGGTGGGTGTGAGGGCGTCGTCGTCGGAGAAGCCTAGGGTGCCGTTGCCGTAAGTGGCGGCGGAGCTGGCGTAGATGAAACGGATTCCGTTGCGGATCGCCCAGTCGGCCAGCCGGCAGGTGTAGAGATAATTGTTGCGCCATAGATAATCGGCGTCCCGTTCCGTCGTTGAGGAACACGCCCCCAGGTGGATGACGGCCCGGGCCGTAAAGGGTACCTGGTCGGCGTAAATCATCTGCAGGAAATCGTCTTTGTGAATATATTCGAGAAAGCGTAAGTTTACAAGATTCTTCCACTTCTCTGAGGTTCCGAGGTTGTCTACAATGACAATGTTTTCGATACCCTGCTGGTTGAGTTTCCAGACAAAGGCGCTGCCGATGAAGCCGGCCCCACCGGTGACAACGATCATAATTTGCTCCTTTTACAAGTCCATCAAATCTGCAGGGCCGCTTTTTTGATCCCCTGGCCGATCTTGTCCAATTTGTCCGCCGACATCAGGATCGGGATACCCATGAACAGTGTCCGCCCCAGGATGTCTTCCGCCTTGGGAATCAGGCGGATGCTGTAGTCCACCTTGCCGCGGTAAGCGGGGTTGGTAAAAGGGAATTTCTTCGAATTCGCCGTGGCCCAGGCCAGGAGGTGCTCCCAGTTCGGGACATAGTGCCACTTATTCCTCTTGAAGCAGACCGTATCCACGCCTTCCGCCGCCAGCGCGGCCTGAAAACGTTCGGTTGCCGCTGCGTCGGGGAGGTTGAACCCCAAAAAGGTCGCCGTATCCCCGGCGGGATCGGGGATATTCCGGAACTTCAGTCCCGGTACATCCTTCAATAACTCCTTGACGGCATTCTTGTTTTTCTTCTGTGCGGCGATAATCATGTCCAGCTTCCGGAACTGGGCCAGACCGACGGCGCCCTGGAGTTCGTTCATCCGGTAATTGAAGCCGAGAATGGACCGCCCTTCCATGGCCCGGCTGACTTTAAGGTTATGGTCGTGGCCGTGGTCGTGGTACCAGTCGGACCGGTCATAGAGTTCCTTGCTGTTCGTGATGACCATGCCACCCTCGCCGGAGGTAATGGTTTTATAGTAATCGAAGCTGAAGATTCCCATATTGCCGAAAGTACCCAGCTTTTTCCCCTGATAAGAGGCCCCTACCGCCTGGGCGGTGTCTTCCAGGACGAGGAGATTGGATTTACGGGCGACATCGACGATCCGGTCTATGTTCGCCGGGGCGCCGCACATGTGTACGGGGATGACCGCCTTGGTGTAGGGGGTCAATTTGTTAATGATATCATCAGGATCAAGGTTAAGAGAATCGTCGATGTCGGCCATGACGGGGATGGCTCCAGCCTCCAGGACCGCCTCGTAGGTGGCGATGAAGGTAAAGGCCGGGACGATTACTTCATCTCCCGGGCCGACATCCAGGGCCGTCAGGGCGACCTTGAGGGCCGCCGAGCCGGAGGTTACCCCCAGGGCATACCCGCCCCCGCAATAGGCGGCAAATTCCTCTTCAAACTGCCGGACCTTGAAGATCCCCTTCCGTTCCGCATCGAATCCGTAGCGCATCAGGACGCCTGTTTCCATGACGTCCATCACTTCTTTTCTTTCTTCCTTACCGAAAACCTCAAAACCGGCCATAGCGACCTGTCCTCCTTAATTTCTTATGATTAAAATGCGTCCTCGTAGATTGCGACGGCGTCTTCCAAGGTCACCTGCCGGGGGTTATTCGCCAGGGGGCGGGCAACAGTCATGGCGATTTTGGCCATCTCCTCAAAATCATCTTCCTTGATGCCCAAATCCTCCAAATTAGTTAGAATACCGCAATCTTCCACAAGGGCGTTGACCGCTTCCACAGCCAAATAGGCTGCCTCCCGGAGGGGCATGTCGTCGGTCATTTCTCCCATTGCCTCGGCAATATCCACGAACTTTTCCTGAGCTCCGGGAAGGTTGAAGGACATGACATGGGGCAACAGGACCGTATTAGCCAGACCGTGGGGGATGCCATACTTTCCGCCCAGTGGGTAAGACAGGGAATGAACGGCGGTGACCCCGGCATTGGCAAGTCCCAGACCGGCATAGAGGCTGCCGAGGAGCATCTTTTCCCGGGCAACGATGTTGCTCCCGTCATGAACGGCGGTCCGCAGATTCTCGGCGATCAGGGCGATGGCTTCAAGAGAGATCAGTTCGCTCAGGGGCGAGGCGTTTATGGAAGTATAGGACTCGATGGCGTGACACAGGGCGTCAATCCCCGTAGAGGCCGTGGGACCGGGGGGCAGGCTCACGGTCAGGAGCGGGTCCAGCAGGGCCAGATCAGGGTAAAGGAAGGGGCTGTTCATACCCTCCTTCTTTTTCAGCTCCGGCCGAACGAAGACAGAAGTAAAGGTAACCTCGCTGCCCGTGCCTGCTGTAGTCGGGATCATGATCTTGGGCAGCCCCGGACCGGGGACCTTATTCAGGCCGAGATAATCAACGGCCTTGCCTTTGTTGGTTGCGAGGACAGCAATGGCCTTGGCCACATCCATGGCGCTGCCGCCGCCGATGCCGACGATAATATCACACTTGGCCTTCAGGGCCAGCTTCGCCCCTTCATCGGCCAGCGAGATTTTCGGTTCCGGATCGACCTTGTCGAAAATCTGGCCCTCCATGCCGCTTTTTTTTAGTAATTCAATTACTTGATCTTTCATACCTGTGGCGGCCAATTGTTTATCCAGGACGATCAGGGGACGTTTGGCCTGTAATTCCCGGATCTGTTCGGGAAGCTGCTGAAAAGAGCCATTGCCGAAGACAATCCTCCGGGCTCCGGTAAACGAAAATATTTTATGCATCGTAGTCACCTTTTTTTATTTTGACGTATCATACATATTAAGACGGGATAGTCAAATAAAATACGAATCAGAAACCGTTATTTTAATTGACAGCTACGCTTGTTTTCCCTATTCAATCCAATATAGTACTCGTAAGTATCATACACAGGAGTACGAAACAGAGAAGCGATGTGCGCAGTCAACCTGGGAAGCGAATTCTCAACCCTGAATCGAGCCTATGCTGAGAACTCTTCTCATTGCCCCATGAACGGGCCGCCAAGGAAAAGGTAAAACGGTGAAGAGTGGCGTCAATTGCTTAATAATAACATGATGTTAATGTACTTCAGGGCTCTGAAGTGGCTCTCGGGATAGTCCCCTGGGAGGGGCGCGCAGAGTAACGATGGTTACTTGTGACGTAATAAGGGTTACATTGTAGGAGACATTTTGGCTTGATAATTCCTTTCCCGGAATAGATGTATTGCGTATAATCCGATATTACAGATGCAGCACGAAGGTCAATTAGAATTTCCCGGTGATAATACTTGAAATATTTTTGAATATATAGCACTGTAATCCGGCAGTTGGGTTAATCACAGTTTTTCGTATATTAATTTGTTGCCGCCGCGCTGCCCGCGGCGGCAATGCGGAGCTAAGCTACCGCTTTTCAGCTCTTTATTGGCGCGATGATCATCGATGTCTGTGGCGATTGCCACATCGAGAAATAATAGCCTTGCGTGCTGATTCGCACGGCGCCAACAAATTCGCTGAAGCGGTTGTCACTTCACCTGCAAGGCCTGCTCCGCAGGCCAGCAGGCTCGTGCCACCGCTTAGCTCCGCATTAGCTGAAGATATGGGAAAGAATAGCATGACACCTGTATCCAATTTTTTGAGAAAACTTTTTGTATTCCTGGAAGATGCTGGTTTTGACCCTATAGACAATTCACCTGCTGCAATAGAAATTCAGTCATATTCACGACCCGAATCTGTACGAACGGCTTTTTCCCAAGCCGCGCAATTATTCATATCTGCTACAGATTACTTTGATGCGCTTGACTCTTTGGTAGGCATGGAGAAATTTGCTATGGCACCATGGTCTTGCGCAAGAGGAATGATAGAGTCCTCAGCCATCTCTACTTGGCTATTTGAAACGGGAATTGGCCCCAAAGAACGCGTAAGCAGAAGTCTATCTTTGAGATATATTGCGCTTTATGAACAGCAGAAAATGGCTAGATATGATGGTGACAGCAAAAAAGTTCAAGAAATAAAAGACCGCATAGAATCAATAGAGAAATTGGCTATTGAACTAGGTTTCCCGGTTCTAAGAGACAATAAAAAGCAACGTACAGGAATAGCCCAAATTAAACCCAGCATGACTACGTTAATAGAAAAACAATTTAAAGGAGAGAATCTCTACCGGATGCTTTCGGGAATGGCTCACTCAAACTATACAAGCTTGACATCACTCTCTTTCATCAAAACCGATTTTGAAAGACCGCAAGGTGCTCTATTAATTAGAGCAGTTCCAACTCATATTCAATCTGAGTTAGTTACTCATGCTGCTACAATCTATGCAAAGTGTGTATGGCTTCGAACAATACAATTTGGATTTAATGCGGCCCAAATAGCCATATTGCTTGAAGAATTATATGATGATCTGAAGCTTGCTGATGCCAATAGTGCTAGATTTTGGAAAGCACTAATCTGAGTAAACAGCTAACTCGTCGATCCACCGGACCCCTCGTTTCTCGGGCCGGTGATCTTTTCGTTGGCCCAAAACCTCAATAGGAGATCAGAATAGATGAACGGCATTCCGAAATACTTAGTCCTACCAGACAGAGTCTATGCCCTGGCGGCAGGAAAGGCAGATGGGGGGAGGGCTTTTGACAGGATGCTGGTTGATTACCTTGTCGAAGGTACGAACCCAATGTCCGAAACGGATACATGGAGAACTCGTCTAGGAATGAGCAGGGAGCTTTCAGATGATTATCCGAGCTTCAGAGAAGCGGTTCCCATTGAGTGGGTGCTCTTTAGATTTCTATGTCATTTTGTCCGCACGAACTCTGTGCACGTTCTCTCCGGGAATAGCGGACAGGTATTGACCTCGACAAGCTACAAAGACTATCTGGGTCATGAGCCAGCAGAGCAAGATGCCGATCTGATGCTACGAACCATATTCGTGGCCTGGGTTAGAGTTTTTCCCGAGAAAACAATATCTCTCGCAGACGTATATGCGTCCACTGATTTGACCATTAACCAGCTGAAACGGAGCGTCAACGCGCTCATATCTCAGGGTCATGTCCAAGAAACCGAGGAGTACAACTACATGATACGACCCAGTGTATTCGATAATCGCGTATCTTCAAAGAACTCACCTTCTTTAGACAGAATGACAAACCGGTACTATCAACAAATCGCGATAGAGGCTAATGACCCGTTTTGCTTTGTCATTATGCCGTTCAAGGAAAAAGAGTTTCCACAAAAAATCTACACAGACGTAATCAAACCCTTTGTTGAAGATCAATTCAAGATCGGTTGTTACAGGGTGGACGAGGACAATCTGCCGGACCGTATAGACAACAAGATATATAGCTACCTTTTGCGGTCGGCATTTGTAATAGCTGAAGTCACGACTCTGAACCCAAACGTGTTCTATGAGCTGGGGCTAGCACATATGCTGGAAAAGGACTGCATCATTGTTACAAACACACCCATAGAAAAGATACCCTTCGATATCAATAGAATCAGGGCCGAGCACTATGATAACGATCAGCAATTGATAGAGATTCTTGGGAGGGCGATATCAGCGCTTGCTTTCAAATGCAAATAGCGGAAGCGGAGATTAATGAACCAAGAAACGAATCGGGCCAACAAGGGCAATACAGCCGATCGCTACGCTCCGGCTGATCTCTTCGTTGCCGCCGCGCTGCCCGCGACCGAACGGCGAGTTGCGCGTACGCCCTCGCCCGATTAGTCCGACCGTGCGCTGATTCGCACGGTCGAACAAAATCGTTCGAGCGCAAATCCCGTCGGCCTTGGCATGCAAGCATGCCGGCCCGCCGGTATTTCGCTCAACTCGCCGTTATGACCACTTTGGTGGAAAGGGGCACCAGGAGCAATGCCAGAAGGTGATTTCTCTCCAATAACGAAGGAGATTATAGCAAAGCGAGCAGGCTATCTCTGCAGCTTTCCTAACTGCAGTCAACTTCTTGTTGGGCCAGCGACCCAGCCCACAGAAGCCTCCTTTATTGGTCATGTTGCACATATTTTCCCTAAGTCTGCGAACGGTCCTCGCGCTGACTGCGGTATAAGCAAAGATCAGCTGCGATCACCTCCCAACGGGATTCTCTTATGCGCACATCATCACAGTGTTGTTGATTCCGATCACGGTAGAACGTACCCGCCTTCAGTTTTAAGGAGCTTCAAGGACATGCATGAACTACGTATTTTGTTCATGCTTCGCCAATACAGCAGTCCTATCGGGTGGATCAAGCAGCTATCTATCGCGGAAAGCCCCGTCTTTGAACAGCGTGTAGATATTCGTTTTGGGAAGATTACTCTAATCTATGGGTGCAACGGTGCTGGCAAGACCACTATCTGTGAACTAATAAGGGGTGCATTTAATCCATCATATCTAGTTAGATGGTTTAACAAAAACAAACAGTTCGAATATTCGCTATCCTACGTCTCCCCCAATGAGCATCAAGTCAATGTCTGCCTGAAAAACAATAAGATCACTTACACTATCGATAAGGAAGAGATGTTCTTAAATCCGTACAATATCAGCATTGTGTCACCGGTTGAGACTCCAAGATATCTTCCCAAGGATGACAATATATCTTTCCTCTCGCGGATGCTATCAATCGATGAGCTATTGTTTCTAAACATGATTCAAGACAAGAGTGCAATTGGTGGAATTACATTCAAAAACTTTGAACTGCAAAGCGTTTTGGATGACGACGGAAGACCCGTCAGGGAACTAAGTGTCATTTTTCGAAATGGAAGCAGTGTTTCATATGAAATGCTATCTGGCGGACAAAAATCGTGTTGTCAACTGGATCTTACAATTTCCCTCGCACAATTCCTCGCAAAGTACAGACCTTGTACTTTGGTCCTTGACACCGAAGCCGGGAATACTATGGATCCTGACAACACCAAAAGGTATATTGAATATCTGTCTTCCTCCTCCGTCAGGTTTCAGACTATTTGGGTTAGTCCCGACAAAGAGCCGAAGATCGACTGGACCGGTTGGCAGATTGCCAAGGTCGTCGGTAATCCACCAAGGAGTAACGTAGTTCAAGATGAAATATGAGTATCTATTTGTTTCTGCTCACAATATTCAAGGTTACTCATACTGAATTCATAACGATGTTCAGCCATGAAGGATATTAGATCGAGGGTGGTCATAACAATTTAATCCAGCCGACCGGGGATAAGCCAGCGCAGTTTTTAATGCAGCCCGAGGCCCGGCACCTGATAATGACGTTATATCCAAGGAATGAGAAATGAAGCATATTAAGAAATATCTTGTTACATACGGGAATTATTGTACTATTTCACTTCTTTGGTTAATGAGAGCAATAACGAGAGGAGACAAATATGAACTTTGACTTGTCGCCAGAGCAAAAACTACTAAAAGACAGAATTACTGCATTTTGTGAAAATGAATGTGCTGCAGAACTGAAAACAATGTTGGAGAACGAGGATGTATTCCCCTCGGGTCTTTATAAAAAGATTGCAGACAACGGTTTTTTTGGAATCCCGTTTCCCGTCAAGTACGGGGGGGCCGATGGAAATATGGTGGATGTCATGATGGTTACTGAGCAAATGTCTTTTTACAGGCATGACATGGCATTGATCTACATGGTTCCGGTCGTTTTCGCCGGCATGTTTCTTCTCGCCAACGGTACGGAAGAACAAAAGGCAACTTTTCTTCCCAGGATCATCGCCGGAGAACTGAAATATGCATTCGCCATGACGGAACCGGAGGCAGGTTCGGACCCGAGAGGCATGACAACCTATGCCGCAAAATCTGGTGACGACTATACTATAAGCGGAACCAAGTACTGGACAACGGGGGCTTCCGTAGCCGATTATATCATCATGGTAACGTTGACTTCACAGGAAAAAGACCAAGCCCGTGGGATGACTGTTTTCGTTGTCCCGTCTTCATCGGAACACCTTGAAATCACTCCTATCCCCAAGCTGGCGGGAAATGCTTACCCTTCCTGTCAGGTGGTGCTTGATCGGGTTGTTGTTCCTGCTGAAAATATAGTAGGGGGAGCGGAAGCTTTTAACACCGGGTTGTCACAATTAAGGAAGACGGCTGATATTGAGCGATTATGTATCGCTGCCAGTTGCATCGGCACCGCTTCAGCCATTCTGAAAGACTGTGTTGCTTTTGCAAAAAGTCGGATTCAATCAGGCAAGCCCATCATCCAATTCCAAGCAATAAGCCACGATCTTGCCGATATGGCAACCAACATAGAGGCCATGCGCTGGATGACCTATCATGCGGCA
This sequence comes from Deltaproteobacteria bacterium, assembly GCA_026388335.1. Classification (GTDB taxonomy): domain Bacteria; phylum Desulfobacterota; class Syntrophia; order Syntrophales; family UBA8958; genus UBA8958. Next base: position 10,118 of record JAPLJZ010000253.1, read on the forward strand.
TGGCTCAGATCAGAGAAAAGAGAGTGTTTCAAGGAAATCAGCATGGCCAAACTGTTCTGTTCCGAAATTCTGAACACGATTGTGAAAAAAGGCATGCAGATCTTTGGTGGGCGCGGATATTCCATGGAATACCCGATGCAACGTTACTTGAGAGAGAGCTTCCTCTCTTTTTATGCAGGTGGAACATCAGAAATCCAAAAAAACTTAATAACTCGATACCTTTAATGGGTGACGGATATTGTTTTAATAATGCGGTCGGATCAAGGTAAGTTTATTGTATGTCATATAACCATACAATCCACCGGACCCTCGTTCCTCGGGCCGGTGATCTTTTTGTTGTGTGAGAAATAATAACATGAACTGCAAGATCGCAGCACATATAACTGGTGCAGATAAACCACCCAAAAGGAACCAAAATTGAACGTTAATCCCTATGAAATAGCACTGATTGCTGGCGGTTTTACTATCGTTGGTGCGCTTATAGGCGGGTGGATTGGATATAGAAATGCTCTCAAGCTCCATAACATCGTTGAGTTCAATAAAGCCGCCACTGAATTCAGAAACGCCTTTCTCTATGAACTTATTTACTTGAAGCACAACGCTTGCATCCCCGAAGGAGAAAGAACTTATACGACTCTTAACGAGTTTTTGTTTGCCGGTTATGTCCACCGCCATTTGAAAGCTTTTGAGGTCTTCAGGAACTATCTGTCCAGCAAAGACAGGGCAGATATTGACAAGGCATGGAAGGAGCATTGCCATTACGACATAGAAGGAGAGACTGGCCCGTTTTTTGCGATGTACGCCGAAGATACTTGGGAAGGGAAAGACACTAAGGAACTTGCTCTTGAGAGAATAGAGGAACTTCTTAAATATGCAAAACACAAATAAACCTCACATAACCCGTCATTGCACCGGACGCGGCGCTATGTCCGGCTACTTTCCGCTTCCTGTTCCGTTCTTTCTGTTTACTCATGCTCCATCTTCCCACCGGGCCGCGCCGGTGAATTCTTCGTTAAAGCATAGACAATGTGCACTTAAATTCCAACTGAATAGGAGATTAAAATGAGTGAAATTGGAAAACCAAAACAACACATACCAATCTTTGTTAGTTCTACATATGAAGATTTGAAAGATTATAGGGTTTCTGTTCAGCAAACATTGACCCGGATGGAAACAATTGTCAGAGGCATGGAATACTTTGGATCAAAACCAGGGAGTCCATTAGAAGAATGCTTGAAGGCAGTAAGAAGCTGTAAAATTTATATTGGAATATTTTCTATGCGTTATGGAAGTCTTGATGAAAAATCAGGAAAGTCCATGACACATTTGGAATATGAAGAAGCCCAAAAGCTTGGATTGCCGACACTAATTTATCTTATTGATGAAGAGAAACAACCTGTAATTCCAAAATTTGTCGATACCGGAGAGAATGCAGTTAAACTAGAAGAATTGAAAAGTGATTTAAAAAAAAGATTTACGGTCAGTTTTTTCACTACCCCAGAACACTTGAGTCGAATGATTAGCCAGGACTTACCTGAAGTATTAACAACAATTGGAATAAGTATTTCCAAAGAAGAAACCGTTGGAACTGATCTGGATCCTGCAAAGTTGATTGCAAAATTTGAAGTAAGACCAAAAAAATATGCTGATACTGAAATAATTATCGAAGGAAAAATAAGAGATGGTATAGCCCGTGTAATGGCTGAAGACGCAAATGCACTGAACCTTACTGTCGGAGATGCAATTAGGAGAACGGTTGACTTCCCTTCCATCGGGAAAGCTATACCTATCGTCGCTGAAGGCAAAATGGCGGATTGGTTAGAGGAGGCGGAAGCTGGAACCCCCCAAAAGTTTAAACTTCGATTTCTCTTTGGAACTTATACGAGAGTGGATTGGTGTGAAGAGGGGCCTATCGCTAATCTTGACAGTGAATCTGGTTATAAACTCATAGAAATTATTGAGCAGTAGCAATATCGGGACGCCGATAATTTTTTAAAGGAGATTGGTGATGAGCGCTGATTTAAAGAAGATAGAAGAAGAGGCCTTTTCGCTCCCAGCACCGGAGCGTGCGCATCTGGCAATGAGCCTGATTGAAAGCTTAGACAATCAAGAAGATGCCAATGCCGACGCATTATGGCTTGAAGAGGCTGAGAGGTGATATCAGGCATACCGGGATGGTACAATTCAAGGGCGATCTGCAGATAATGTTTATCGGGATGCATTCGCGAAAGTACGATGAAGAAAGTCATTTTTTTACCCCAGGCAGAAGAGGAGATGAATGATACAGCCATTTTCTTTCATGAAAGCCTGCCGGAGCTCCGGCAGAGGTTATCTGTTGGAATTGTAAAGCGAATTGACGAACCATTTTGCCGTTTTTATCTGGTGAATTGAGGTGGCGAAGGGGCCGTATTTTTTGAGTGACGAGATTCGGCGCTCCAGAAGCTTATGATATTAATGAGAAATCAACCGACTACAAAAAAGTTTTGCCTGCCGGAAAATGACCGGCGGTCAGGAGCCGGATTTCCTCTTTTGGCTTTTGCGCGCGGGGGGCAGAAATCAGCTTTATGCCCTGCCTGTTACCATGGCTGCAAGTCTACTCAAATGTTCAGAGATACGAAACGGGGTCTTGGGCAGGACATCCCCCATTTGGCCATAATGTTCCGTACACTTGGAGGTCGTGCTCTGTCCTTGAGAGTATTCGGTTCTCTTGTCCCTTTAAGGGAAACGTGGCAGATTGCGTTCAAATAAAAAACCTATGAGAATAAGGAGTTTAAATTGATCATAAGAAATGAAACAAGTTCAGATATTGAAGCAATATCGAAAGTAACCATTGCCGCCTTCAAGAATCTTGCAATTAGTAATCATACAGAACAATTCATAATAAATGCATTACGTGAGGCCAATGCGCTGACTATTTCGCTGGTCGCGGAGGTTGATGGAAAGATAGTAGGCCATATTGCTTTTTCGCCAGCAACAATATCTGACGGTGCAATAGGCTGGTACGGCCTCGGCCCGGTTTCTGTATTGCCGGAGTATCAAAAAAAAGGAATTGGGAAATCCCTTATCAGTGAAGGGTTGTCTTTACTTAAAAAGTTGGGCGGCCAAGGTTGCGTTCTTGTGGGTCATCCGAACTACTATAAGCTTTTAGGTTTCCAGAACTTCCCAGAACTGGTTTATGAAGGAGTTCCTCAAGAAGTTTTCTTTGCCTTGCCGTTTACCGAAAAGGTTCCAAAAGGCATCGTTGTGTTTCATGAAGGGTTTTTGGCAAAGGGCTGACCAGCCGCTAGAGCCGATTGCGGCCCCTTGGGCCGCTCCGGCTGATTTCTTCGTTCGCCCAACCAAAATGATGCCTTGACATCACGCCGCATGATGCTATGATGCCATCATGAGAACAACACTTACTATAGACGACGATCTTCTGGACAAAGCGAAAGCCGTTGCGTTAAAACTTCGTGCGCCCTTTCGGCGCGTGGTTAATGAGGCGCTGCGTACCGGATTGCAGATGGTTGAGGATACCCCGCCACAAACTCGATCCTATCAAACCCACCCCCACAAGATGGGGCTGAAAGCCGGGAGGAATCTGGACAACATCCAGGCGCTTCTATCTCAGATCGAGGGGGAAGATCACCGGTGATCCTCGTGGATGCCAACGTCCTTTTGTATGCCGAAGACCAACAAAGTCCTCACCATGTGATGGCACGCGAATGGTGGGATGCTCAGTTGTCTGGTGCGTCGCCAGTGTGTCTTTGCTGGACCGTCCTTGGTGCGTTCATCCGCATCGGCACAAATCCGCGTGTCTTTGAGCACCCCCTGTCTCTCGATCAGGCGCTCTCTCGTGTGCAAAGCTGGTTGGATCAACCCTGCACACGCATCATTCACCCTACCGAACGGCACTGGATCGTCTTTCAAAAAATGTTGATCGAAGGCCAGGCCATCGCAAACCTTGTAACAGACGCGCACCTGGCCGCACTGGCTAGTGAACACGGCTGTGAATTGATCTCCACCGATACGGACTTCTCGCGCTTTCCTGGGATCAAGTGGAAAAATCCGTTGAAATGACTAATATTATGGCGAACCATCGGCGCTATGGTTTGCCATCCGCCCAGACTTTTTATAGGAGGCAAAAAATGCAAAAACGTAAATTGGGAAAAAGCGGCCTGGAAGTTTCGGCTGTCGGCCTCGGCTGTATGGGAATGAGCTTTTCTTACGGTCCACCCAAAGACAAAGAGGAAATGACTTCCCTTCTCCGGGAAGCCGTGGAACGCGGCATCACGTTTTTTGACACTGCCGAAGTCTATGGTCCGTTCATCAACGAAGAGCTTGTGGGCGAAGCCCTCGCTCCCTTCCGCAAGCAAGTGGTGATTGCCACCAAATTCGGGTTCGACCTCAGCCCCAATTCCGACCCCCGCGGAATGAAGGGTGCGCCGGGACTGGACAGTCGGCCAGAGCACATCAAGCAGGCCGTCGAAGGCTCGCTCAAGCGGCTCAAGGTCGAGAGAATTGATTTGCTCTATCAGCATCGGGTTGACCCGAACGTGCCGATCGAAGATGTGGCGGGAGCCGTAAAGGATCTGATTCAGCAAGGCAAGGTCAAGCACTTTGGCCTTTCTGAAGCAGGCGTTCAAACAATCCGTCGCGCACACGCCGTTCAGCCACTTACTGCTCTCCAGAGCGAATACTCGCTGTGGACTAGAACCCCTGAGAAGGAAGTGATACCGACTCTCGAAGAACTCGGCATCGGCTTCGTTCCCTATAGCCCGCTGGGAAGGGGTTTTCTCACGGGGAAGATCGACGAGAAAACGACCTTCGACAGCTCCGACTTCCGCAGCACGCTCCCTCGCTTCACGCCGGAGGCGCTCAAGGCGAATCAAGCGTTGATTGATCTGCTCGGTAAGATCGGTCAGCGGAAAAAGGCAACACCCGCTCAGATCGCACTGGCTTGGCTGCTTGCCCAGAAGCCGTGGATCGTTCCGATCCCCGGCACTACGAAGCTGCACCGCCTGGACGAGAATATCGGAGCGGTTACCGTCGAACTTACAGCCGACGATATTCGAGAGATCGACAGCGCGGCTTCAAAGATCACTGTGCATGGTGCTCGGTATCCCGAAAAGCTGGAGAAGATGACCGGTCGCTGATGCCATGCCTAACAAAGCGCTTCACGGGAAAGGCGTGCCCCTACGCCTCCCCGTGAGCTTTTCGTTGTGGGTCAAGATAAATATAGTAATTCATGATATTAACAGGAAAAGGAATAAGCAATGCCTAATGTGACAGCTAATGGAATCCAGATTGAATATGATACTTTCGGTGATAGTTCATTCCCTGCATTATTATTAGTTGCAGGTAATGGTGCTCAGATGATTTTTTGGGAGGTCGAATTCTGCGAGTTATTAGCAAAAAAAGGTTACTTTGTGATTCGGTTTGACAACCGAGATGCAGGTCTTTCGACAAAATTTGAAGAAGCAGGAATTCCTGACTTTCAGGCTGCAATCAAAGCTGCAATGGAAGGTAAGCCGGTGGAATCAGCATATTCCCTTGATGATATGGCAGATGACGCCGTTGGTTTACTTAATGCTTTAGGCATTGAGAAGGCACATATTTGCGGCGCTTCAATGGGCGGTATGATAGCCCAAGTTATCGCCTATCGACATCCAAAACATGCCCTGAGTCTGACTTCAATAATGTCGACCACAGGAAATCCTGATCTTCCGCAGGCGAAACCGGAAACAATAGCTGCTGTTCTCGCGCCTGCACCAGAGGGACGCGAAGCATATGTTGAACACAATATGAATATATGGCGGAGGATTTGGAGTCCCGGATTTCCATTTGAGGAAAAGAGAGCTCGAACGTTCATAGAGAAGAGCTATGATCGTTCATACTACCCGCAGGGAATGGCACGTCAAAACATAGCTCTTATTGCCAATGGCGATCGAAGACCGTCGCTTTCATCTATTAAGGTTCCAACACTTGTAATTCATGGGGCTGATGATCCGCTGATACTGGTCGAAGGAGGAAAAGATACAGCTCGAGTAATACCGGGAGCAAGATTATTTATAATTAATGGAATGGGGCATGACATGCCAAAAGGGGTTTGGGCAGAAATAGTAGACGCCATTTTTAAGCATGCTGTGCAAGCCAACATTTGAAATAAATAGAAATAAATGAGTCGGTGCTGTTTAAAAACCACAACAAGCCGCGCAAGCCGATCGCTGCCCACTGGGCCGCTCCGGCTTAGCTTTTCGTCGGCGACAAACTTCTTTCATGAAAGTCTGCCGGAGCTCCGGCAGGGGTTATCTGTTGGAATTGTAAAGTGAATTGACGAAACATTTTGCCGTTTTTATCTGATGAATTGGTCAGTTTTATGATCTCCAGATGTAGAAAGCCAGGCATCCTGCTAGGAGGAGGCCGTAGGTGACAAACATCAGGGTGTTGACCCTGACAATGTCCCGGCTTTCGATGGGGCGCAGGGGATCTCCCATGGTAGGCCGTTCCGAAGGTTGGCCGAAATAATAGTTCAGACCGCCAAGTTGGACCCCGAGGGCACCGGCCATGGATGCCTCTAACAAACCGGAATTGGGGCTGGGGTGGCAGTGGGCGTCCCGGAAGATAATCTTTATGGAATTACGGGCATTTAAGCCGGTAAGAAGAGCGGCGGCGGGGACGAGGATCGCCGTCAGGCGGGCGGGAAGATAGTTGACCAGGTCATCCAGGCGGGCGGCGGCCCAGCCGAACTTCCGGTAGCGTTCATTTTTGTAGCCGAAGGTCGAATCGAGGGTGTTGACGGCCTTGTAAAGAAGCGCCCCGACCGGGCCGCCTAAGAAGGCGAAAAGCAGGGGGGCCGTAACACCATCGGCGGTATTTTCGGCGACGCTCTCCACGGTGGCCCGTACGATGCCTTGTTCATCGAGGACATCCGTATCCCGCCCCACAATTCTGCCTACCCGCCGCCTCGCTTCGGGCAGATCTCCCTTCTTGAGGTTCTCATAGACTTCCATGCTATGGCGGGAGAGATCACGGGCGGCCAGGGTGGTGTAGATGAGCAGGATGGAGATGACGTCCCCCAGCCAGGGGTGAAGCAAGCCGGCGACGAAGACGATACCCCAGGCAATCCAGGCGGTTGCCGATAGTACGAATACAACCGTGATTACACCGGCCATACGCGGATTGGGGATTGCTTTCCGGCAAGCGGGCTCACAGAAAAGGGCAAAGCGCCCGATCAATTTCACCGGATGGGGAAACCACCGGGGATCCCCGCAGATCAGATCCAGGACGACAGCAATGATGATTTGATATTCAAGAGGCATAAAATCCTAACCCCATCCCGGTCGTCAGTTAATACAGACAAGTCCGGCCAAGGCGAGGACCGTTTCCGTTATTTCGGAAGCTGCGCCGATGGTGTCGCCGGTAAACCCGCCCAATTTATGGTAAATGTACCAGGATACCAGCCCGGCGGCGACAACCGCCGTCAGAGCGGCGACCAGCCCCATCCAGGCGCCGAGCAACCATCCGGCGATCCCTAAAAAAATAATTGCAAAAGCAGGATTCAGCCAGGAGCGTCGGGTGATGAATAATGTCGCCAAGCCCCCATCTTTGCGGGCGTAGGGCAGGGCCGTCAGCATCAGGAGCATGGCGAAACGGCCGCCGATGGGCATTAAAACGAGGATCGCCAGGCGTTGCGGGAGCGTCAGGGGAACCAGGGCGGCGATTTTCAGGGCGATAATGAAGACAATGGCCAGGACCCCCATGGCGCCGATGCGACTGTCACGCATGATCTCCAGCATCCTTTCCCGGGACCGGACGCTAAAGACGCCGTCGGCGGTATCGGCAAGGCCGTCCATGTGGAGGCCACCGGTAATGGTCAGGAGCACCAGGACCGTCAGCACAGAGGCGGGTAAGGACGGGAAAAGGCCGGAGACGAAATAGTCAAACAAGGCAACCAGACAACCGATCAGCAGGCCCACTACGGGGAAGAAAGGTGCACATCTCTCGATATCCGCCTCACGGATGTTTTTTGTCCCCGGTAGAGGAATAATAGTTAGAAACTGGATTGCGGCAAAAAAAGCTTTCATGTATCAGCTTTGGAAACGCTGGCCTCAGCGAAGGTGGCCACTTCCGTCAAAATCCGCACCGCGGCCTCGACAAAGGACATGGCCAACGCCGCCCCTGTTCCCTCTCCCAAGCGGAGATCCAGATCGAGGAGCGGCTTTTTGCCCAGACAATCCAGGGCGATCCGGTGGCCGATCTCCATGCTCCGGTGGGAAGCGATCATGAAATCCTTGGTGAGCGGTTCGATATGGGCGGCGATTAACGCCCCCGCCGTGGAGATGAACCCATCCACCAGGACGGGTTTCCGCTGTGAGGCGGCCCCCAGGATCAGGCCGGCAATCCCGCCGATCTCGAATCCCCCCACTTTCGAAAGAATATCGAGGGGATCCGTTATATCCGGGTCATTGATTTGAATAGCCTTTTCGATCATGGCAATCTTGTTGGCCAGTTGTTGGTCGTTGATCCCCGTGCCCCGGCCAGTGACCTCGCTGACCGGGATGTGACCATATAAGGACACAATGGCGCTGCTGGGAGTGGTGTTCCCGATCCCCATTTCCCCGGTGCCGAAGATGTCCGTCGTCGCCCCTAGCTCTTGGGCGATTTCGATCCCTGCCTCAATGGCCCGGAGAGCCTCTTCGCGACTCATGGCCGGTCCCTGGGTCATGTCCCGCGTTCCGCTGCCGATCTTTTTCGAGATGATATGTCCCTTTTGGGCCAGGTCCGAAAGATCGCCGGCCACCCCCATATCCACAACCACGACCCTGGCACCTGCCAGGCGGGCCAGGGCATTGATACTCGCCCCGCCGCTTACAATATTGTGCACCATCTGCACGGTGACGTCCCGGGGATAACCGCTTACCCCCTGGGCGGTGATGCCGTGATCCGCCGCCATGGTGACGATGGTTTTCCGCGCCACGACCGGGGGCATTTTCCCCGTCATTCCCGCAAGTTCTTCGGCCAGGTCCATAAGACGGCCCAGCGCCCAGTAGGGCATTGTCAACTGTTCAAGCCGCGCCCGGGCTGCGGATCGGGCTTCCCCATCGGTACGGGGGATCTGCTGCATAATCGTTTCGAGTAGTCTCATGTCCTTATCTAAGTTCCTTTCCTTTAATCCACATGGGGATGCCGCTGACCATGAAAACCACGGCGTCGGCCTCCCGAGCAAAGACCTGGTTGCATCGTCCGGCCAGATCCCGGAAAAGCCGTCCGGAGAAATGATCGGGAACGATGCCCAGCCCGACCTCGTTGCTGACGAAGATAACTGTGCCCTCACATGACCACGCTGCCTGTAGGACTTCTTGGGACGCCGCGACGATGTCTTCTTCGGATAATGAGGCGCCTTGTTTTTCGGCCTGGTAGAGGAGATTATTGATCCAGAGGGTAAGGCAATCAACGAGGATGACCCCCTCCTTCTTCTCTTCACCTTCTCCCTTTCCCCTGCCTTCCCACACCCTCTGGCATAAGGCGCGGGCCAGGTCGGTTTCTTCCTCGATGGTTTGCCAGCGCCGGTCTTGCCGGTCCCGGCGGTGTTTTTCGATTCGTTCCGCCATTTCCCTGTCGATGACCGGGCAGGTAGCGAGGTATGTCCTTGTTTCGGAAAGAGATTCGGCCAGTTGCTGGGCGAAGGTGCTTTTGCCGCTACGGCTTCCCCCGGTGACCAGGATTATCTCCGCCATAAAGCTCTCCTCTTGGAATTTCCGATTCCGATCAAGCCGGGTACCTCCAGTTCAGCAAGTTTATCATCCTTCACGGAGGTCAGTAAGTCGGACATTCTCTCCATCGAGGTGGTTAGATCTTTAAGCGAAAACACCTCCAAGGAGACGCCGCCGCGATAATTAATCAAGAATTCTGATATGATATGCCAGTCGTTATGGGATATCTCCTGTAGGGACCGGTGATCCTTCTGATCTGCCACGCCATGGAGATGTAGCATAGCGATCTCCTCGCCATATGCCTCTATGTATGTTGTCAGCTCTTCCTGCTGCGCCAGAAGATGGCCGATATCAAGGCATATGCTCAGACCTAACTCTTTGATAAGCGGATAAATCCACTGGAAGGGATAATCGATGTTTTCGATGCCGAGCAGGTTGCGCTGCATGCCCCGTTCAAGGAGATTTTCGAGGGAATAGAGGAGATTACCCCGCCAATCCGAGGTATTATCATGTTCTGTGTCCCCCGGCGGGTTCTTTTCCAGATGCAGGACGTATAAGGTTGGGTGGAGGGGCAGGGTGCGCTCATAAAAGCGCAGGATCGTGTCGCAGGCCTGTAGGCGAATTTCTGAGTCGGAATGGCCTAAAAAAACGTCCGTTGGCAGATGCACGTTGTAGGACAGGTCGTATTCCCGGACCAGGCTGCTCAACTCTTCGATTTCTTTGGGGGTAGGCAAGCTTTCAGCAAAACGGCTTTCAAACAGGACCAGCTCCACTTCGTCAACAAAAGGTCCGGTAAACCGGACATTGGGGACAATGGCGTCGGGTATTATATAGGAGGTTGCAGCGAGGCGAAAGGGGAAACGGCCCTTTAGCGCCGGCAGGGATGGGGACGGGATAAGCATTTTATTTCATTCCTTAAATTGCATAGCTGGGTAACACACAGGCGGGGCCTTGTCAAGAAATGCGTAAGGTAGAATGATGATGCCCGGATGGCCTGGGAGGATGAATCGCCCATGAAAGGTCTTGAACCCGGCGGGAAAACATAGTAGGTCGGGGCAAACATTCAAACATAATGAATTAGCAACGCATCAAGGCCGGAGAGGAAGACATGCAGAAAATCATTATTCAGATTTATGAGGTCCAGGATCCAGGGGAGGCGGAAAAATTAATCGAGTTGGGCGTCGATCACATCGGCAGTGTTATCCTGGACCGGGAAAATTGGCGCGATCCGGCCATCCGGGAGGTAGTCCGATTAACCGCCGGAACGGCGGCAAAAAGCAGCCTGATCCCCCTCTTCAATGAAGAGGATGAAGTGTTGCGGGTTTTGGACTACTACGAGCCGGACATTATCCATTTTTGTGAGCATATCCCGTCGTCAAATGGCAAACACGTTGAACAGCTTGAATATATCAAGAAATATATCTGTTTGCAGGAAAATATCAGGAACCGTTATCCCGGAATGCAAATCATGCGCTCCCTGCCGTTGCCCCGGCCGGTTGCGGCGACAGCGACGATCTCCGCTGCCGCCATCCGCATTGGTATCGGCGCACTCGTTGACGCCTTCGGGCCAATCAGTGATTTTTTCATGACCGATACGGTGCTGGGGACTCAAGGCGGCGCCGGTAATGACACCGAACAGCCGGTGGAGGGTTTTGTGGGCATCACGGGGGAAACGTGCGACTGGGATGTGGCCGCCTGGCTGGTCAGTATCAGCCCGCTGCCGGTGATCCTGGCAGGCGGGCTGTCCCCGGAGAATACCTTTGACGCGATTGCCCGGGTTCGCCCGGCCGGGGTGGACAGTTGCACCCGGACCAATGCCCTGGATCCGCAGGGCCTGCCCGTCCGTTTCCGCAAGGATTTCAAAAGAGTGCAGCGCCTTGTGGAAGAAGCTCGCCGGGCGGAGAGAACCTAATGGGTGCCTCGATAAGGCGGAGCGATATGTGAGAATCCCTGATGGATGGTCCGTCAGGGCAGGGTTCCGATGACAAATGGCCAGTGGAGGTCGCAGGGGACGCCCAATCTCAGCCAGGTATTGCGGTTGTCCAGTTCCTCGTTGATGCGCGCTTTGATCGTTTTAAAAGTGCCGTCGTCACAGCATACTTCCATCGAAGATGGCAGTTCTTCAATCACATCGGGCAGGGTGCCACCTATTTCCTCGCGATAAAAGTCACAGGCGTCTTCTTTAATATCGGCGGCAATGACCAACTTGTGAATTTTGTATGCCTGCATGTATGTTCCGTCGTCCTCCGAAGGCCCTGTTGTGAATAATTCGAATATTGCCTGCGACTTCAGCCTTTTGGCACAAAGGGCATGAAGGTGTATTCCTTTTCCTTGACTCGGAAAGAAGCTTTGTCCTCGGCGTTCTCCTTGATAATTCCCTCGATGATCCGCTTGCACCCGAAATCGTAAAAGGTGATCTGGTGGGTGGGCGTCTCTTCGGGCGACAGATTCTTGTAAGCATGTTGCTGTTCTTCCGTGGCAAGCTGGCGGATCGTCAGCTTCTGGCAGCGTTCCCGGTCTTCCTGATCGCCGCTGCGGATCGACAGTACATAGTTGCCGTGAAATTTGATGGGCATCTTGATTTCCATAGTCCCGCCTCCAAGCATTTTAGGGTAACAAAAGATGTAGTGTGTAGTGAAGATTGAAAGCGCCTATATCACATCCGGACCGTCATATCCATATAAAGCTGAAAGGATATCTTCCCGTGATCCTCAGCCGGCGTTCCAGATGGTGAAGATGCCGAGGCAAAGTAGCAGAATCAGGATAACCTGACGGTATGTCTCTTCCCGGATCTTGCCGAAAAAGAAATGACCGGCATAAGTCCCCAGGGCAAGGGGAGCGAGGGAGTAGAGAAAAAGTTCGAGCACCTGAGAGGTTATCAGACCGGTGAAGGTCTGACCAATAATGACCATCAGGCCGGATATGAGAAAAAACCCCTGTAGGGTAGATTTTATCAGCTCTTTGCGCCAGGACTGTATGGAGACATAAACGATTACTGGCGGTCCCGCCGCGCTGAAGGCGCCGCCGAAACAGCCGGCCAGAAACCCGCTGAAATAGGCCCAGCGTACGTTCAGTTTTCGACCGGCCACCTTGAACAGCAGGCTATACAAGGAATAACAGACCAGTATCAATCCCAGAAAAGTAAGAAGAAGTCGGCTGTTTAGCGATTTCAGTATAAAGATGCCGATGGGAACACCGGGAAGGGCCCCGAGTAAAAGCGGCCATATCCGGGGCCATTCCAGATCTTTCCAGAGGGGAATAAGGAGAAAGACGGTCAGTATGACGCCCATCAGCGCCACAAGCGGGATGGCCGTCTTGATATCCAAAAAAAGGGCCAGCAGCGGCAGGGAGAGAAGAACGGAGCCAAAGCCTGAAAATCCCTGGATAAAACCAGCCAGCAGCATAATGACGATAAGATAGGGCAGCGTTTCCATTTATACCCTCAAATTCAGGCATTCCCTAAGGGTTAGTGTTGCCAAGGTATCCCTTACAGACTGGTTTTGTCAAAGATTTTAAATAAAAAAGTTGCATGATTGCGTGCCACAGATTATTTAATAACCTGCCTTGCCGCTATGAATCGCTTTCGAGAAGCAGGCAAAAAATGGTCGGAATAATATGTCAGAAAAGGAAGCTACGAAAAAATCGGTGCGCGAGGGCTATACCCAGACCGCCCTCCAGGGGAAGGGATCGGGATAACGGATCATGGGCCTACGTCTGGCGATTATCGGCGGCGGGCCGGGAGGCCTGTATGGGGCGATTGCCGCCGCCCGGCAGGGTATGGAGGTCGTCCTCTTCGAGAAGGGAGAAATCGGCGACCATATCGTTTGCGGCGAATGCATCTTTGATTCCCTGGGGCTTCTTGAAAAACCCGCGGCCGGTCTGCTCTATAAAGTGGAGACAATCCTCTTTGAGGCGCAGGGCGTTCATCGGCTGGCCATCCGGGATTACCGCAACCTCTGGATGATGGATCGCCGCGCCTGGCAGCGGCATCTGGCGACAAAGGCGGCGAATCTTGGCGTTGTCATTAGTCCGGGAGGAAAAATCAGCGCCCATAAACTAACGGAAATAAAAACCAATTACGATTGGGTCATTGATGCGAGCGGAGCGCCGTCCGTGACGTCCCAGGCATATGGTTTTTCCCGGGAATATCAGCGGGAATGTCTGCTGGCCTACCAATATGTCCTGGAAGGTGATTTTTCCCATCTGCAGCAGACGATCAAGGTCGGGTTTATACCCTATATCAAGCCGGAATATCTCCCTGGTTATTACTGGATTTTCCCCAGGGACGAACGGACAGCGAACGTGGGAGTGGTTTATACAGGTAGTGCCGACAGGCAATTCACTTTAGATATAAGGGTCTTACTTCATGAAGTAATGGAGAAGGAATCCCTGGGGGAGGCGACCGTTCTCAGGAAGGGGGGCGGGCTGATTCCCGCTCGTATCCTTCCCGACCTGGTCCATGAAAATATTCTTCTGGTCGGGGATGCCGCCGGCCTTACCTCGCCCCTCCACGGCGGCGGGATTGATCTGGCCTGTATCAGCGGGGTCTTGGCGGTGGAGGCAATAATTAAGGGGAAACAAGCAGTTGCCGCATATCGAGATAACCTGCTGGCAATGATGAAAGACAAGATTGCCCTGGAAACATTGATTATCAAGAAGATGCGTCACCTTAGCTTTGGGGACTTCGATGACCTGCTCCAGGCGGCGACGGCGAGAAAACCCTGGATACGGACGAAAACATGTCTCCGCCATCCGGACCTGCTTATTGCGGCGTGGCGCTGGTTGAGAAAAAAGCCGCGTGACTTGCAGTGACGTGGGGGGCAGCGCGGGGAGCAATTTCATTTATCCGATTTCTTTGTGAAATAGACTTGTCCCTTCACGATCAGGACCTCACCGTCCACGGTTAAGGAGAGGTCCTGGAACCGTCCGTAAACAGTATTGTCCTGGATCTTGATGGGGATGATCTTCGGGAGAGGGACCTTGACGGGCTTGGATAAGGGCGCGATGACGAGCTTCAGCAAGGGAGAGATATCCAACTGGATTCCCTGGAAGGCAAGGAGAATGTCTTCCTGACCCGGGGAGAGAGAGATGCTGATGTTGCCGTTGACCCTGCCGCGGACCTGTTGAATCAGTCCGGAGCTGCTGGTCACATCGAAGTCCATGGCGATAGTCAGGGCGGTGGTCTTGGCGTCTTCCCGTTTATCAAACTGCAATTTTCCGGGATTGGACAGGGTAACCGCCAACGGCACTTTGATAGCGTCGAGGATGACGATCTCCTGCTTAATGATCAGGGGGAAGGCCGCATCGATGAAGGATTGGAGGGTATCTTTGCCGATCCGAATTTCCAGCGGACCCGCCGTTGCCGTAATCGGCATAAACAAGAATAAACCAATCAAAAACAAGCATATAAGCGAACAAGCCTTTTTGTTGATCAGGCTATAACATGATGGATAGGAAAAATGCTTCATGGAAGGTACTTTACACATTTCATACATAGAATCAAGGGCGCTTTATTCTCCGGGAGATAAACGTTGATTGTCGGTTGCGGAAAAATTACCGTTGACATTAGTTAGCATATACGCTAACCATACGCCCATGAGTTATTCCATCGCCTACTTCCATTCGCGGGTTAAAGCTGAGATCGAAAGCTGGCCTGACGGCATATTGGCCGATTATGCACGGATTGTGGAGTTGTTGATGGAGTTCGGACCGAATTTGCGCATGCCGCATTCACGGGCTATGGGTGGCGGTCTTTTCGAATTGAGGCCCCGGGGTCGCGAAGGTATCGGACGGGTGTTTTACTGTTTTGTTATCGGTCAACGAGTCGTAATTCTTCATGTGTTTATCAAGAAAACACCGGACACGCCAGAGCATGAACTGAAGATATCCCGGAAAAGGATGAAGGAGGTACAGAATGGATGAATTAAAATACGACCCTGTTTCCCATGACCATAAGGCATTTCTCAAGAATGCCCAAAAACGGGAAGGATTCAACAAGGCATACAATGATCTGGAAGAAGAATATACTCTTGTCCGTGAGATGTTGTCGGCACGTTCTAAGTCCGGTCTCACCCAGGAGGCGGTTGCGGAGTTGATGGGAACGACCAAAAGTGCTGTTTCACGCTTGGAATCCGCTGGAAAGCATGCACCTTCCCTGACAACCCTGAAAAAATATGCCCAAGCTGTTGGCTGCCATCTGAAAATCGAGTTCATACCAAAATCCAGTTCATCAAATCATACAACCGGAGGCGTAAAAAAGCAGCGTGCCGGTTAGCCCGAGATCATCTGATTCTTCAAGCGGCAATGCGTATCGTGTGGTCGGAATCTTGTTGACATTTAAGCATTTGTTCCCTACTTCTTGACCAAGACAAATCGCAGGAGGTTTTTGTGAGAACTATCCTCGCCACCTTATTGATTCTTTTGTTACTCCTCCCCGTCTCAGCCATTGGAGAAATCCAAACCGTAACCCACACCGTCAAGCAAGCTTTCGGTGGCAGTCAGTCACCCGATGATGCCCGGATTTCTGCTGTTGCCAAGGCGAAACGGGAAGCTTTGGAAATGGCGGGAACATATATCGAGAGTCTTACTGTGGTGAAAAATAGCCAGGTCGATAAAGACGAAATTCTTGCCTTGGCGGCTGGCGTCTTGAAGGCCGAAGTTGTTTCCCAGAAGAACTACGTCATCGGGGATGCCTTCGGCATTGATGTCGTTGTCAAGATAATTGTGGATACATCGGTTCTGGAAGGCAGAGTCAAGAAACTTCTGCAAGACAGAATCCACCTGGAACAGCTTAACCAGGCCCGTGTGCGGGAGAAGGCGCTGCTGAAGAAGATCGCCATGCTGGAGGGAGAAAACCGGAAAAGTGGGAAGTCGAAGCAAAAGCAGGCAGAACTTAAAAAAGAATTCCAGGATGCCTCCCAGGGGATTTCGGCGCTGGACTGGTGGGACAAAGCAATTGCCCTTTGGACCGATGGAAAATACACTGATCCCGGGAAGGCTATTGTATATCTCAATGAAGCCATTCGCCTGAAGCCTGATTTTGCGGAGGCTTACTGGAGCCGGGGTCTTTATTATTACAGTCAGAACCATCACCAGCAGGCCATCAGGGACTACGATGAATCTATCCGCATGAAACCCAATTTTGCAGAGGCTTTCACCGGGAGGGGATTTGCTTATTGCCTCTTGGACCAGCCCCAGCGAGCCATCAAGGACTTCGATCAAGCCATTAGACTGAAGCCGGATGATCCGTATATTTACTCTATGCGGGGAGATGCCTATGCCTACTTGGGCCAGTACCAGCAGGCCATCAAGGACTACGATAAGGCAATCCATCTGAAGCCGGATGATGCTAAGGCTTACTATGACAGGGGGCTTACTTACCAAAAGCTCGGCCAGTATCAGCGGGCTATAGCGGACTATAACGAAGCCATCCTTCTGAAACCTGGTCACGTGTTGGCTTACGGTAACCGGGGCAACGTTTATGTTAACCTCGGGAAACATCAGCGTGCCATTGAGGATTTTAATGAGGTCATCCGCCTGGAACCTAATAACGCCACGGCCTACTACAACCGGGGGCGTGCTTACTATACCCTCGGCCAGTATCAGCGCGCCATAGAAGATTCCAACGATGCTATCCGGTTGCAACCTGATTATGCCAATGTCTATAGCGTTAGAGGGCTTGCTTACGCTGCGACTGCCCAATATCAACGCGCTATCAATGACTACAATGAGGCAATCCGACTGCGGCCGGATGATGACAAGGCCTATGTCAACAGGGGGCTTGCTTATGACAAGCTCGGCCAGTACCAGCGAGCTATTGAGGATTTCAACAAGGCCATCCGCCTAAAACCGGACCTTGTGGCGGCCTACCACAACCGGGGGATTGATTATTTACAGCAGGGCAACAAAAAGCTTGGCTGCCTTGATGCACAGAAGGCGTGTGAATTGGGAGATTGTGATTTGTTAAAATTTGCAAATAAAAGGGGGGACTGCTCTATAAAAACCGCCAGGGATGGTCATTTCATCGCCTACGACAACGGGACGGTCCTAGACACGAAAACGAACCTGATGTGGGCGGCAAAGGATAACGGGAAAGATATCATCTGGGCGGACGCCAAGGCCTATTGCGAGAATTATCGTGGCGGCGGTTATATGGACTGGCGGATGCCGACGCAGGATGAGTTGGCGGCGTTGTTTGATTGGAGCAAAAATGGATATAAAGAAGATTGTTGCGCTCAATGCGGTAACATAAAAACAACTGACTTGATTCATTTGTCCTGTTCTTATCCTTGGGCTTCGGAGACGCGCGGTTCCGAAGCCTCCTACTTCTGTTTCGCCACTGGCCAACGGCCCTGGGTTCGCCAGTCCGCCATCAACGGCCTCCGGGCACTTCCTGTACGTTCTGGCAAATAGGTTCTTTGGTTATTTTTTTTTGGCGCAGGTTATCATAGATCTTCGTTTAGCATTTCATGGAATTCGCATAAAAATGACTGTTAACTCGACAATGAAAATAATGACCAACCAAGAAAAAGAACGATACTACTTCGAGCGCTTCCGTCGAGTATATCCCCTTCCAGAGGGACAGGTGAAGCATGGAGACAAACCAGATGTCATAATTGAAGGGCAAAGAAAAATAGGCATTGAAGTGACCAACCTATATTTGAAAGATGGCAAACTTCCGGATAGCGAGCAGAACCAATCAAAAATTCGAGAACATGTCATTCAGGAGGCTCAACGAAAGTTCGTAGAGCAAGGTGGGAACCCTTTTGAAATCTCTTTCTCGTTCAATTCTAATTCCGTGTTGCGTTCAAGATGACACCATGCTATATACTCGACATGGAGGTGCGCCATGGCGAGACAAGTTTCTATCAGTAACGAAGAAATTCAACGAGCTAAGCAATTGCGCGATAAGGCATCAACAATTAAAGA
>JAPLJZ010000078.1 GCA_026388335.1 Deltaproteobacteria bacterium
CTATTTTCCGGAGGGACCTGCCGTTTGACGAAGCCGTTTTTTTCCAGACGATCGATCAGACGGGTGACCGCGGAATTGTCGATATCGAATACCTGCCCTATTTCAGACATTATGCACATGTATTTCTCCTTCAGGAAGAAAAGGACCCCCGCTTGGGCAGTGGTCACCTTCAATCCTGCTTTCGACAACGCGGCGTTTGTATGATGCACTAGTGTCTGTTGGGCCATCGATGTGAGATAGATCAAACGGTCATCATCCGTCATGGGACCTCCTTGCAGGCTGAATATTGATTAGTCCATATTACGAACAATCAATATTGTCAAGAAATATATTTGCCCGGCGGCATCATGAATATTCTTGGGGGGAAATTCTTATCAAATTACTTGACAAGTGCGGTCTAATATTGTACGGGACAAAAAAGGTCTTATTGGAGTTATTTGATTTATGCTACAGATCAGCCGGAAAGGTGATTACGCAATAAGAGGAATGGTGTACCTGGCAAGTCAACCGGTGGACAAGGTTTCATTGCTCAGTGATATTGCCGCCAAAATGGAGGTTCCACAGACGTTTCTCGCAAAGATTTTTCAGCAGTTTAATAAATCCGGGCTTGTTAAGTCTTATCGCGGGGCGGGCGGTGGTTTTAAGCTCGGTCGACCTGCCGAGAATATCTCGCTTCTGGAGATCGTGGAGACGGTAGAAGGTCCCATAGTGCCCAATCGGTGCATAATGGCCGCCGGGATATGCAGCCGGGATATTTCATGTACGGTGCATCCCGTCTGGAAAGAGGTTCAAAAAAGCATGAGGGAAATATTATCCAGTGTTACCCTGAAGCACTTGGCGGGGAGATAAATTTTTTTCGTGCATAGTGGACAAATAAGATCCTGTTAGGTGCGTAATCCCGGTCATGACCTTTGATGGAAAATATTCTTTCCCGGGCGCCAATAAATTAGACCTTGTTAATGATGATAGTGAAATCAAACATTAACCACTAATCAGAAATTTTTTAAAAAGGAGGCATTATGGACGTTCTCACTTTAAGCAGGTGGCAATTTGCCGTAACCGGCATGTTCCACTTCATTTTCGTGCCCCTTACTCTCGGGTTGTCCATCCTCATCGCGTATTTTGAGACGCGTTATGTGATGACCAATGATGAGACATGGCTGAAGATGGCCAAATTCTGGGGCAAGCTCTTTCTCATCAACTTTATTCTTGGGATCGTTACGGGAATTACGATGGAGTTCCAGCTCGGGATGAACTGGGCAGAATATTCAAAGTATGTGGGAGACATATTCGGCGCTCCTCTCGCCATCGAGGCGATGGTGGCCTTTTTTCTCGAATCGGTCTTTATTGGGGTGTGGGTCTTCGGATGGAATAAGATATCAAAAAAGATGCATGCCATTTCCATCTGGATAGTCGCAGTTGCGACCAATCTATCCGCTCTCTGGATCCTCTTGGCCAATGGCTGGATGCAGCATCCCGTCGGGTACCATCTGGTAACGAATACTGCCGGTCAGGTCCGTGCCGAGATGATCGATTTTGTCGCCATGCTCGTTAATCCCTATGGCTTGATCAAATTCGCCCACACCGTTACTTCAGGCTATGTCGTTGCCGCGTTCTTTGTCATGGGCATCTCCGCATGGCACTTGGTGCGCAGGAATGAGATGACATTCTTCAAGCGATCATTCCGGGCAGCTTCCATATTTGGCCTCGTTGCCTGCATCCTGGTCGCGGTTACCGGTGAATTCCACGGCGTAGAGATTGCCAAGACTCAGCCGACCAAGCTTGCCGCCATGGAAGCCGTCTGGGAAACGCAGCGAGGCGTTCCACTGAGCCTTATTCAGTTCCCCGATGTAGATAACGAACGCAACAGCATCGCGTGGCTCAACATCCCGAACCTGGTCAGCTTCCTTGCCGTCCACGACGCCAATGGTGAAGTTAAGGGGCTCAAGGATTTCCCCAAAGAATTGCGCCCGCCCGTCCTGCCCACATTCTGGAGTTTCAGGATTATGGTTGCCCTGGGGATGTTTATGACCTTTATTTCAATGCTGGGAGTATACCTGTCAGGGAAAAAAGATTTTGAAAAGTACAAGTTATTCCTGTCAGTTGTGCTCTTCTCCCTTCCCTTGCCTTACATTGCCGGGCAACTCGGGTGGATTGTCGCCGAAGTGGGACGTCAGCCCTGGATAGTCTATGGCGTTCTCAAGACATCCGATGCGGTATCGAAGTCAATCAGCACCGTACAGGTCGTGGGGTCGCTGCTCGGATTTACGCTTCTGTACGGGGGGCTTGCCGTCATCGACATCTACCTGCTGGCAAAATATTCCAGAAAAGGTCCTGACGGCATCCTGACAAGTATCAGTTACGCCACTGAAAGGAGGAATTAAAATGGAACTGCAAATCACCTGGTTTATTCTCTGGTCTGTATTATGGGCCGTATATTTTATGCTCGACGGATTCGTTCTGGGCACGGGCATGCTTTCCGGTATGCTCGGCAAAAGCGATATGGAAAAAAGAGTTCTTGTTAATTCAGTAGGACCTGTGTGGAACGGCAATGAAGTATGGCTCATTACCGCGGGAGGCGCTACATTTGCCGCCTTTCCCACCACCTATGCGCTAATGTTCAGCTACCTCTATACCGCGTTGCTCCTCCTCCTGTTCGCATTGATTATCCGGGGCGTCGCGTTTGAGTTCCGGGGGAAGGTTGATAACCCCTCCTGGAAATTATCATCCGATGTCGCCATCATCTTGTCCGGTTTTGTGCCCGCATTGCTCTTCGGTGTTGCGTTCGGCAACATATTCGAAGGACTGCCGATGGATGGTTCCGGTTACCACGGTTCGTTCCTTGCCCTGCTCAATCCCTATGGTCTGGTTACAGGGGTGCTTTTTGTACTTCTTTTTGCCGTCCACGGGGCGCTTTATGCGTCTGTGAAGACAAACGGCGAGCTTAGCAGCCGGGCACGACGGATGGCCGGAAATCTTTGGATCCCGCTGCTTATCGTAGCCGTAGTTTTCCTCGGGTACACAAAATTCGCCACCAGACTCTATGACAATTATTTCAAATGGCCAGTTCTCTTGCTCATACCGGTCATAGCGGTGGCGGCATTGATCGCCGTGAAATATTTTACGGTAAAGGATGCCATGTTCAAAGCATTTGCTTCCTCATGTGTTACCATTGTTTTTGTGACCTTCACGGGAGTTGCCGGACTGTTTCCCAGCCTGATACCCTCCAGCATTGATCCTGCATACAACCTGACGATATTCAATTCGTCTTCAAGCCAATACACCCTTGTCATCATGACGGCTGTCGCAGTGATTTTTGTCCCCATTGTCATCGCATACAAGGTTTGGGTGTATCGGGTATTCCGTGCCAGGGTAGATGAGAAGGAAGTTTTATCCAATTCCGAGGCGTACTGAGTGAAAAAATTAAAGATATGGTCAAAATCAAATAAAAGGAGAAAAAGAGATGACAAGATTTGTTTGTTCAGCTTGCGGGTATGTGTATGAAGGAGAGAAGGCGCCGGATAAATGTCCACAATGCGATTCAACTCCGAAAAAGTTCAAGGAGCAGGCAGCCGGGGAGCTGACCTGGGCCGATGAGCATGTCATCGGTACCGCCGCGGATGTTGATCCAAGGGTCATCGAAGGTCTAAAAATGAACTTTACGGGAGAATGCACCGAAGTCGGTATGTATCTCGCCATGAGCAGGCAGGCCGACCGGGAAGGATACCCGGAAATCGCCGAAGCGTATAAAAGAATAGCGTTCGAAGAGGCTGAGCACGCGGCCCGATTTGCAGAGTTGCTGGGCGAAGTCGTATGTACCGACACAAAAACCAACCTGAAGATGCGCGTTGAGGCAGAAAATGGCGCCTGCAAAGGGAAGAAGGAACTCGCGGTCCTGGCTAAACAGCTTAATTACGACGCCATCCACGACACTGTCCATGAAATGTGCAAAGATGAAGCACGGCACGGAAAGGCATTTCTGGGGCTTTTAAATCGTTATTTCCTACCATCAACAACCTGAAGGTGATGAATATTATCAATGTCATTGACTTAAAGGATTTTCAGATTTTTTGCGAGGGCATTAAAGATCATGGGCAGGAATGCCGATATAAAGATCAAAAGGAACGGTCTGCGATGTTCGTTAATCGTTCGTGGCGGTAGGGAATCCAACACATAAAAAACTACAGGGTCTTGTGGTGACAATCACCCGTTGAAGACCAAAAGTATGGAAATGTGATTCCAGCCCATGACAAAACGGCATAGGTGGATTTCGTTACTTCCCCCGGCGGAACTTGATTCCTCCGGGGGGAATTGGTTTTATTTCATTCAGTCACGAAGAATTCACCCAGGAGGTTATGATCATGCAAACGACCACTTATTCGGAATACAACATCCCGGAAAAAATCCTCCTGTCTGCCGTGAAAATGATCTTCTGGCCCTTTGAAAGCCTGACAAAAAAATGTCTCGATCTGATCAGCAAAATCGACGAAGACTGTTTTGTTTAGGCCCACAAAGCTGCTGCCGCTCAAATCCTCCCCTTCCGAACGGCGCCTAAAATCTTCCATTGACATCTCCATTCATATGTGCTTGATTTCTAAGCGTTTCAATCTCCGTTCCGAAAATCGTTAAGTTCCGCCCATAGTTAAGATACAGATGCCGTAACAACAGGTAATGCATATGAAATGCGGCTATGTTTTAATACGAATCAACTCGCCACATTCAACAAGAAAATGGAAAAAGAAATGAAGATACCCTACTATCACGTCGATGTCTTTACCGATCACATCTTCAAGGGCAATCCCGCCGGCGTCTGTCTGCTGCCGTCCGGGTGGCCCGCCGCCGAACTCATGCAGCAGATTGCCTTCGAGAACAACCTCTCGGAGACGGCCTTTGTCGTTCGCCAGGGCAGCGCTTTCAAACTCCGCTGGTTCACTCCCACGGTGGAGGTGGATCTGTGCGGCCATGCTACCGTTGCGCCCGCCCACGTTCTCTTTAATGAAAAAGGCCTGGATGGGGACCTGATCGAGTTCAAGACCAAGAGCAGCGGGATCGTGAGCGTGGAAAGGAAGGGGGACAGATTGATTCTGGATTTCCCCTCCCGGCCGCCCGTGGCATGCGAAGCCCCCACGGAGTTGGAGAACACCCTGGGGAAGAAACCCGCCGAGATCTGGCGTGCCCGGGACTATTTGCTGGTCTTCGCTGATGAAGACGACATCCGCAACATGAAACCGGATTTTGTGCGGATGCTGAACTGGGATTGCCTGGGGGTGATCGTCACGGCGCCGGGGAAGACCGCGGATTTTGTGTCCCGCTTCTTTGCCCCCCGGGCGGGGGTGAATGAAGACCCGGTGACGGGATCGTCCCATTCCACCCTCATTCCTTACTGGGCCAAACGCCTGAAGAAGACAGAACTTCATTCCCTGCAACTTTCGGTGCGGGGAGGTGAACTGTTCTGCCAGGACGCAGGAGATCGTGTGAAGATTGGCGGCAAGGCGGTTACCTATTCCCGGGGGGAGATTAATGTATAGAATCAGACCCGCCGGGCAGCCAGGACTTTTCTCCCCCAGCCTCTGGATGCGGGTCCGTTGGAAAACAGACAGGTAGTGAACGATTATTAATGATTCCGTGTCGATTAATGAGAGCCGACGGAACTGTTTGCACACTACCGGATGGGAAAATTAATCCGTTCCCTTTTTTTCTAAGATAAGTGAGTGATTGCCTACATATGACTGTTCCGCATCGATTCCCATCGCTGATTGAAGGACCAACCCAAACCATCATAATTGCTGGTACAGGGCTCTCAGCTCCTAATGCCCCTGTGCTGGAGGGGCTTGAGATAAACTTAAAAAGAATCGCTGATACATTGGGAATATCGGTGGACAATCCAGGAGCAGACGATTATTTCTATGATCTTGCGGAAGCCGTGCTCGAACAATTAGTCGACAACGGAAAGACGGATTCGGAAAGTCGTTTGTGGCTTGTTGAAAAATTGGGCATGTTGGACGACCGAATATGGTTTGGTGAGATCGGTTTGCCATTGTCCGGCAACACGCCTCGACATCGTGCTATTGCGCGCTTTGCTGTTGAAAACCGCCTAAGGGCTATTATCAGCCTCAATTGGGATGCATTGCTGGAAACTGCTTTAGATAGTGTAGGCTTGGCCGAAGAACCTGACGCGCCTCCTCGTCCATGGCAAGTCACGGCGTATGCCAGGATAATTGAGGACATGGATTTACCGTGTTTAGGTAAACCCAATGTTTTTCCTGTTATTAAACCGCATGGATGTGTACGAAATCTTGAACAAGTATGGCAAAAATTTAGATCTTCAGGAACGATCACGCACGTTACCTTCAAGCTAAAAAAAACAGAACTGGCAAACCTCCCACCTGAGCAAAGAAAGATTATTGATCTCAAAGTTCAATGCTGTGTAGCCGAATGTCCTCTGATTGCTGTTGGATGGAAAGCATCAGAAAAATATTTACGCGACATAATCATTAAGACCGCCAAGGATGTGCAACATCCATCATGCGACGCGTTTACACTTATTTCAAGCTCATGGTATCCTAAAACAGGTAGTAATGGGACGTATCATGATGATATCGCTACGGCTTACGGTAAAAATCGACTAGAGGCATTTGTAAAAGTATGCAAATCAGGACATCCAACACATGATGATATATTTTTGTGGCTTCAAGCTCTTTATGCCATGAACAGATTGACTGCCACATCAATTGATCCTCAGAAAACAAAGTTGCAGCAAATTATTCAACAACTTGAGCAGCCCTGTTTCGATCATCCTATCCTGAACTGGGTTGATAGATGGCTGCCCTCATGGGTACGGCTGTGCTGGAGGGCTGGTGTAATGAGCGGCACCAATCCCCATACCGGTCTGAGGATCGAGTCTTGGGACATCCCGATAATTCCTAGAGATGTGCATGTCCCCTTAGGTTGTATGTCTCAAGAGCGTCGTGACTTGCAAGCAGCTGCTAAGCTCCTTGTGATATTAGTTGATACCCCTTACCGGTTCAAATTCGATAAATATCCTGGTGGCTTATGGTGTGACGAAGAACGTTGCCTTTATCTGCCCCTTCCTTTGTGGCAGGGTGTGGCAAAACCCGCGGATCTTGCTGCCCTCAAACCACTGGTTGAAGATTGGCACGGTCTAGGCTTCATCCAGAATATTCGATTAGTATGCCTCGATACAGAGGATGTACAGCCTGATCGGGCACTTTGTCAACAACTTGAAGCCCAAGTAAGGCAACTGATGCGGTCGGTGCGTTTTGCTTTAGGAGATGCCGTATCATGGGCTAGTCTTGAAAATATGAAGGGAGATCCCCATGCAACCGTGGCTTGAACAGTGTGAAAGCTGGCTTTTGAGACAGTACGCAAATATTTTGGGATTGAACCTTCTTGAAGGTCCAATGCGATTGCGCTGGTTGTCAGTTGATTCCCTCAGCATTGAAACAGGCAAGCAAGAAGCGCAAGGTTTGGCGATATTAGACGACGATATTGGTTGGATGTTTTTTTTATTACCTTATGATCGTAACCGTTTTGAGCATCAGGTAAATCAGGCTCTAGGCTTGCGTTCACGCCTACTCAGGGAATCTAACTATACCGGGCAACAAATGACGGGAGAGAATGAAGATAAACTAAGTTCTTGGCGGATAGGCATTATTTGGCTGGTTGACGACGTAAAATGGATTTCTTGGCAAGATCACATATTGAAACTGCGACGAGAATCAGGTGCGGCTGAAGAGATTTCACTTGATGCCGTTCGAATCATCCGGAATGATGTTCACGCCGCTTTAGACAACCACGGCTTACCACGATTATTGCTTCACACTCGCATGCTACTAGCACAATCAGCAAGGGAGTCGGAAGAATGGCGTTCTGCAGATGCTCAGATTTTAGCCGAACTTCAGAAGTTTTCGGCTGGGTTTGGCAACCCCAGGGCACGCACCTTTGCACGCGAGTTGGAGGAAAAAGCAAAATCATTTCAACCCTCAGAGAGAAGCCCGCTTCCATCAGAAGCCCGAAAATTCCATAGCTTCTGTATTGAACACTTTCGTAATCTTGACCACCTTCAAATTGATGCAGATCATAACGAGGCAACTAAAGCGCAAGCTATCGTGCTGTTCGGTCCTAACAGCACTGGAAAAACAAGCTTTGCCGAGGCACTCTCCTTGGCTGCATTTGGGTCCTCTCTCAGGCTTGAGCAATTTCTGAGTGATGAGGACTTGCCGCGGGTGACAGTGGAAGCTTACCTCAGGGATTACTTGACGCCAATCAACAATCGAAATGCTAGGCCAATCTTTGTTTTTGGCAAGGATGCCGTTGGTGATAAGATTGAAGGGCATACATTTAACCTGAATCCCGATGACGTAAATAAGCGTCGATTTGACGGCATCGTGCTAAATCAAGAGGAATCAATTAAATTTGCGAACACCAGGCGACAGGACTTGGCTGCACGCGTTCTTAAGGGCTATTCTGCCCTTGCTGACCATCTTTTAGCGTGGTTGGTACAAGAAGAAAAGCGCGCTAACGAAACTAAACTGACGTTTACACGCAAACACGGATTGAGTGGCGCAATTAAACTTAGCAAAACCGCTTACAAAGGACTTGCAGAGGGATTGCTTCAGAAACAATTCCAACGTCCGTCATCGGAATTTCTCGATTGGCTGCGCTTCTGGGGGAGGACGTCAGGTGAAGATGGACGATTGGCCTCTAATCTAATATCGGAATGGACGAATCAGCAGTCAACTGTTGTTGATCGCTTAGCCGGGATATTATCTAAACTACAAGAAAAGGGAGAATCTGAACCACAGCTCACATATGAAATACTTGCAAGGCTCCATGAGCTTGATGAGCTTGCCAGACAATCCGGTGATTTCCGGAAACGTCTAGAAAACCGAATTGCCACGCTGCATGACCAACTTGATAACGCTCTGATTCAAATCGAAGCTTGGGGTACTTGGCTTTCCTCACAGAAATCGGCGTCAGTAACATCGGAAGCAGATAGTTCGTCATTGAAGGTTGAAATTGACCGTCTTGCCAAAGAAAGGAAGGAGTTAGAGATTACTGGCAGAGCACTTCGTGGCCGCCTCGACTTGCTGGACCAATCCAAACAATATCTCTCAAGTCATTGGATCACCGCGCATCCGGATACATGCCCTGTGTGTAACAGTGATGTATCGCAACGCCAGGGAATAATGATAGTGGTCTCGAATCTGCAGCAAGAAATCAATGAAACGATCCAGAAGTCACGAGTTCGACATGTGGAGATACAGAATCAGCAGAAGCAACTTGATGCCAAAGTCAAGGCTACTGGCCTAGCTACATGCCCATTGGCTGCAGAAGACCAAGCTCGAATAAAAGACTGGCTCACACCCTTCATGCCCATTGGAGCAGTGTTGGAGGATTTGCTCATCAATCCACAACACCGTGAACAACTAAAGGGTGACCTAAAAAGGATGAAAATCCTGCCGGAGGCTCCCAAACCTTATGCAGACACCGACCAGGAGGCTAGGCGTCTGGCAAGTGATTTCATCTCCATGTCACAGGAGGCAGATAGGGCGTTAGAAGATCCTCAGGCTATCGGAGAAGTGAAGAACGCATTCGAGCAACGTCTGGAAAAGGTGTTGAAAGACCATTTACCGTCGACCTTGGAGAAAGTCTGGCTGGAAATTACTTTGACCCTGACTACGGCAGCTTGGCTATTGCCGGAACATCCGACCCTAAAAATAGATCAGCGCGGAAAGTCATTGTCGGTTCAGACTAGGGAAAGAGGGCAGCATATACGATACATTTACAATGCGGCTGAGTGCCATATTTTGGGTTTAGCTTGGTTCTTTACATATTATCTTGCCCGAAGGCGGTTCGAAGAAGCATGGATTTTACTTGATGACCCAGCTCAGGAATTGGATCAGCCCAGTTTTCGGGAACTTGTTCGCTTTTGGGAAACTCTGCTTCGCTTTCATCAGAAGATGGAGCGTTATTTTACTATGATCGTTGCTCTTCACCAAGAGGAGCGTGCCTTGGATACGGCGCGCGCAACTAACGGGAAACTCTATATATTAGGATGGAAGGATAGCCAGCAAGACTTAAGCGATACACCAAGCATAAAGAAAGTAGTCATGTTAGCACCTGGGTTTCATCCTTTGAAGCCTGATAGAATGATTGCATGATGAGCAGAAAACAGAAACTTGGGAAAATCAGGAGACACAATTCCTATTTCCCCGCAATTAGTATTATGTCCTTTGATTCGAAGAAATCTTGATGATAAAATCATAAGTTATCATGTAGCATCAGGGGCCACTGCTTGTGATTATCTGACGGTGAATGATACGGCATTGAGTATGCGTCCGTCTTTGTCCGGACGATATATAACCAATGTTGATATAACAAAAAAACCTTGACGCTTTGTGCAGCTTGACTGATAGTGAATCATTCCTGATGCCTGGCCCGCAAGGAGTGATTAAAATGTTGAATTCGCTCAAAGAAGCCTCAATAGAAACCATCAAGAGATTGCCTGATGAATGCACAGCCGAGGATATAATGTATGAGATCAATTTTATTGCCCAAGTACTGGAAGGACTGAAAGACGCGGAGGCAGGTCGGCTGGTGACCACCGACGAACTACTCAACAGGGTTGGGCAATGGACAAATACATTGAACGGTATGGACGGAGACCGAAACAATGCGCCGGATTGTTAAGGAGAAACCCTAAAAGGAAAGGTAAGGAAAAATCAATTGAATAACAACGATGAACTGTGATATTTTAAATTATAGGAATGAAGGTGCTTCACAAAATAAATGTATCCAATATATCCTTGGAAGAGAGGTTGTTGTCATGGAAATTCATGAGCTTGTGGTTGAAATGAAACTTCTCGAACGTCGGATGACTCTTTTTGAGGAAAAATATGGCATCCTCAGCGAAGACTTTTATGAGGCGCTGACGACAGGCAAACTCGAGCGTTACGACGAATACGATGAATCGAGGAGCGATTTCAGCCGCTGGAAAGGTATTTACGAGACATGGCAACGACGCAAGCAGGCTTATAGAGAAGATCTTCGCAAGCGTGAAATCAGCGATACGCTGCGTGTGCAACCTGCCTATTAAGAATGGATATTCTCCCCCTGTCTTCATTGGCTGATTATAGTCTGTTCGTTTCTGAATTGATTAACCAGTCACAGGTTCATCATTCTACAGTTGTTGTCTGGTCGGAAAGTCCCCACACAGGAATTGCGGAGGGAGAGATTTACTTCCGCAATGGCCTACGTTTACGGATGAGAGAAGATATCGATTTTGATGCGTCTCTTATTGCATCCTATGGTTACGAGATTTACAGAGGAGATGAGCGCCTCTATTGGTACGATGATTTTCCTCACCCCCAGGATTCCAGCCTTGCATCAACATTTCCCCATCACAAACATTTTCCGCCTGATATAAAACGCCATCGAATTCCTACGCCCGGACTGAGTTTCAGCCGGCCGAACCTCCCGGGTATCATCGAAGAAATCTTGGCGATAAAATCATAATCGAAGAAATTTACTACATCACAAAAACGGATATTGCGACAGTTATCATGTGGCATCAGGGTCGGCTGCTTGTGATTATCTGACGGTGAAGGATACGGTATCGAGGATGCGTCCGTCTTTGTCCAGGATGGACAACTGGTGGTTGCCCCGCTGAGGTTTCCAGAGGAGTTGATGGGGGGCTAGGCAATGATGGAAGGTTTACAATCCCCCTGAGGAAAGTGCAACGAAAAATGAAACAAAGCAAGGCCGGTGTTATATCTTCGGGTGCTTGGACCGTTTTGGGAAGTGACAGCCCCCGCAGTCCATCAAGCCCCTCGTATTCTCCAGTACGCTGCCCTGATCATGGCAGCTTCTGCATGACCGGGTCCCAGCAGATAGTCTGTGCATCGGTTTGAACGTGCCTTCGCTTGAAGCGTTGAGTAGCTCCACCGTTTTTTTGGCTACGGCCCCCGTGAGCCAGGCACACCTTTCCGAGCGCTCGTTGGAAAAGGATTTTAATTTGGAGGTCTTGCACCAGGTGCTCACCGAAACGTGGCACAGGGGTGAACGGGAGACGGACCGGATGATCTCGAACTTGGGAGCTTTAGGCCTGTAGTCGGGAAGAGGGCTCTGTTCATACCAGTTGAATAGCTCCCTGATGAGGATGAAAGCAGCCTCCCGGCGCTCCCTTTCCAGGCCCCCTTTCACCAGAAAAATTGCCGAAGAGGCACCATTCAGGGCACCGCAAAGGATCAAGACGCCCGCCATTCCTCCCTCGCCCAAGACCATCATCGTGGAAGGCATTATTGTGTAGGGATAGCCCACTTCCCGCCGCAACTGGCTCATGATCGCTTCGAAGGCTCCGTAGCAGCATGCGCCTTTGTAAAACCCGTAGTATCCTGATTCCCCGGCCCCTTGGGGGTCGAGCTTTTTATAGGGCCAAGGGAGTTCGGGGGGCCCTTCATGCTGCCCAGGAACTGCCGACGCCCTTTGCCCTGAGAAAGCAAGGCCACCAATAACAGAGCCAAACATCATCATGCCCGTATTTTTGAATATATCTCGTCTCGATAATTTCATTGTTTACTCCTTGAAACTTGCTTAAGTTGTCTTGTCCGCTGTAACACTCAACCTGGATCTGCTCGTAATCCATAAAAGCTTTCCCTGACTTGATCTCGGCACCTCATCAGACAAATGCCGATAAAAGAATCCTCATCAATTTACACAATATCCATCCCAAATCCCACCTTTTATTCATCTCTCCGCACACTCTCAACGCAAGTTTCGGTTCCGCATCCCAATTTTGCCACCAGTTTTCCTTTGACATACGAGATTCCCTTGCCTTATACTCCTACCGTCGAAAAGGGAATTCATATCAATGAGATGTCTTGAGTCGCTAATAGCACTTGCGACATAATTACGGCAGTTGTTAAAATTTGTCAGTCTATAATACCTTGGGGAGGGTGAGTTATGATCAGAACGACAAGCGCAAGTTACAGCATCTTGATGCGTATCGAGTTGGACAACAAGCCGGGGATGCTGGGAAAGGTTGTCTCCGCCATCGGTAAGGCCGGGGGGAACTTGGGGGCGGTCGATATCGTCGGCTTTAGAGACAGTTGCATCATCAGAGACATCGTCGTCAGCACTGCCGATCACGACATGATGCAGAAGATCCTTGACGTGGTGAAGCGGATAAATGGAGTAAACGTCATCGATATCGCCGATCGCACCTTTCTGGCCCACGTGGGGGGAAAGATAGAGATCAAGAGCAAGATCCCCCTGAATAGCCGCGACGATCTCGCGATGGCTTACACGCCCGGCGTCGCCCGTATCTGTGACGCCATCCATGCAGATCCGGAGCGGGCGTACGATCTGACGATTAAAAAGAACACCATTGCCATTGTTAGCGATGGCACCGCCGTGCTGGGACTGGGCGACATCGGGCCGAAGGCCGCCATGCCCGTAATGGAAGGGAAGGCGCTCCTCTTTAAGAACTTCGGCGGTGTTGACGCCTTCCCCATCTGTCTGGACACCAAAGTCCCCGACGAAATTATCGAAACGGTGAGAAGAATCGCCCCCGGATTTGGAGGCATAAATCTGGAGGATATCTCCGCCCCCCGCTGTTTCGAGGTCGAGAATCGCCTGAAGGAAATCCTGGACATCCCCGTTTTCCATGATGACCAGCATGGCACGGCGGTGGTAATTTTGGCGGGGCTCCTCAACGCCCTGAAAGTTACCGGCAAGGATATAAAGGATATCCTGGTGGTTGTGAACGGCCTGGGCGCGGCCGGGATTGCTGCCATAAATCTTTTGCGGGCGGCCGGGGCAACGCGTTTTATCGGCTGCGACCGCAAGGGCATTTTGTACCGGGGCCGGAAGGAAAACATGAACCCCGTCAAGGAAAAGGTCGCCGCGGAAACCAACCACGAACTGATCAAAGGCGATGTGTTCCGCGCCCTCAAAGGCGCCGATTTGTTCCTCGGTGTTTCGGATGGCAATCTTCTCCACGCCAAAGATATAAAAAAGATGGCGAAAGACCCGATCGTCTTTGCTATGGCCAATCCGAACCCGGAGATCATGCCGGAAGAGGCGCAGGGGCACGTGCGGATCATGGCTACCGGCAGATCGGATTATCCCAACCAGATCAACAATGTCCTTTGTTTCCCCGGACTGTTCAGGGGCGTTTTGGACTGCCACGCCCGCGTGATAAACAGGGAAATGCTGCTCGCTGCCGCCCGGGCTATCGCCGGCAGCGTCGAGCCGGAGTGCTTGATGGAAGACTACATCATCCCCAGTGTCTTCAATCAGAAGGTTCAGGAAAACGTGGCCGCTGCGGTGCGGGAAACTGCCATCAAAACAGGTGTGGCCAGGGAGATGCACGAATTCTCGTTGTTCTGAGCATACATTATGAAACTGGCAAAAATATCGCCTTCGCAAAAGATATTCATCGGCATGGCCCTTGGCCTGGCGATCGGCGTGTTGCTCCCTTCTTTCGCGGCTAACCTTGAACCGCTTAGCGTAATATTTATCCGCCTTGTCAAGACCATCGTCGTTCCCATAATCTTCGCCTCCCTGGTGGTCGGCATCGCCTGACACGGCGACATCAAGGCCGTCGGCAGGATGGGACTCAAAGCGATTATCTATTTCGAGGTGATAACGACATTTGCCCTCTTCATCGGTCTGCTGTCGGTCAACCTGTTAAGGCCGGGAGCCGGGGTGAGCATCCTTGGCGGGAGGGAGACGATTGTTGCCGGCAAGGCCCACAGTTTTTCGGAGCTTTTGGTGCACATGTTTCCGGAAAACTTCTTTGAATCGGCGGCCAAAGGCGACCTCCTGCAGGTCGTGGTGTTCACGGTAATCTTTGCGATCGCCCTGATAATGATCGGGGAGAAAAAAAAGCCGATAATCGATTTCTGCGAATCCCTCACGGAAGCCATGTTCAAATACACGGCGATTATCATGCGCTTCGCCCCCATCGGCGTGGGAGCGGCGCTGGCGTTCGTCGTCAGCAGCAAGGGCATCTCCGTCGTGGTCCATCTGCTTGCCATGATCATGTCCTTTTTCCTCGCCCTGCTGGTCTTCGTAATCTTGATCCTGATTCCGGTAATGCTCATCTGCAGGATTCCCGTCCTAAAGTTTTTCGCCGCCGTCAAAGAGGCGGCGATCATCGCCTTTTCGACGACAAGTTCCGAGGCCGCCCTACCCAAGGCTATGGAGGCAATGGAGGCCTTCGGCGTTCCACGCCGTATTGTATCATTTGTAATTCCCATCGGATATAGCTTCAATCTCGATGGGACGACGTTATATCTGCCGCTGGCCGCCGTGTTTGTGGCCCAGGCCTCCGGAATCGAACTGAGCATAGGCCAGCAACTGTTCATGGGCGTTACGATCATGCTGGCCAGCAAAGGTGTGGCGGGGATATCACGGGGATCCATCGTTATCCTGGCCGGTCTTTTGCCGACCTTCGGACTGCCGTTGTCGGCCGTAGCGGTGCTTCTTGCTATTGACGCCATCGCCGATATGGGGCGGACAACGGTGAACGTAATCGGCAACTGCCTGGCTTCGGTCGTTATTACGAAGTGGGAGGGCCTGCCGTTAAAACCGGGTGAAATTGCTGCAAAGGAGATGATATGACCCAGAAAAACTTTCGCATCGAACACGATCTTTTGGGAGAACGGGAAATTACCGCCTCCTGTTACTATGGAGTGCAAACCCTGCGGGCGGTCGAAAACTTTCAGATCAGCGGCATAAAGCTTGGTCAGTACCGGTTCATGGTGCAGTCGTTGGCCTACATAAAAAAGGCTGCCGCCCGCGCCAACGCCAAACTTGGACTGATGCCCGAAGAAATCGCCAAGGCGATATCGCAGGCCTGCGAAGATGTGATCGCCGGAAAATACAACGATCAGTTTGTTGTCGATATGATCCAGGGCGGGGCGGGGACATCTTCGAACATGAACGCCAATGAGGTGATCGCCAATGTCGCCCTCGAAAAGCTCGGCTACGAAAAAGGGCGCTACGACATCATCCATCCGAATAATCATGTCAATATGTGTCAGTCAACCAACGACGTCTATCCGACGGCGATTCGCCTGGCCCTGATATTCAAGATCAGAGAGCTCCTTGAATCGATGCATTATCTCTACGACGCCATCGAGGATAAATCCATCGAGTTCCGGGATGTCATCAAGATGGGCAGAACCCAGTTGCAGGACGCCGTTCCCATGAGCCTGCGGCAGGAATTCTCAGCTTTCGCCGTGATGGTGGGGGAAGACATCGAGCGGGTGAAAGAGACCAAGAAGTTATTGCGGGAAATCAATCTGGGGGCGACGGCCATCGGTACGGGGTTGAACGCCCATCCGGAGTATGCTCCCCTGGCGGTCCTCAATCTGCGTAAATTTACCGGAATCGAAGTGGAGGCGTCGGTCAATCTGGTGGAAGCCACGCAGGACACGGGTGTTTATGTCCAACTGTCCGGGGTATTGAAGCGGGTAGCGGTTAAACTGTCAAAAATATGCAACGACTTGCGTCTGCTCTCGTCGGGGCCGCGCTGCGGATTCAACGAGATTCATCTGCCCGCGATGGCCCCCGGCTCGACGATCATGCCCGGAAAAGTAAATCCCGTAATCCCGGAAGTGGTGAATCAGGTAGCCTATCACGTTATCGGCAATGACATAACCGTAACCTTCGCCGCCGAAGCGGGACAGCTTCAGTTGAACGCGATGGAGCCTATCATCGCCTTCAGCCTCTTCAATTCCATTACTTTTTTAACTAATGCCTGCCTCACGCTGGCGGATCGCTGCATTAAAGGGATTACGGCAAATCGGGAACAGTGCCGCCTCAACATTGAAAGGAGTATCGGGCTGGTTACGGCCCTCAATCCCTATATCGGATATGAAAAGGCCTCGGAGGTCGCTCATGAGGCGTTGGAAACCGGCAAGTCGGTCTGTGATATCGTCCTTGAAAAAGGCTACCTGTCGAAGGGCGAATTGGAAAACATCCTGTCGCCGGAACACATGATCAAACCGCATTATTTCCAGGGGGGATAAAGAAAGGCAGGCAATGAGGAAGAGGCTTTTCCCCTGGCTGGCGCT
The DNA here is from genome assembly GCA_026388335.1 of Deltaproteobacteria bacterium. Lineage (GTDB taxonomy): Bacteria > Desulfobacterota > Syntrophia > Syntrophales > UBA8958 > UBA8958. The sequence continues at coordinate 17,106 of JAPLJZ010000078.1, forward strand.
GGCGGCGTTGATTTTAGGAATTGCACTGGCGGCCGGGTGCGTCGGAAGGGATGGTGCCGATCAATCCCTGGAGATAGCCAAGTTAAGGGGTTATTTCGTTGTCGGCCTCGACGACGCCTTTCCTCCCATGGGTTTTCGTAAGCAAGCCGATGACAAGACCGTCCATTATACGATCAATCTGGACAAGAAAGCGGTGGAAGAGATTGCCGCAACCGATGAACTGGTCGGGTTCGATATCGATTTGGCCAGAAGGGCAGCGGAAAAACTAGGGCTGAAGGTCATTTTCAAACCCGTGGCCTGGGACGGCATAATCGCAAGTCTCAATGCGGGGGATATCGATATGATCTGGAACGGCCTTTCCATCACGCCGGAACGCAAAGAGCAGATCATTTTTTCCCGGCCCTATCTCGACAACCGCCAGATAATCATGATCAAAAGCGGCTCAGGGATCGGCGGCAAGGCCGATCTTAAAGGGAAAAGAGTCGGCCTGCAGCTTGGCTCAACAAGCGACACGGCTCTCCATGCCGAGCGGACGATTGCCCTGCAAATCGGGGAACTCAAACGATACCCCGACAACCGGTCGGCAATGCGCGATTTGGAGGCGGGGCGCCTCGACGCCGTCATCGTTGATGAAGTCGCCGGACGCTACCATAGCGCCAAAAAACCGGGCGTTTTTGCCATTCTCTCCGATAACTTCGGGAATGAACTATACGCCGTCGGCTTTCGCAAAAACGCCTTGTCGTTGCGCAACGCCATTGACAAGGTCCTCGCTGAAATGAAGCAAGACGGAAGTGCAGATATGATAGCAAAAAAATGGTTCGGCGCAGCGATTATAAAAAAGTAATTTGCCTCCATTACCATGAACTTGGGCTAACGGCTGTTTCGATAATCATCGGCTCAGCATCCCCCATTTTGCCGCCAGTTATCCATTGACATTCAAAACTGTCTGTGTTACTCATCCGCCGTCAAAAATCAATGTCTTAACAGTAATTTGCGCGAGGAGACCTTGGCGCGGGAACATACGTGCGAGGGATCTCTGTTAGTCGTCGGCATCGAAAACCAGAGCAATATTGGCCCGACAATTCTGCACCACCATGAGCGCTGGGACGGTTAAGGATATCCGGGTTGCCTGAAAGGCGATCAGATTCCGCTCCACGCCCGTATTGTCGCCGTGGCAGATGCATTCGACGTCATGATCTCAGAACACTTAATAGGAGCCAAACTATGAAAAAGATCTTATTCACGATGCTGATGCTGTTTGTTTTCAGTTGTACGTCCGTCCTGGCTGCCGACGTCGTCCGTCTGGGAAACCTGAAGTTCGCTCATTACGGGGCGGTCTGGTACATGAAGGAGATTGCCCCGAAATATAACTTGAAGATCGATGAAAAGATCTTTCCAAAAGGGATCGACATCATTCCTGCCATTATTGCCGGCGAGATCGATGTGGCGGCCAGCGCTGTGGACGGCGCAATAGCGGCGCGCGCAAGCGGAGTGCCCGTCTATATTGTGGCCGGTTTCGCCAAGGGAGGCGCAAGGATTGTCGGGCGGCCCGACATGAAATGGAAATCGGTGGCCGACCTGAAAGGCAAGAAGGTCGGGGTGGCCCGTGGCGGCGCCCAGGAGCTTGTGCTTCTGGCGGAACTGGGCAAGCACAAACTTACCTATGCCGACAAGCCCGGGAAGGACGTGCAGCTTGTCTACTTGGCCTATGCCGACCTGAATCAGGCGTTAATGGCAAAAAACATCGACGCCATGTGCCAGTCGGAACCGCAGTCTTCGCAGGCGATCAGTAAAGGATTCGGAGTTGAGATAATCAAGCCCTACGATACTCCCATCGGCGAGCCGGTACGGACTCTGTTAATGACCGAGGAGCTGTACAACAAAAAGCGGGATGTGGCCGAGCGCTTCATGAAATGCTTTGTCGAGGCGACCAAGTTGTTCATCGACAATCCAGCCCTGGCCGAGAAATACGTGCGAGAAAAAATGTTCAAAAATCAGCTCAGTTCACAGGACTACAAGGACGCCATAGAAAACTCCCCTTTCACCTATAACGTGACGGTGAAGGAAGTACAGGTCTCTACCGACATGATGGTCAAATACGGCATCGGCAAGCTTGTCAAACCGCCGGCGGCAAAGGATTATGTAAAACTGGAACTGTTGGGAAAGGCTAAGAAGTCGTTGAAAATAAAGTGACGGACAGAAACGGCCGCCTGAAAAACGGCATGGCAATTTTTAAACGGACCCTGCACGGAACCATTGTCCCGGTCGTGCTGCTCATTGTCTGGGAAGCGCTTACGCAGAGCGGGTTCATCAATCCCCAGATATTGCCCGCTCCGTCGCAGGTTCTGCTGAAGTGGATTGACTATCTCAAACCGCTTGAGCCGTATGATCCCGCCAATATGAGTTACCTTACCTGGTTTTTCTCCGGCGAGCTTCCCCATGATGCGCTGGCCAGTATCATCAGGGTGGTGGGCGGCTTTGGCATTGGCGCGGGTCTGGCCCTGCCGCTTGGGCTTTTGATGGGTGGCAGCGCCCGGTTCTACCAACTCATGAATCCCCTGGTCCAATTACTGCGGCCTATTCCGCCCATTGCCTACATCCCGCTTGCCATTCTCTGGTTTGGTCTCGGGAACCCCCCGGCTTTCTTCCTGATCAGCCTCGGAGCATTTTTCCCGGTTTTGATGAATACTATCTCCGGCGTGCGCACTGTAGATGAAATTTATATTCGTGCGGCCCGCAATCTGGGAGCAAGTGGAGCGACTCTTTTTCTGAGGATCATCCTGCCCGCCGCCACCCCCCACATCTTGACCGGCCTTCGCGTCGGCATCGGTGTGGCTTTCATCGTCGTCATCGTGGCAGAGATGATTGCTGTCAATAACGGTCTCGGGTTTCGCATTCTGGAGGCTCGTGAGTTCATGTGGTCGGACAAGATTATTGCCGGCATGATCACCATCGGCCTGCTCGGACTGGCCATAGACACCGGCATGGATCGCATTAATCGTTACCTCCTGCGCTGGCACCGGGGAATGGATCAGTGACGGCATCATGAATGATCTCAGTTCACCCCAGCTTCAAATTGAAGGCGTCAGCAAGGTTTTCGGTTCTGACGGCACCGAAGTTGTCGCGCTAAAGGATATAAATCTCTCCATCACGGCGGGCGAATTCGTCTGCCTCCTCGGGCCTTCAGGCTGCGGCAAATCGACACTTCTGAACGCCATCGCCGGTTTTTCACTGCCCACGTGCGGAAGAATTGTTGCCAACGGCGCTGAAGTAGTCGTCCCGGGAACCGATCGGGCCATGGTTTTTCAGGAGTATGCCCTCTTTCCCTGGATGACGGTGGCGGCTAATATCTCCTTCGGTCTGGAAATCAAAAAAATCCCCAAAGCTGAGATTATTAAAAAAGTCGCAACCCTGCTCGAAAAACTTCAGCTCCGGGAATTCAGCGACCGCTTCCCTAAAGATCTCTCCGGCGGCATGCGGCAACGGGTGGCAATAGCTCGGGCGCTGGCCCTCGATTCGCCAATTCTGCTGATGGACGAGCCGTTCGGCGCGCTGGACGCTCTTACTCGCAGATCTCTTCAGGAAGAGCTTCTCCGCATCTGGATGGAATTCAAAAAAACCATCGTTTTTGTAACCCACAGCATCGAGGAATCAATCTACCTTGCCGACCGGATTGTGGTCATGACGTTTCGCCCCGGCACCATCAAACAGGTGGTGCCGATTGATCTGTCACGACCGCGCGATGTGGCATCAAACCGTTTCATCACTATTCAAAAGCAATTATCGCAGATGGTGATGGAAGAGCAGATGCGTTTTCAAAAGGATGAAGCGGAACATCTGCGTGTTTGATGAAACTTGAAATGGCATTTGCTTCATGCGTGACTAAATTTCGGACCTATCCCCCATAAAAAGGTTGCAACGTAGCTAACCCGCCGTAGAGGGTTCTTCTAAAATATGTTCCTATGGCATTGTTTATCTTTACGTAATAATTATGTAAATAATGAAAACCGTTCCCGTTTTTGGTCTCGGAAAACCGGGTATGTGAATACAAAATTTTATCTGACGGTGAAGGATACGGTATCGAGGATGCGTCCGTCTTTATCCAGAATGGACAACTGGTGGCTGCCCCGCTGGGGCCTCCAGAGGAGTTGCTGGGACAGCGCCGGGAGGCGCTGCTGGTTCAGGCACCACTCATGGACCGCCCCACGCGGTTGGGCCAGGAAGGAAATCATCTGGTTTGCTTCCGGAATGTCCGGGTCCAGGGCGACGATCATGCCGCCGGCGGGATAAATGATCCGGGGCTGTTCGTGAACGGTATGGACGGCGACGGGTACGGCCGGCTCCGTGCCGGTGATAAACCATTCCCGGCGCGCCGTTTCGCCCGTATCCCGGAAGCGGATGAAAGTGGCCGTGACGCCGGGGGGCGGCTGCGGAGCGATGGAACCGCGCCGCCGGTGCAGATAATTCATGATGTCGTGCCAGACCGGGGCGGCCCCGGTCACGCCGGATACATTCCACATGGGCTCACCAGAAAAGTTGCCGATCCAAACCCCTACGGTATAGGCTTCGGAGTAGCCGATACACCAGTTGTCCCGCATATCCTTGCTGGTCCCCGTTTTCACGGCGGTCCAGAAACGGGTGGCCAGGACATTTTCCATCCCGAAGGTGGTGTTCCGCGCCTCCCGGTCCGCGAGGATCGTCGAAATAATGAAGGCCCCCTTCCTGTCCATGACCTGCCTTGTTTCCGTGCTTTGACCCCGCGGGAGAAACGTCAGTTCGTTCCACTTGCCGGCGTTGGCGAGGGTCCGGTAGGCGTTGACCAGTTCAGCGAGGGAAATATCAACCGATCCCAGGGCGACGGCATATCCATAGTAATCGGGATCTTTCTGGATGCTTGCCATTCCCAGGTCCCGGAGCCGTTCCACAAAAGCGTCGCCCCCCAGCATCAGCAGGGTCCTAACGGCGGGGACATTCAGGGAGGAGGCAAGGGCGGTGCGGACCGTCACCTGGCCCTGGAAATCTTTGCTGTAGTTTTCCGGGACGTAAAGGCCTGTGGGGGTTGGGATTTGCAGGGGCGTATCTTCAACGACGGAGGCGGCGGTGAGGATCTTTTTTTCGAGGGCGAGTTCGTAGAGGAAGGGTTTCAGGGCCGAACCGGCCTGACGGAGCGCCCGGACTCCGTCCACATGGGGGGCCGACGCGGTGATGCCGCTGTTTCCCGCATAGGCGAGGATCTCGCCGCTGGCGTTGTCCACGACGAGGACGGCGCCGTCGCGGACGTTGCGGTCCTTACTGTCGGCGAGACGGCGGTTCAGGACGGTCAATACATATTCCTGGAGGGGTCGGTCGAGGGTCGAGACGACTTGTGCCCCCGGCTGTTTCAGGAGCATTCCGGCTACGTGGGGGGCGAGGGCAAGCTGGGGGGTGATGCGGTAAGGACGGCCGATCCGTTCATAGACCAATGCCTTTATTTCCGCAGGCGAGGTCGTCGCCGCGAGGGACTGACCCAGCCGCTCCGCCCGCCGGACAATCCTATCGAGGGACTGGCTGGTCGAGGGGATCAGGGCGGCCAGGATCAGCGCCTCCGCCTCGGTCAACCCACCCGGATCTTTGTCGAAGAGGCCCCGGGAGGCGGCGGCGACGCCCTGCAATTCCCCCCGAAAGGAGATGAGATTCAGATAGGCTTCGAGGATTTCTTCCTTATTCCAGCTTTTTTCCAGCCGATGGGCAGCCTTCATCTGACGCCATTTTTCCTTCAGGGTCTTTTTCGGCGGCCGGATCTTCTCCCTTTCTGCGAGTTTTCTTGTGAGCTGCATGGTGATGGTGCTTGCCCCGCGGGGCGGACCCGACAGAAGGCGATTCTTGAAAGCGCCGCCCAAGGCCTGCCAGTCCACGCCCTGATGCCGGTAAAAGCGCCGGTCTTCCGCCTGGATAACCGCCTTGATCAACGCCGGGGATACCTGGGTCAAAGGGACCCATTCCAGACGCCGTCCCTGTGGGTCCATCCGGAGTTCATGGAGCGGATTGCCATGTCGGTCCAGCAGGATCGCTTCCGACCGGCAATAACCGGCTTTGATGCCGGCGAAGGTGGGCGGGGGCGGACCGGGGGTAAAGAAGTCGAAAATGGCGTAAACACCAGGTATGGCGAGGATCAGAATCGCGAAAATTGCGAAAACGAGTCTATTTTTAAGCATGCAGGTTTTCAAAATACATAATCAGGGTAACTACGGCTGTTTTTTGCCCGTCACCGTCAGGGGGCGGATGGGGGTTTCTCCGAACATTTCCGGGGCGTAGAGGGCCTCCAGCCGGGAGGGTGGCATCTGGAAAACCCCTTCGTTGTTGAGGCGCAGGGTGTACTCCGTGGACCACTTCCCCTTGGGGACGTACTCGTAATAAACCCGGAAGGCCTCCTGGGAACGCTCGGTGAAGGCCTCCTGGGCGAAGCCCCGGGTTTTCTCGCCTGCCGCGAGCAGCAGCGAATCCCCTCCCAATCCCGTCCGCAGGATGCTTGCCCCCGCCGGGATGGGGTCGTTCAGGACGACCCAGGTCATGTCGGACTGGGCCTCCATGTCCAGGCGCACCCGGACGATATCGCCGACATTAAATTTGGTGGCACTGCCCTTGTTTTCAGAGGGGATAGGGGGATGAGTTCCACCATTTTTACCGGAGTCGGCGGAGGCATGTGCCGCTCCCCTGCCTTTTCCAACGGTCCCGGTAGAGACATTGAAAGTGTCGGAATTATCTACAAGTTTAGTGACGGTTCTCATCACATGAAAGCCGCTGGAAAAGGGTTTCGTGAGGCGGAGGGCCGCCGTCGCCCCGATGGTCGCCCAGGGAGCGCCAGCGCCGCTGTGGGTTACCTGTAAAGTTTCCTTACCTGCCGGCCAGTTGAAGGTCAGCGTACCCCCGGCCGGGGCTTTTTGCCAGTCCAGGGAGCGGGTCTTGCTGTTTAGCGCCGCGGTCGTGGTTCCCCCGACGGGCGTCTTTTCATACCGGGCGGAGAATTTATCCATCGCCAGGACCCCCCAAGCATTGGCCGTGGTGGTGTCCCAATGTCCCTGCCGCATCCGTCCCAGGGCGCCGGCGGCCAGGCGCGGCAGGTCGTTGCGCCATGCCTCCTGGTTCATCAGGGTGAGGAGGGAACGCACCGCATTGCTGTCGGATGACGCCATCAGCCACCAGAGCTGGTCCATCCGTTCCGTCGAGAAGGTCATCCGGGTTCCCTGGAGATTCATCCGGGCGCGGAGGATCTGTTGTCCTTCCTTCAGCTTCTCCTCGCGCTGGGGGATGTCCGTCTGGCGCTGGAGGATGTTGATCCAGTCGAGAAGGGCCGACGTTGGCCAGAGATTCGGATCGAGGGGGATGGAGGTGAGGAGTTTCGTATCTGCCTGCCCGTACCTGCTCATGGCTTCCAGGGCGGATAGTTTGCGGATAGCCAGATCCGCCGTGGCCAGGGCGCCGTAACGGATCACCCGGCCTTCGACGAACTGCCGCAGGCCGGCGGTCATTCGGTCCCGGAGATAAGCGGGGATTTCGCAGCCTCCCTCGGCGGCGACGGCAAGGACGTATGCCGTGAGGGAGTCGCTTCCCTGTCTCATGACGGGGAAATACTTTAAGAGGCCGTCGCTGTCGATGTAGGAGGGGAGCTGGGCCATCGTGGCCTGCCACAGGGCCTTGTTTTTTAGGGCGACGGCGCGGGAGACCTTCTGCTCCAGGCAGGTGTAGGCGTAATGATCCATGTAATCCCGGACGCCGGTGAGGGACGCCGCCAGGACCGGTTTGACCTGGACGCTAATCCCGCCGCGGCCGGCCTCGGCGTCCGCCGGTTTTTCGATGGGAACCGACGCGGGGGTGCGGACCTGGGTGAGAACGGCCTGCACCGTCCGGACCGGGACCGCCGGGGTCACCTTTTGGACCACTTTCAGGCGATCGTTGCCGCTGCCTCCTCCCTGTTCCTTGACCGTCGCCTCATATTCCAGCCCGCTGGCGACGTCATGGGGGACGGTGATCCACCATGCCAACTCCCGGGCGGCCCCGGGAGGGAGCATTTCCTGCCGTGCTTCCTGTTCCTGCGCCTCCTTGGCGCCGCGGACGGTCAGCCGCCCCTCTATCCGCATCTCATGGTCGGAGGCGTTGCGGACGGTAAAGATGGCCCGGTAGCGATCCCCTTCCCGGACTAAGGGTGGCAGGCCGGAGAGGATCATTAGGTCCTGGGTGGTCTGTATATCCGCCTCCCCCGTTCCGAAGAGGCCCGTCCCTGCCGTTGCGACGGCGACAATGCGGAATCCCGTCAGGGAGTCGTTCAGGGGAATCCGGACCGTCGCTTTGCCTTGGGCGTCAAGGGGAAGACGGCCCTGCCAGAAGAGGAGCGTATCGAAGAGCTCCCGGGTGAACTGCCGCCCCCCACCGCCGCCGTGGCTTAAGGACTTCTGCCCGAAGTGGCGTTTCCCCACCACCATGGCCTGGGCGGTGGCCGTCCGGACTTCATAGTCCCGGCGCTGCATCATCGCGGTCAGCAGGTGCCAGCTATCGTTGGGCGTTAGTTGCAGCAGGCCCTTGTCCACCGCCGCGATGACCACTTCGCCGCCCTTGGGCAGGGGGCGCCCCGCCGGACCTTTTACCTTGATGCGGACGTTCATCGTGTCGCGAACCTTGTAAACAGTCCGCTCCGGAACGACCTGGACGTCGAGCTGATGGGCCTGCCCGCCCACGCGGATCTCGGTCACCCCCAGCTTGTATGCCGGTTTACCCGGGTCGAAAGTCGCAGTCGGGCGTGCGTCGCCGACGCGACCCCGGACGACGAGAACGGATACGAAGACGTTGGGGGCGTAATGCTTCTTTATGGGAATCTCCACCATCGGTGATTTTCCGGATAGTCTTTTCGTATAGACATCGAGAATGTCTTCCCGTTCCACCGTGATCAGGGCCGTGGCCTCCCGGAAGGGCATCCGAACCTGGAATTTCGCCTTGTCCCCCGGTTCGTACTTTTTCTTTTCCGGCAGGACGTCGATCCGGTCGTCGTTTCCCCCCTCGAACCACCAGTCGTCCTTACCGGCGATCCAGAGGTCATAATTGGCGGCGGAGGCGAGTCCCGATTCATCCCTGACTTCCGCCCGGAGGATGACGCTTCCCGAGACGGTTGACGGACCCTGGCAGGTCAAAAGGCCCATAGCGTCCGTCCGCCCCTGGCAATGACGGCCTATTTTCTTGACTTCCCGGGTGTTCTTATAGGCGTAAAAGCCGCCCACGAGGCGCACGCGGTGAGAGTAAGTCTGCTGCCGGTAGAGATCAACCGTCGCCTCCACGTTCGGGGCCGGTTTTCCCTGAAGATCGACGACGACGACCTTGTAATTCAGGTTGTCCTGCGCGGCGGTCCAGGAGTCGGGACGAATGCCCACAATGAGCCGGGAAGGGTAGAGGGGTATCCGGGCGGCGGCGGTCTGGATTTCCCCGTTCGGGTCTTTAAATTCCATCTCCACGTGGATATCCCGGGCCGTCGGGACCTGCGGCAGGCCCCGAAGCTCTGCCCGGAGGACACCCTGATTGTCGAGCTTCAGCTCCTGCGTCGGCAGTTTGAAGGGCTTGCCGGAGGCGGCCGGGGATTCCGCTTCTTCCGCCGCCACGGCGTCCTGACCCTCGTCAAGGTCGTCCCGCCCGGAGACGGTGAAGATCCCTTCCCGCAAGGGGCCGCCGGTGAAGGAAAAATCTTCGTAATCTTTATAGGTGATGGTTTTGGGCTGGACCTCCGCCCGGAGCCGGATAGGAAGGAGGGACGCCCCGCCTCCCGAGAGGTAGGAAACGGACAGATCAAGCGGGGTCTCCCGGACGTTGACCAGGGGCGTTGCCGGGACCTGGATGACGTCCTTCATGAGGGGGACCCGGAATTCCTCCATTCGAAACGAGCCGCTCCGCCACCGGCGTTCGTCGACGGACGTCTTGTCCTGGGGGGATTTGGATTTAACCAATGTCAGTTCGTAAGTTCCCAGGCGGGCGTTTTCGGGGATCTTCCAGTCCGTCTCGGCGCTGCCGTTTGCATGCCAGCGCAGGGGGAGGCGATAGGTCTGGTCGCTGCCCAGGTGCTGGATCGTCAGGAAGTCCGGGCGTTTTCCCATCGGCAGGAGGGCGAAGCCGCCCGAGGTATGGGTCCGTAGGATGTGCTTCATATGGGCCGTCTCGCCGGCCCGGAAAAGGGGGCGGTCGAGGATGGTGTGGGCGACGATGCCCTCTTCTCCGGAATAACCCCCTGTCGGCAACTGGAAGCGCCAGGGTTCGATGCCCTCGTCCCAACTGGAGTGGGTGAAGGTCATGTCCCCGCCGCTCCGGGCGAAAACGAAGAGGCCGCCATTGAGATTGCTGAGGGCGTGGGGGGACTCGCGATAGTTCACCTTGCCGGAACATTGGGACAGATCATCCGGATTGGGAAGGCGGGTCTTGATCATGGCGACGCCGGTGCGGTCGGTCTTGCCCTGCCAGAGGGCCTTTCCCTTGCAGTCGCGAATAACGACGGCGGCCCCCGCTACGGGGGTTCCTTTTTCCAGCGAGGTCACCCAGACCAGGGAGTATTCCCGTCCCCATTTGAAATGGGCGGCCATATCGGTGGTCAGGGCGGCCGCCGGGATGTAGAGGGGGGCCGGTTGGGTGAGAAGCTGCGCCCCTAATATCCGGCTCTCCATCTCGACGATATAAAACCCGGGGCCGGGGAGGGGGATGCCGACGACTTCGAAGGCCTTTTCCTGTTTTCTCTCGGGGAAGTTCAAAGACGGGGCCTGCCGGCCTAGAATGGGCGCTTCCCGTTCCGCCGCGGCGATTTTACGGAGCCATTCGATGACCTTGATGTCCTGATCAACGCCAATCCGCTGCATCTTGCCGGTCAGGCGCGCGGTGAAAGCGGGGCTCCCGGGCGTGGCCGCTTGCGCGGCCCCGGACACCGCCCCTGCTCCCGCGCCCGTCTTTTCTCCCGTCGGGGCGCTTCCCGCTCCCTGTTCCGCACCTTCCCCTGTCCCTTCCTCTGCCTCGACCAGTGGTGTTGGCGCCTTTTCATCGACCTTTAGGAGACGGCCTTGCAGTTGCCGTTCAATATTGCGGATGGTTACGGGGAGCAGACGGTCTCCCTTAGCCTCGATAATCCCGAACCGGGCGGCGAATTTGGCCAAAGGCGGGTAGGCGTCCATGGTTACGGGCAGGGGAAACTTGTCGGCATTGCTGAGAATCCTCCCGGCATCGTCCTTGATCTCGCCGGGAAGGCGCAACGTCAACTTGGATTTTTCCGGGAAAGGGCCGGGAAAGCTCAGATAGGAGACGATCCCCCGCCGCCGGTCGCTGTCGCTGATTTTCCCTGGCCATTTCTTTTCCTTCGGGCCGGTAATCACGATCTGTTCGGCGAGCTTCACTGGGATGGGAGCAGAAAAGCGCAATCCCACGGGGAGGATGGGGATGCAATTCCGGTCGGCCTTTTCCCGGGTGCATGAGAATTCTGCGCGGAAGGGCTCCCGGGTCCGGAAGGAAAGGACCTGATCCTTTTCCGTGGCGACGCCGCTTGCGGAGGCGACGCCCCGGCCCCAGATCAGCTTGACGACGGCGGTATCGGGGAAGGCCTGCCTGGCCTGCACGAGGACGACCAGCCGCTCATCGCCTTTATAGTTGATGGCCTTGAGGATTTTGCGGCGTTCGTTCCCGGCGACGATTGTAATCCCGATGCGTTCCTTGACGCCGGCCACGGAAAAATAGACGTTCCCGGTAAGGGACGCCTCCCGGGGCGCCGCGTCAAGATAGAGGACAAAGATCTGCCGTTCATCGATCCGTTCGTTCCCTTCATAAGGGACGGAACGGGCGACGGCCGGTCCACCGGTGGAGAACCGGAAGTCCTTCCGTCCCGAAACATTGGCGCCGGAGAGGGCCTTGACGCCATCTTGCAGACGGAATTCGCATTCCGTGCCGCCGGGGAGGTCGGCGGCGAAATCATACGACCAGGTGCGGCTGTCGATCCACCGTCCCTGGCCCTTTCCGGGGCACTGGACGGTGAAGGGATCGGCGAGCCGTGGGTCGCCGAAAGGGACCATGGGTTCGGAAAAGGTCGCTGTTGCCTGACGGACACCCTTGACGACGCCCTCGGGGCTGAAGGATTTTACTTCCGCTGCGCCCCCGGCGAGGGCATGATTACCGATAAAAAAAGAAAAGAGAACAACGGCCCAAAATATCCCCATGCGCGTTTGATACTTCATACTGGTCCCTCCTCTGTAATTATACACGATGAATGACGGGCGGTGAAGTTGTTAACTATTTCTCTCGAATTCTATATACAGGATTTGCCGGGATAATGGCAAGCGACGGTATGGCAAAGGGAAGAAAAATATCTTTGTGACAGTGATGTTTATGAAGATCCTTCGGGACAATGATCCAGTTCAACAGGTGAGTATATAAAAATTTACTATTACTCCGGCAACGATATATGTCAAAACTGCTATTCTCGCGAAAGCCGGAATCCAGAATTGGACTGGATGCCGGATCAAGCCCGGCATGGCACTTGATATGTTTAATTGCCGGAGTAATAAAATCAGGACCTACTTGAGACTGTTTAGGATGTCTCTCGCAATGATCACTCTCTGAATCTGATTGGTCCCCTCATAAATAGACGTGATTCTTACGTCTCTTGCGTATCTTTCTATGGGAAACTCTGCGGTGTAGCCGTAGCCCCCTAACATCTGGAGCGCCCGGTAGCAGGCCCTTTCTGCCGCCTCTGTTGCGTAATATTTTGCCATAGAGGCTGCTCTCGCAAATTGCTTTCCCTGCTCCTTTTTGAAGGCGGCGCTCATAAGAAGAAGTCTTGCCGCCTCCAGTTCCGTGTAAGATTCGGCGATCATCCACTGTATGGCCTGAAAATTGGTGATGGCCTGCTCGAACTGGTTTCTGTTCATGGCATACCGGGTGGCATAATCGATCGCGGCAAGCCCGATTCCAAGTCCGAGGGATCCCACCCCGATCCGGCCTCCCGCCAGCTCTCCCACCGCTACCCTGAAACCGTCATTGAGCTTTCCCATCAGCGCGTCCTTGGAAATGCGGCAATCTTCAAAATGGAGTTCATTTGTCGCCGAGGCATGCTGCCCCATTTTATGTTCAGCCCGTCCCACGGTCAATCCCTTTATGCCGTTTTCCACAAGGAAACAACTGATGCCCTTTCCTTTTGGCGCCGCCTTGTCCGTGACCGCCCACACCACAAAAACCCCGGCATACTCAGCGCTCGATATGAATATCTTGGACCCGTTGAGGATCCATGAATTCCCGTCCATAACGGCTTGGGTCCGCATGGCCGACGGATCCGAACCCGCCATGGTTTCCGTAAGACCAAAACCGCCTGCGTAATACTCCCCCGAACAGATCTTCGGTATGTAAGCCTGCTTCTGCTCTTCAGAGCCCACAGACTGGATGACCTCGCAAACCATATTATTGACTGACATCGTTACCGCTGTCGAGGCACAGGCCCTGGCAACTTCCGTAACGGCCACACTGAAGGAGACAACGCCGGCCTCCGATCCGCCATATTCGCTCTTCACATTGATGCCCATCAGGCCGAGTTCGGCAAGCCCCTTTAGATTTTTCAGATAAGTCGGCCTGTCTCCCTCCTGATCCAATTTTGCCGCTACCGGCTCGAGTTCTGCCTTGGCAAAATTTCTTGCTGTGTTCTGGATAAGCCTTTGCTCTTCCGTCAAGTCGAGATTCATTTTACGCCCTCCGATAAGAAGCTGAACAGCGGTCTGGCAGCGGCGCCCGCCGAATATTGATCTCCGGGGAATACTTTGTGTCCCAGTTTTACTTTTTTACCGATTAAATCCATATTGACCTTGCCTGGGTCGATGTCAATCAGATTGCCCGCTATCCACGGACCTTCTTCAAGTTCGACCAGCACGATGGTGTAAGGAGCCTCACATTCCCGTCCTTGGGGTGCGACAAAGGTCTGAGTAAAGGTCCTGATTTCCCCCTTGCCGCTCATCTCAACAATATCGAGATTCTTATCGGCGCACTCCTGGCATGTCATTTTGGGAGGGCATGTATATTTCTGGCAACTATTGCATTTCAGCCCCAGCAACTTATTTTTTTTAAGGGCGTCGTTGTATGTCTTAAAATCAAGTGTGTATTCCATTGAAGCGCCTTCTTTAATCGACTTTGAGGATGAGATTAATGATCGTTCCATCACCGCCCAGGGTATCCACGAGACCAACCTTCGCTCCTTCCACCTGACGTCCCTGATCTTTCAGTTCACCTCTCAACTGATGGGCAATCTCATAGACCTGTGATGCTCCGGTCGCCCCGATGGGATGTCCTTTCGATTTCAATCCCCCGGAAATATTAATCGGTATTTTCCCTCCGATCTTTGTTTCGCCTTTCTCCCAGAGCTCCCCGCCCTTGCCTAATTCCGCAAAACCAAGACCCTCCGCAGCAATGATGCTGGCAATACTGAAACAGTCATGAAGCTCGCAGACATCGATGTCTTTGGGACCCAGTCCCGCCATATCATAGGCCTGCTTTACGGAGATTTCACGGGATCTGATCCTCGGCAGGTATTTATACTGGGAGCTGATCTTTCCCGCTGAAGCCTGTCCCACGCCGGCAATATAGACGGGCTTGGAAACAAGTTTCTTGGCGATGTCCTCGGAGGCAATAACAATGGCTGCGGCCCCGTCGGAAAAAGGACAACAGTCCAGAAGCTGCAGGGGCGATGTCACCATGAAACCTTTCAATACCTGTTCCACGGTAATTTCCTTCCTGAACTGTGCATTGGGATTATCCTTTCCGTAATAATGAGACTGGACGGAGACAAGGGCCATTTGTTCCTTAAGCTTCTTCAAAGGAACCTTATATTGATCTGAATATAAGTGGGCCAGCATGCCAAAAACGCCTGGAAACGTGAAGCCGGCCGGATATTCATAGCGACTGTCTCCAAACATGGCAAACGTTCTTGTTGCCAGGGAAGTGCCCATGGCGGTAGCCTTTTCCGTGCCTCCGGCCAGCACGATGTCGTAAAACCCTGACGCCACCCACATGAAGGCATCCCGGATCGCCATTGTTGCCGAGGCACAGGCGCCCTCAAACTTGCTTGCGGGAACATTAAAGCAGCCGATATCATCGGCCAGATAAGACTGGACCATTCCCTGGCCCTCGGAAAAGTCCCCCAAGACGTTTCCACAAAAGATCGCCTGAATATCCTTGGACTTCAGATTCGATTCTTGAATGGCGTCCATGGACGCTTCCGCCAGCATTTCGATTTCCGTCTTCGGCGAATCAAACATAAATTTGGTATGTCCGGCGCCAAGCACCGCAACTTTTCGCATTTTATCCTCCTTAAAAATGACGCTTTACAATCACAGTGTTTCAATATTGAAAGCCAACGGGGTTAGATCATAGTCCGCCTCGCCTGCGCTGAAAATGGTGAACCGGCCTTATTTCGCCGCTAACCTGATTGCCGCATCAAGCCGTATAACTTCGCCGTTGAGCATGGGATTCTCTATTATATGCTGTGCCAGCCGTGCATACTCTTCGGGGTGCCCGAGCCGCTTGGGAAAGGGGGGCATTTTGGCAAGCGCTTCGCGTGCTGCCTCCGGCAGCGACCCCATCATTGGCGTGTTGAAGAGACCGGGAGCGATGGTCATCACCCTGATACCGTAATCCGCGCATTCCCGGGCCAAAGGAAGGGTCATGCCGACCACCCCTGCCTTTGATGCGCTGTAGGCCGGCTGGCCGACCTGCCCGTCAAAGGCCGCAGCGGATGCCGTGTTGACGATTATGCCTCTTTCGCCTTCAGAATTCGGGGTATTTTTTACCATTTGCTCAACAGCAAGCCTGATTACGTTGAACGTTCCCACCAGATTAATCTGTACCACTCGGTTAAAATTAGCCAGGGGCATGGGGCCTTTCTTGGAGAGAATCTTCCCCGGATCAGCGACGCCGGCGCAATTAATCGCCACGTTGAGTCCTCCGAACGCCTCCATAACTTTTGAAACAGCCGCTTGAACGCTCTCATCACTTGTTACGTCAGCCTTGGTGAAAATCACATTCTCTCCGAGTGAAGACGCTAATTGTTCACCTCTTTCGACGGCAAAATCGAGGATCGCAACCTTTGCGCCTCCCGATGCCAGCATGCGGACGCAGGCTTCCCCCAATCCCGATGCTCCACCCGTCACAATGGCAATACAGTCATTGATATTCATTGGTATATCCTTTCTTCTCAGCCTTTGGCCTGCATATAGAAATTTTGTTTCAGCGCCGCTCTCAGTTCGCCCCTCAGATCGGGGTGGGCAATGTTGATCAGGGCTTCCGCTCGCTGCCTTCTGGATTTATATCTTAAATGGGCGATGCCGTACTCCGTTACAACGTAATCCGCATAGTGCCGGGGAACGGTAACGGGTGACCCTAACGGGAGTTCCGGCAGAATAGATGACACAAGCCTTCCATCCTTCAAAGTTCTTGACGAGGACATCAGGGTAATCCCCCTGCCCCCCTTTGAATGATAGGCGCCGATTTGAAAATCGAGCTGTCCACCTGTTCCGCTGACCATGCGGTGACCGAGCCCCTCGGAACAGATCTGACCGCTGAAATCGATTAACAGGCCCATATTCATTGCCACCATGTTGGGATGCTGCGCAATGAATGCCGGGCTGTTAGTGTATGCGCAAGGATGAAATTCGCAGGTAGGATTCTCGTGAACATACTCATACATACCCTGATCGCCGATGCAGAAGGTGGCGGTTGTGATTCCCTTATGAAAGGGTTTCATATTATTTGTTACAATTCCCTTTTCGATCAATTGCGGAAGTCCGATGGGAAACATCTCCGTATGGACCCCCAAATTATGCTTCCCCTCCAAGCCGGCCACGACCGCCTCGGGTATCTGCCCAATACCCATCTGAATGGTGTCGCCGTCATTGATCAGCTCAAGAACATGCTCGCCAACTTTCTTTTCTCTCTCCCCGGGAGTTGCCCTCCCTACCGCCGGAATTTTGGATGAGTTTTCCACGAAATAGTCAAATTCTGAAATATGCAGCCAGTTGTTGCCAAAAATAACCGGCATCTGGTCGTTCACTTCCCCGATCGCGATCCGCAGTTTTCCTGATGCCCTTCCTTCGCGGATGGTCTGTAGTGAGTAAAAATTGGTTAAGCCGAGATTCACATAGCCGCCTGCATTCGGGGATGAAACCATGCAGATATAGACATCCGACCATTTTGCATATCTGTCGCCCAAGTCATGACTTTGTTCTGGATAAAAATCTGTAAAACGGGACTCATTGATTTTACGGGTGAGAGGCATACCGAAACAAGGGTTGTAATTGATGTGTCCGTCGAGCTGTAACATAAAATCCAGATCGTAAAGCTTGGATTGACGTACAGGGACCGAATCATTGATCTCGACATTCTTCAGCTCCTGCCATTGATCCAGGATGGCATCGAACATGGCAGGTGAGCATGCGCCGATGCCCAGTCCGATACCCACCGTATCGCCTGATTTAACCTGTTTGGCCGCGTCCTCAAGTGTAACCGATTTTTGTTTGTACGCTTCTTTCCAGTTCATTGTTCCCTCCTTTAAGTAAGCTTTATGGACCAGTAGTAGGGGAAACCATACTGAAAGGCAATATTAAGATTCTTTTAATAATTATTAAGAAAAAATTAATTTTAAGCGAGGGATGAAAGATAGGTCTGAAGGTTATGTTTCTTTGTCAATCCGAGTTTGCGGCGGATGTTGTATCTGTGAATATTGATGGCGCTTTCTGATATATTAAGCATCTCAGCAATTTCCTTAGTGATTTTTCCCTCCTTAATAAGTCCTGCGATCTGGACTTCCCTGTTGGTCAGGCTGACATATTTTGAAGAAATTCGATGGGCAAACGGTGCGATAATATCTTTGAGGTTTGACTCCAGGACGTCGATATAAGCCATTGTTTTCAAGCCTTTCGATTCCCTCCTCAGTTTATCCAGATAAGGGATGATGAGTTTTTTCACATTTGCCAGAATCTTCTCCTCAAGATCATTCTTGTCCCCTTCCCTTTGCTTCAAGAGAACCCGCAACGCCGCATTCAAGTCTTCAAGTTGAATTTTCTTCGCTTGTAGTTCCTGCTCTCTGTTCTTCAAGGCCTCTTCATCCTGTTTACGTTCCGTAATATCACGGATGGACTCTATGGCGCCGACGACATTCCTCCTGCTGTCGTAAAGAGGACTGGCTTTCCCCCACAGGAAAGCCCTCTTCCCCTTCAGGGCAGGAACCCATGTTTCCACGATCAACAGATCCTGCTGTCTTTCGATAATAGAGTAGTAACCTCGTTCAACTTTCCGGTTCGATTTGAGCACCAGATCTATCATGATGGGTCTGGGCTTTCCGTAGAAGGGGACGGCATATTCATAATTTTCCTTCCCAAGCATATCCTGCGCAGCAACCCCGGTCATTTCCTCGATAGCACGATTCCAGGCGATGACCTTCCCTTTCCGATCAATAACAAGGGTGGCGTCCGGTAAAAAATCAATGATATCTGATAATCGCCTTTCTGATTCCCTGAGCCCCTCTTCTGCCAACTTGCGATCGGTTATATCCCGGATCGTTTCAATGGCCCCCAGAATATTCCCCCTGCTGTCATAAAGGGGGCTCGCCTTTCCCCAGAGAAAGGCGCATTTTCCTTTTAAAAAAGGGCTTTCAGCTTCCGCGATCAATAAATCCTGTTGTTTCCTTACAATACTGTACTTCGTCTCGCTTTGAGTGTCCGGCTTCAGCAGCAGATCAACCAGCAAAGGTCTCCTCTCGTGGTAAAAGGGGAGAGCGTATTCATAGTTTCCTTTGCCCAGCATGTCCTTGGCCGGGATACCGGTCATCTCCTCTATGGCTCTATTCCAGATAATGACTTCCCCCTCATTGTCTATTGCCAAGGTTGCATCGGGGAGGAAAGCGATGATGTCCGTCAGACGCTGTTCCGATTCTCTCAGAACATCATCCTTCAGTTTGCGCTCGGTAATGTCCATGGAATTGCCGAGGATGGCCGGTTTCCCTTCGTATATGATGGACGTGACCATTTCCAGAATCCAGCGGACTTTCTTCTTTTTTGATATAATCCTGAACTCGTAAGGTGATTTACGTTCCCCCCGCAGCATCGCCCGGGCATTTTGTTTCACCATCGCCCTGTCTTCGGTATGGACAATATAATAAGAACTCCTCCCGATTAGTTCTTCCGGCCCGTAGCCGGCAAATGAGGTCGCATTGGTGTTTAAAAACCTAAACTTCCCATTCTGGACGACATAAATGCCCGCTAAAGAGTTCTCCGCAATATTTCTTAAAAGCTGTTCCCCTTTAACAAGCGTTTGCCTGCTTTTCCTAAGCTCAGCAATCTCTTCTTCCAAGGCTCCCAATTTCTTTTGTAATTGATCGTAAGAAAAGTTTCTGGACATATACAATCCCCCAATTAACGGCTTCTTGATTCAGGTCTATCTGGAGCTTGTCCTTCGGTTATAATCCCTGTAGAAATTCCGACACCACCCGCAGAAACTCGCCCGGATTGTCCGTGTGCACCGGATGAGCCGCTCTGGGTATTTCCGCAAAGCTTCCTCTCGGGATAATGGCGCTCATTTCCTTGGCGATTTCATGTCCCATTACCCGGCTTTCTTCACCGCGAATGATGAGTGATGGGCAACGAATCTCCCGAAGGTATGGTCGGAGATCGTATCGGTCGAAATGAACCAGGACCTCCCGGTCGAAGCGGGGGCGCCACTTGTCGTCTTTCCCTTCCTCAAGGGCAAATGAGGCGATGCGGTGCAGCATTTCCTCCTCCGCATAGGGACTGTTTTTTCGCGCCTCTTGAACATACTCGTGAATGGATGCATAGGCGGGCGGCAAGTTTTCGTAGAGGTTGAGGAGATATTTTTTGTTCCAGTCAGGCGGGCATGGTTCAATATCGGCATGAATGAGGCCGGCCACTTTTTCCGGTTGCAGGGCAGCATAGCGGGTTGCATGCAGCGCCCCCATGGAATGTCCCATCAGAATTACGTCATTCAATTGGAGAGCATGGACAAATTTATCAACATCGGCGACGTAGTCTTCGCAGCGGTAAGCAGGCGGCTGCGGCCAGTCGCTCCGTCCGTGGCCTCGCTGATCCAGGGCGATGACCCTGATCCGGTCTGCGACATGACCGGCAAAATGATCCCAAACGTGGGCGTCGTCGCCAATGCCGGGGAGTAAAAGCATGGTAGCCGGGTTTTCCTTGCCCCACTCCAGGTAATGAAGGCGCAGACCATCAATATAGATGAATATATCTTCCGGACGATTCGTCATGATCGGCACGCCAATATTGTTACTTCTATCCATGTCCTCCTGCTATCTCCGAATGAAGGACGGTCGCGTCAGAAAGGGTCGCCATTGGAGGAACGATC
>JAPLJZ010000016.1 GCA_026388335.1 Deltaproteobacteria bacterium
AAAGAATCCTTCACCGCCGCTGTCGGGCAGATCCTTCCACAGGCCCCGCACTCGATGCAAAGCAGGGAATCTATCAAGTGGAGGTTTTTCTTCTCTCCCGTAATGGCGCCTACGGGACAGAGTTTAACACAGGCCCCGCAACCGTTGCATGTTTCAGTAATTCGATAGGACATACCATAACCTCTTTGTAATCCCGGGATAAAATGCTGCTCTGTCAAATTGGCCCATCCCCCTTCGAGGGGGATGGTTGGGGCGGTCAATATGAGCCCCTTCTCCCTGTAGCTCCCTCCACTTCAAGGGGAGGGCCGGGGTGGGGATGGGGTTACCTCCCCTTCCGGGTGACCGGTCTTTGCATCCCAACCGCTCTGACGCCAGTAATCGCTTCGCATCTTTTCGATATCCATGGTCCGGCCCTTGTTGGCCCCTTCATTCTGGGGCGGCCTTCCGACCACGCGGTCCACGGCCCGGAAGGAGCGGGGATCGACGCCATGCCTGATATTGAAGCTCTGCTTCAGGATCTGAATACGGGCCCCGATGGCCATATATTCCTCCGGCGTCTTGCGCCAGCCCGTGGCGGCGTTCAGCCACTCGAAGGTAGGAATCCGCGTTGCCCCGAGGAAGAGACCAAACATGCATAATCCCGCCCCGTTGGCGATATTCATGAACCTGCTGCACGCCGCCGCCATGACGGCCTTTTCTTCGTCGGCGACGTACTTCCGGTCCTTATGGTAAACCAGGGGCGGCTGCGGCAGGCCCCGGACCCGCTTCCAGAGCTGGAACATCTCGTAGTAGAGCTGGGCACCGATAGTATGGCGGCCAGGCGTGGCTTCTACGGAATAATGGACGTTGAAGCCCGGATCATTGCGCCCGTCATGCATGGGCAGTTCCTGGCCCCCGGCGTGCACGGCGTAGGCTTCCGCTCCCTTGCCGATCTTCCTGGCCGCCTGCACAGAACCGTCAGCGAGAAGGTCCCCGACGCCCTCACGCTTGATCATTTTCTCTATCAGGGTAATCATGGCTGCGGCATTCCCCCAAGTCAGATCAAGACCGTCCAGGTCTTCCCTGCTCAGGATTCCCTGCTCGTAACATTCCATGGCAAAGGCAATGGTTCCGCCTACGGAGATCGTATCCATCCCTGCCCGGTTGAGCAGCTCGTTCATGGTAAAGATGCTCTCTATATCGCCGTTCATGCAGAGACCGCCCAAGGCCAGGACCGATTCGTATTCCGGCTTGTGGACCTCTCCGTAGGTGCCCTTCGTCACGCAGACGCCGCCGCAGCCCAGGGGACATGAGTAGCAGTGGTATTTGACCTTTTCCCGGGACTTGAAGGCGTCGGGATTTACGGACAGGGATTTCCTGATTCCCCAGTCCACATTGCTTCCCTTCCAGTTCATGACGGGGGCGTCGCCTATCTCGACGGACATCTGATTCATGCTCACCGTCCCCCACTTCTTCAGCAGGATCTTGTAAACCATCCCTTCCATGGCCATCTGGATGGGCAGGACCCGCATGAGGGTTCCCACATAGGCCGCCATCGGCCCGGAGATGAAGGGGGGCTGGAGTTGAACCCACTTATTGCATTGCCGGCTCAGGCGCTGGACCTCCGCACGTTGATAAACGGGAATCCGCTTTTTGCCGTTGAGAACCAGGGCCTTGAGGCGTTTGGACCCCATGACGGCCCCCAGGCCGGAGCGGGCGGCAATCCGCCCTCGGTCATTGCAGATCCCGGAGATCAGGGAAAGGTTTTCTCCCGCCGGACCGATAACTGCTACCCGGGCGTGACCCCCGGCCTCCGCGATGAGGTATTCCTCCGTTTCCGTCGCATCCTTTCCCCAGAGATGGCCGGCGTCCCGTTTGATGGCCGGCGATAGAGTTCCACCGCAATTGGCATCGCCCCAGCCGCCCGTGAGAGGAGATTTCCCCACGACCATCCAGCGCCCGGTGAAGAGGGAACCCGTTCCGGTCAGCAGCCCGGAGACGAAGCCGAGGATATTTTCCGGTCCCAGGGGCTCGGCCCCGGCGGGGATACGTTCAGAAAGGAGCCAGGCCGCCAGGCCAATACCGGAGAGGTATTTCTCATAGATTTCCCCGGGAATCGCTTCTTCCCGGAACTCTTTGCCGGTCAGATCCACCCACAGGATCTTGCCCATGTATCCCCGGTCCATAAAAGCCTCCTTATTTTCTGATGCGACCGGAATCAAGGGCAACCCCTTCCCAGGCCGCCTCCAGGACCATCAAAAAGTCATCGTAGTCCAGGTCTTCCGGGTTGTAGAAGATTGACCCGTCGCCGAGGGCAGTCCGGGCGATATCCGGCAATCTTCCCCTGGGCACGGCAGGCTTCCCTTCGCGATCCAAAACTTCCTTGAAAAAGCGTGCGTGCCTCCCCCCCGAGGCGTCATGGAGATCCTGGTTCATCTGGCGGACATAGGCAATAACCCGGTCCGTCCGCTGCTCCTTATGGGTTCCGGCAAAGACATCGGAGCCTCCCATGGGGAAAAGAAGTTCCCCCATGATGGCTTCCCGTTTATGACGGTTATACTCCAGCCCATAGGGCAAAAGGATGGCCATA
The DNA here is from genome assembly GCA_026388335.1 of Deltaproteobacteria bacterium. Lineage (GTDB taxonomy): Bacteria > Desulfobacterota > Syntrophia > Syntrophales > UBA8958 > UBA8958. The sequence goes on from JAPLJZ010000016.1 coordinate 2,570, forward strand.
CAAACCCCGTGGGGAACTCCGCAAACCGAACCAGTGGCGTGCCCCAGAGTATGGACCATGCCCACCATGGAGTTGGAAAAGGCCATGCCGGCCAGGGCGGCGGCGTTGGCCATCGCCAGGCGGGCCTCGCGATCAGAGGGGTTCCTGGTAACCTCGACGAGGTTCCGGCTGATCAACCGGATCGCTGCGAGGGCCGTGGCGTCGCTTAGGGGGTTTTTGCTCAAACCGTAGTAGGCTTCGATGGCATGGGTCAGGGCGTCCATACCCGTGGCGGCAGTGATGGCCGCCGGCAGGCTCAACGTCATGCGGGAATCGAGAATAGATACGTCAGGAAGGAGAAAATAGCTTACAAAGGCCATTTTCAGATGCCGTTCGTGATCCTTGACCACGGCCACGAGAGTGACCTCAGATCCCGTTCCCGCCGTGGTCGGAACGGCGACAAGGGGCTTCAATGGCCGCTTCAGAGCTCCGGCGCCGCTGAATTTCATGAGATCATCGGCCCCCTCGGAAACGACGATGTTGATCCCCTTGGCCGTATCCATAACGGACCCCCCGCCCACGGCAATAAGGGCGTCGCAGTCCTGTTCCCGGTAAAGGGCGGCCAGGCGGTTGACAACGCGCAGATCCGAATCGGGAGGAACATCATCGGCGACGGCCCCGATGGTCAGTTGGTCCTTGACGGCCCCCAGCACGATATCGACCAGACCCGCCCCGGCGACGCCTTTGTCCGTTACAATCATCGGTCGACAGGCATGGAGGTCTTGAAGAATTACCGGAATCCTCTCCAGGGCGTCGTGACCGGCGATGATTTTCACACCACAGTAGTATTCATAATATCCAGGAAGGTCCATATCGTTCTCCTTGCCTAAAATCTTGTTTCCCATGCCTTTTCCATAATATTGCGGATGTCCTGCGGGTCGTGTTCTCCCCTTACCCCGGCGGCGCTCCCTTGGGCGACGATTTTTTCCAGATCCTCCTTTTTGATGCCCAAATCCCTGATACTTCTTGGGAAATCAGCAACAATGCTCTGGAGCTCCAGTAATATTTCCACGATCCGGTCAACAGCCTTTCTGGAGCTCGCCTCCGCCATCGTTCCGGCAAAGGCTTCCGGACCCCCGATGAAAAGATATAAATCCTTCCTATCGGTTGTTTCCTTTCTCATCTCCAGGAGCAGGAAGTGGGGAAGGAGCATTCCCATAATCAAACCCGGGTTGGTCTGACAGCTTCGTGACATGGCCATCCCCAACTCATACACCATCCCCGGGGCAAGGTTGTCGAAAGAGGTCTGGGCAAAAAACGCCGCATTGGCCAAGGCCAGCCTTCCCTTCCGATCGGAAGGATTCCTCATGACGTTAGTAATATTCTCCATGATGAACCTGGTCGCCCCATAGGCATAGGCGTCCGTCAAGGGGTTCCGCGCGGGATGGAGACAGGCCTCGACGGCCTGTGTCATGCTCATCAGGGCCGTGGCCGCCATGGTCTTTTGCTCTTCCTCAGGGACGGTGCGGGAATCGATAATCATCAGATCCGGGATCAGCGCGGGAGAAGTCAGGGAGAGAGGACCGAGGGAGGCGTAGCGGGTCATTTCGCAACCGGAGAGATCAAGGTTCATGATGGCCGCCAGGGGTCTCAGTTTCTTCGTCAAAGGATTACCGGAAGCAAGGCTTTCCAGATCTTCCGGCCTGCCGGAGACGGCAATATTGAGGGCCTTGGCGGTGTCCAGCACCGGCCCGCCGCCGAGGGCGATTATCGCATCGTAGCCATTATCACGGTAGAGACCGTATAATTCGCGGATAAGCCTCAGGTCCGGCTGGGGGGGGACACCGGAAAAGACGCCGATGGTAAGATTCGAATCGCCGAACGCCGACGCCACGATCTTTTCCATCCCCCGTGCGGACAGTACCGGGGTGGTTAGAATGAGGGGTTTGACGGCATTCATACCGTCCAACTCCACCGGCAGATTCTCCAGGGCCTTGTTTCCCGAGAGGACCTTGGTGGGGCTATAAAATGCATACGCGCTTTGCGGTTGAAACACGGTTCCCTCCTAATGGTCTGTTACGAAATAAATGTAACATCTTGCATCTCATCTTCAGGCCATCTTTGCCTTGTCTTCAATCGCCAAATCCTCAACGTAGCGCTGCTACGCCTGCGGCTTGGCTCAATCAGAAAAGACAAATATAACCTAAATCTGAGCGCCATTTTGTCACACTTATTTCGTAACAAACCCTTATAATCCAAAGACGGCCCCGGCGTATATCCGGATCCGGTTCCGGATCTTTTCCCCGAAAAACCAGTCGGGATAACGCTTGACGGCGAGCTTCGCAATCAGCTTCGGCAATAGATACACCTCTACAATATCGAGGACGCGGACAATAGCGCAGGCCGCAGGAACTTCGCCATCGACGATGAGGCGGTTCCGCGCCGTGGCCAAGGCGGTGCTCTCCTGAAAAGTGAACATCAAAATGGCCCCTTCAAGGTTCTTTATCTTCATCTTGAGATCGATCTTTTGCCCTTCCGGATCCCAACCACGATACCTTACCAGACCTTGGTCATCCTTCCCGACAATCATCGTTGGCCCCTGAGGCATCACTCCCAGTGAAAAGGTGAATCCCGGCGATAAACCGTCAAATTCCGCCTTGACTACCCCGTCAACCCTGGCCGCCGCCTCGATGGCCCGTCCTACGAACCACAGCATCAGGGCGACGTAGGCCCGCTTAATGGGTTTACTTCCAGGCTGCATCTCTTTGTAATGATTCATTAATATCAACCTCCGCAAACAATTCGCGATCTTGTTGTAGAAATTACCTGAGGAGCGGCAACGGCAGATGCAACCTTTCCTCAGGATCTCCCTTGTAGAGCACTTGCGCCAGGAACAGGCCCGAAGGCGGGGTGGTAAGTCTGGCAGGCAGCTCGGAACGGGAGGTCAGCATGGCCTCCACATCGCCCTTCGTCAGATTCCCCCTGCCGACTTCAACGAGGACACCCACCATGCGCCGCACCATCTTCCAGAGAAAATGAGATCCTGCCAACCGGAAGATGATCAAGTCGCCTATCTCCTCAATACTTATGGAGTCAATCTGAACTTTCGTCGAGGCATTCCGCTCCAGGCGCCGGTCGGCAAAAGAGGCAAAATCATGAAAACCATGGAACAATTGGCAGGCTTCTTTCATTTTTCCGGTATTCAGGGCGTCTTTGACCCACCAGACGTAACGCTTGCCGAAGGCGGTCCGGACCCGGGAAAGGACATAGACATAGACCCTCGCTACGGCGTCATGGCGGGCGTGAAAATCGGCAGCGACCTGCTCCACCTTGAGGATGTTGATGCCGGCGGGCAACAGGTCATTCAATCCCTCCCTGATTTTCCGGGGCTGCTGCACATTCTTTACGGTGAGATGTGCTACCTGACCCAGGGCATGGACACCGGCGTCCGTTCGTCCTGCCCCCTGAACATCCACTTCCTGGGCGAAGAACTCGACCGCCGCCTGGATAAGCGTCCCTTGCACAGACCGGGCGTTCTGCTGGGTCTGCCACCCCCGATAGCCCGTGCCGTCATATTCCAAGGTCAGTTTGTATTTCACCGAAGATGTTATCGCCATATCAAATCCCACCTGACAATGTCATAATAGTCATTGATATCCTCATCCCAAAAGTCACTATAGTATATTTTGGCTTCATCCAAGATCCCATTATCCCTCTTCATCTTTTCCCTGTCTCTCTGTCAATCAGGTCGGATCGCGTCTTCCCAATGCCCTTTTCACCCGCAGCAACAAGGCGTCTTTTTTTATCGGTTTCTTCAGATAATCAAGGGCTCCTAATTCAAGGCCCCTGATTTCGTCATCTTCTTCCGATCTGGCCGTAAGAAACATCAGGGGGGCCTTGATCCCCTTCTGGTTGATGAGCTCCATAAATTTGAACCCGTCAAGGTTGGGCATATTGATGTCCGACAAGATCAGATCAAATTGTTTTTTCGCCAGCATCATCAGGGCGTCGATACCATCGCCGGCCACGGACACGTCATAGCCCTGATTGGTCAGTATCCTGGAGATGAGCAACTGGTTGTCAGGATCGTCCTCCACCACGAGGATCGAGGCAGCGCCACGGGGTTGATCAGGCGTCTCTTTCCAGTCCTGTTTAATCTCTTCTTCCTTCACGGAACTCCGGATCTCCTCGACCAGAACCTTTTGATAAACATCCTTAACCGGGAAAAGGAGGTCTTTCACCTTCTGAACGGCATGGTGACTGATGAGATAGTCACCCCGGCGGTGGATGAAGTCCCGAAACTCGGAGATGGGGATCCCGGCCCGGATCTTGTCCAGGAGTTCTTGATCGAAGGCGATGATCTCATATATCCCTTCCCGGCCGAAATAGCCGTTCCGGCACTGCGGACAACCCACGGGATGAGCGACATGGGTAGGCAGATCATCGGTAAAGGGTCTTAGTAACCCCGCCTCTGTTTCCGTAATGGGTTCAACCTTCTTGCAGAAGGGGCAAAGTTTCTTCAAAAGCCGCTGGGCAATGATGCCGAGGAGGGCCTCGGCCATGACCTCGCGAACCACCCCGAGGCGTTCGAGGCGGAAAATGGCCGTGGTGGCATTGTTGGTATGGAGGGTCGAAATGGCCATATGACCCGTACTGGCAAAATCAACAGATATCCTTGCGGAAAAGGTATCTCGAATTTCTCCCATATAGAGGACATCGGGATCCTGACGAACCGAGGACTTGAGAAGGGCATCAAAGGTAACCCCCGCCTTTTCATTAACCTGTTGCTGATTGGCATTGGGAATCCGGTATTCAACAGGATCTTCGACGGAGATGAGACTCCGGGACTTTGTATCCACGTGGGAGAGGAAACTATAGATCGTTGTTGTCTTTCCCGAGCCGGTCGGCCCGACCACGAGAATCAGTCCGTAGCGGCGCGTGGAGAAATCCGCCATCGTCTTGACCTGGGCGTCGGTCATGCCGAGTTCGCTCAAGTCCCTGGGTTTGGCAGTAGGTTCAAGGACTCTGATGATCAGGCTTTCCCCACTCGGCGTCGATGTCGTCGCCAGGCGGAGCTTGAATGTCCTGTTGGTGACCATGATCTCCACCGAACCATCCTGGGGCTTCATCCTTTCCGCAATGTCGATCCCGGCCAGGGCCTTGAGACGGGAGATGACCATGGTCCCCGTCTGCTTCCTCAGGTGAAAGATATCCCGCAGATCGCCGTCGATGCGATAACGGACCACGGTGTCCTTTTCCTTGGGCTCGATGTGGATATCGCTCGCCCTTTCAATAACCGCCGTATACAGAATATTACTGGACACATATACAATCGGCCGCTTCTCTATTTCAGCTTCCGATATGGGCCCCACATCTTGGATCACGGTGGCCGTCACCTGGATCTCTTCCCCTTCTTCCTCCATCAAATCCGGCTGCTCGTCGTCCTCCTCGGCAGGGGACTTTATTTTCGCCTGATCAGGTTTGTGATCGAGGAGGGCGCGAATGTGGGGGGGATCTGCAATGATCAAACGCAAGGGTTGAGCCGAGGGTATATGCTTATTCAGAACCGTAAATAGTTCCCAGTCAAAAGGATTGCTGATCAGAAATGCCGGGTTACCTTCATTGTCAAGAACAGGGGCAACGAGATTCCAGCGGCAAAATTTGCTTGGCAGCAGATGGGTTTGTAAATCCTTGTAACTGACAGCCGTGACGTGGGATAGATGCAGAAATTCCGCAACAACCTTGGCAAAATCCCTTTCCGGCATGCCGATGATGCCCGCAAGGCTATATGGATCAATGATCTTCCTATTAAATAACGCATTTTTTTCCGTATCTGACCGGGCAAAGCGCTCCGCAATGTATTTCTTGAATTTACCGAGATCCGGATGCAAGTGCCGGCCGTCAACAACTTCATGAGAAGGGGGCGCCTCTTTTGCGGGCTCTTTCCCGGAGAGGGCGATCATTTGACGCACCAAGGAAAGAAAGCCTTCTTTTGTCGATGCTTTCTCCTCGGCATCGAAACCCTTAAAAACCCATCCCCTTATCTGACCATCCTCACCCTTATCAGCAGTGAGGGAGATAACAGGTTTCCCCCGCAGGACTTCAACTTGTTTGAAAATATCAAGGGTGTGGCACCGTTCTTCTTCGGAAAAAGCGGCGTCAACCAAAATGAGCATAGGCGGAGACTCTACTGCCTTCTGCATTGCCGCAAAGGGATTGACGGCCACAACCAGGACCCAGGAGGCGCCGAGAAATATGTCTTTCAAAGCATCCCGCACTTCGAGATCTGCAGAAATCACGAGGACACATTTATCTTTTTCTTCACTCATCATCTCACCTCAGGTCTGATAAACGACTTCCAGCTGTTCCATGTATGCTTTCATCGCCTCCGTCTGGCTGATTATCTCTTCTCTATGTTCAATTTTTGCAGCCTCTTCAATTGCCCGGCCGATGTTGGTAATCTCATCGAATCCATACCCGCCCCCGGAGCCTTTCATCTTATGTCCGACAGAACGGATCGCCTCGTAATCTCCCTGAACGAGATATTCCTGAATCGCCGCGATGTCCTTAAGACGATTCTCCAGATACCCCGGAATCAGATCCTGGAGATCTTCATCCACAAAAACCACGATTTTTTCTTCATGATTGTCATTTGTCTGGGTTACCATCTATCTTTCCTCCTTTATGCTCTCTAAGGACTTGTTCTAAATATCAAATATCTTTCTCTTTTACAAGCGGATCTGCTCTCAAAGTCCCGTTACCGGAGGCGGAAAGGACATCTGGTCCGCAGGAACGATCAGGATCATCCCCCGCAGATACCGGGAATATGGTCCTTCCGGCGGCCCCATACCGTTGAATTCCCTTCCGGGATAAAGGGTTGTGATCGCCGCATGACCAACGATTTTCTTACCCAGTTGTCCCCGTTCGCTCATCGTTTTGACGCTCCAGAAATTGTGAAAGACCAGGGGTTCACCGTTTCGGGAACCAATGTAGAGCATGATGTGTCCCTTCAGCCACAAGAGGGTTAGATAGGGAACCCCTTGGGCAAGGATCAGTTTCTTTTTTTCTGCCGCGTTAAGGTTGGAAAGATCCACATATCGCCCACCCTCGCTTGCCTGGTCGGCAGAGTGCCTGGGGAGCCAGATACCGAAGGGGGCATAAAGATCGCGGATCATGGCGGAGCAATCGCGATTGTTCCGCAGCCCGCCCCATCCGTAGGGTTCACGGATCAGCTCGTTGGCCAGAGCCGCCAGACGACAGGGGGTCAAGGCGACGGGCCTCGTCATCGCGGTCTCCTTCAAGAGAATAGCCTTACGCATCTCCGCCCGTCCCTGCTCTCCCCGCGCGGGTACGAGGATCGTTAATGTATCTTCATCTTCCGCCGTTTTCGGGAACATGGACCCCAAAGAGGCTCGGAAAAGGAAACCTTTGTCTTGATCATAAATCGGCGTTTTGTCCCGAATGACAGCGGCATGGGGTCCCTGCTCCCAGCGGTTGATAAACTCAGGGGTAACGACAGCCAGTTCCTTCAAAGGCATCCATCCCAGGGCATAACCGGTCTCAACCACCGCCCAGGCTTTGTCTCTGGAAACATGGGAGATATATACGGGCGTGCCGGGGGCAATCGACGAAACCTGAAGTTTATCAAAAGGGCGGCTTTTTTCACCGGCAAGGACCTTTCGGAAATAAACAGGCTTGGCTACGGGGAGATGACGCAGATGGGCCACGCCGGTGGTTATCGCCTTTGCTGAAGCATTGGGGTAAGACAGGAGTCCGGCATTGGCAGCCATCTTCCCAATCCAGGCCCGGCGGCGCCTGCTGCTTTTTTTCCCATCCCTTGAATCATTTTTAAACGTCACCCATGCCTGTTCCACGTCGCTCTTCGAAAATCGCGAAGCCGTCTGATGCCAGGGCATAAAAAAGTTTGTCCGGTACTGCTCATCCATCTTTTTTTGCCACGCCGGACTCACCAGCGGACGCTCGCATTGCCCCTTGTCCACGTAAGAAAAGTGATCCTGACTGAACTCCCGGATATCTCTGATGACATCCGGGTTGCTATTACACCCGGACACCCCGAGAGCCAGGCAGACCGCAAGAAGAAGGCCATAAGACCTTGCACTGAGCAAACATCGAAAATATGAAAGATTGATGGACCGGCAGTTTTTCAAAGTTTTAAGGTAGATAAAGGTCCTTTTGCATATTCAAATTACTGTAAGTTGCCATGATTTATGGTAAGCTTTTTCCCGGGATTCGGCAACCGATATTATCAAGGGAAGACCATTAATTATTTATAGCATTCTCAAACGAATCTTGATAATAATATAGGCAAACAAGACTATTTCTGAAGGAGGTGCTCTATGGTTACCGCAAACATGCTGAAAGAATTCAATTTTTTCAAGGACTTTACGAATGAGCAATTGGAGAGACTGTCCTCCATCGCCGCCGAGGAGACCTACGCAGCAGGAAGCCAGATGTATAAAAAGGGTGATCCGGCGCGAAGCCTGTACATCCTCACGGAGGGGAAAGTGGTAATGTCGCTTGAATCCTACCTGGGACCCCATCGGCCGCCAATGCAGGTGACGGTGGATACCATCGCCCGGGGAGAAACCATGGGCTGGTCCGCCGTTGTCGAACCGTACATCTATACCCTGGGGGCTTTATGCATCGACAACTCCAAATTGATTGCCCTCGATGCGGCAAAAATGCGGGGGCTTATGGATGAAGACTGTGACTTGGGCTACAAGGTGATGAAGGCCATCGCCAAAATTATTTCCTCCCGCCTCAGCCACACGCGTATCATTCTGGTGGGGGAAAGAGGCCTGTCGCACCTGACGGAATACTGAAATGCAGGTGCAGCAATGGAAAACAAGGTACTGATTTACGGCAAAGGCGGTTGTCCCTACACGGACCAAGCCCGGTCGGCCTATGGGAACCGAGCTGTCTATGTGGATGTGAAGAAGGATGCCTCCGGGCTTCAGGAGATGTTGAGGCTTTCCGGAGGGAAGCGTCAGGTACCCGTCATCGTGGAGGGGGAAAAGGTAACTGTCGGTTACGGCGGTACGTGAGGCGTATAAAGACCCATCGTTGATGGGCCGCCAACCGGGAACATTTGACCATTCAGGGGGCAATTTGCATGAAAAACAAGAGTCTGGAGGCGATTCTGGAAAAGGCCATCAGGAACGAGGAAGGGGCCTTCCGGTTTTACATGGACCTCTACAACACCGTTGAAGACAAGGTCGCCAAGAATACGCTGGTTTTTTTGGCAGATGAAGAAAGAAAACACCGGGATTATCTGATCAAGTACCGGGACGGCGTTTATCCGGAAAACGCCATGACCGTCTCGGAAGAAACGACAGCCAAAATCAAGGAATTCGCGGGAAAACCGGACATCAAGAAAACATCGCAGGCCAAAGATGTTTTTCTGGCGGCTGCCGATCGGGAACTCAGTGCCTACAACTTCTACAAAAAACTCGCCGACATCCATCCATCAGGGGAGGTCAGGGAACTCCTTTTGCGTATGGCGCAGGAGGAACTCAAGCACAAGGAAAAGATGGAATATCTATACGACAATACGGCGTTTCCCCAAACAGCGGGGGGATGAACAAAATATTTTTCTCCTCATTGACACGACCTGAACAACCTGATAAGCACGGCGTCAACATTACATTGAGGCAAAGGAGGGGTTGACTATGAAAGCCCTTGTTCCTAAAAAGGTTTTTTTTACCAAAGGGGTTGGCACTCATAAGGATGAGCTTCATTCCTTTGAACGTGCCCTCCGTGATGCGGGCATTGAAAAGTGCAATCTCGTGCAGGTCTCCAGTATCTTCCCTCCGGGATCTAAAATGATCTCCCGGGCTCAGGGCCTGACCATGCTTGTTCCCGGAGCGATCACTTTCTGCGTCATGAGCAGGGCTTGCAGTAACGAACCCAAACGCCTACTCGCCGCCTCCGTGGGTTGCGCCATCCCCGCCGATAAGACGTCCTATGGCTATATCAGCGAACATCACGCCTTCGGCCAGACGGAAAAACAGGCCGGAGAATATGCCGAAGATATGGCCGCCGCCATGCTCGCTTCCACCCTTGGAATAGATTTCAACGTCGATGAGAGTTGGGACGAAAAGAAGGAAATCTTCAAGATCAGCGGCCAGATCATTCGCACCCGCAATGTGACCCAATCCTCCATCGCTAAGAACGATGGTTATACCACCGTCGTCGCCGCCGCCGTATTTGTCTTCTGAATTGGCTAAAGAATCTCTGCCCCGAACAACGAGTCGGAACTTGGGAGAAGCTGAGATACCCTATCTGATTTACGACGCCGACGGTCCACCGCTCATGTTTCTCCACGCCACCGGCTTTCTACCCTGGCTGTGGCATCCTCTGGCAAGAGAGCTCTCCCCGCCTTACCGGGTCGTTGCTCCCTACTTCTGTGACCATCGGGAGATATCGCCTGACGACGACGGCCTAAGCTGGCTCCTGCTTGCCCAGGACCTGGCCGCATTCTCTGACGCCTTGGATCTTGAGCGGCCCTTCCTGGTCGGGCACTCCATGGGGGCGACAATCATGACCCTCGCCAACTCCCGTTTCGGCCTGAACGCCCGGGGCATGATCCTCATCGAACCAATTTTTTTGCCCCAGGATTTTTACCGTCACCAGATTACCATAGAACAGCACCCCCTGGCTTCCAAATCCATCAAAAGGAAAAACTACTGGGATTCAAAAGAAGAAGCCGACACCTATGTCCACTCCCGTTCTCTCTTCAAGAATTGGGATGCAGAGATGATGGATCTCTACATACAATACGGAATGAAACCGGTGGCATCGGGAGGACTTCAGCTTACCTGTTCGCCGCAGCGGGAAGCAGCCCTGTTCATGGGGGGGATGCAGTATGATCCCTGGCCGGACTTGGCCAAAGTTACCTGTCCGGTGTTGATTTTAGAAGGTGAAGTGAGCGAAAATCGCAATTTTATCGATCTGCCCAAGGCGACGTCATTATTTCCGAAAGGAACCCATAAAATTATCCAGGGGGCCGGGCATCTCGTACCCATGGAGAAACCACGGGAAGTCGTGAGTATTATTAAGACCTTCTTTGATTCCCTGACAGACTGAGGCTATAGGCTGTTACCGGGAGTTTCTCTCTTTTTTCTCTCCCTTCTCCATTTCAACCGCATTATTCCGATTCTAAATCGATTGCTGGTTGATGAAATCACATTCTTCCTTGAAAAGATGTTTATTGGTCTTTATGGTATCCGAAAATTCCAGGTTAAGGTCGGATTTGCTTTTATATGCGGGCCAATCAACAAGGCCCTGCCCGTTGGGATTACCCGTTCTGGCGAAATTCACCCAGTAAGCCATCATTTGCTCGGAAAGCTCAATGTCCGTGTCATCATACCCGTCCGATTTATTCATATTCCCGAAGACATACGCCAGTTCTGCGCCATGATGAACCCCCAGCTTGCGCGCCATTGCCGTGTCGGGAAGACGGGTGAACTGGTACAGATATGCCCTGGATTTCTTGAGTTCCATAGATTGAGCCACAAACCTTGCCGGTTGGGCGTTTGCTGCCACGGTCAAGAAATGATCTATAGCCGGGACGACATCTTTTGCTTGATTTGCGGGAAACATCGCAAACGCTTTCCCGTAATTATCGGCGAACCTGGCTTTCAGGAAAGATTTATACTTTCCAACCGTCAAATCTTTTTCATCGGCCAGGTAAAGAGTGCCTTCATTTAACGTGCTGCCGACAATAATCGGCACATCGTGCTGCTTTCCACCGGAGAATGCCGCCAGGGGATCTTTGGGAAGCACCCAGCCGTCAAAGACGGGCGCAAAAAAAAGGCCTTCCTCAAATACGCTTGTTTTACAATCGGCGGCCGCAACTATTTCCTGCGCGGACTTGGCGCGCATGGCAGTCAGGGCATCTTCATCCTTATCGCATCCAAGTTTAGCGGCCAGTTTCTGGCCCATTTTCGAAACATTGGCCATATTCCCGTTGAAAACGGGATTTAAATACTCAGAGCCGATGATCGGCCCGCCGCTTTCGGCGATGGCCCGATGGAAAAGCCCTGCCGACAGGGGGCTGATCATCTGCAGGGAGACGGATCTGGACCCGGCGGATTGGCCGAAAATGGTTACGCGTTCAGGATCCCCTCCGAAGGCGGCAATGTTTTTTTGCACCCATTTCAGGGCCGCGATCTGGTCGAGTAGGCCGTAGTTGCCGGAAGTATTGTGATCAGATTCTTTGGATAGCAGCGGGTGGACTAAAAACCCCAACGGCCCGAGGCGGTAATTGATGGTCACTACTACCACGCCTTTTTCAGCAAGATTCCTGCCGTTGTATTCCGGCTGAGCTGGGGAACCGAAATTAAAGGCGCCGCCGTGAATCCAGACCATGACCGGCAATCGTTCACCTGGTTTTTTTGCCGGGGTCCAGACATTCAGATAGAGGCAGTCCTCGCTGAATTTACCGGCATCCTGCTGCTTTGGCTGTGGGCAGGAGGGGCTAAAAGCCGTAGCGTTTCTCACCTGATTCCACGCAGCAACAGCTTGCGGAGGTTTCCAGCGAAGTTCTCCAACAGGCGGGGCAGCGTAGGGGATACCCATAAATACACGCACCCCGTCTTCAACCTCACCGCTGATCGGCCCGCTATGGAGTTGAATAATATCGGGTATTTTCTCGGTAGCAAAAATTCCGCCGGGCAAGGTGATCAGGAATAAAATTAGTACCGCCAGTTTAAATATTTTTATGGGCCCCTCCTTTGTAATAGCTAAAGTTTTTTACCGATTCAGGGCAGGCGTTCCCATACCAGGCTGACAACCCCCTGGACGCCGCCGAGGAGCAGGGGGCCCTTCAAAGTCAAATACTTCCCATCGAATTCGAAATGGCGCTGCTGATCCGTCCCCACCCAGTTGGGGAGGAGGGCGGCCTCGATGTGGTGC
>JAPLJZ010000109.1 GCA_026388335.1 Deltaproteobacteria bacterium
ATAAAGGTAAAAATGGAAAAGTTATCGTCTGTGCGATTATGCGGAAACTGGTTCACGTTATCTTTGGAGTCCTGAAATCCGGGAAAAAATATGACCCAAACTTTAATCAAGTTCTCGCTTGACAAGAACAGTATCTACAAAAAGAAACGACTTTGGGATTACGACGCCGCCCTTATAGCCCATATCTTCAATCTCGATGAGGCTCCTGAAGATATGAGCATCGGGTTTCATCATTCCAAACTTTTCTATTCCCTGGATGAAGAAGCAACAAAGGCAAAGCTCCTGGAAACCTTAGACCATGTCAGTAAAAACAAGGATTCAATCTTTGTGGAAGCGGGAAAAGACATCTATTTCGGCACATCAGTTTACCTTGATGCCATCTCCCTGGCCAGGAGCCTGGAGGGAAAACTCCTGGTTATGGTCAGCGGCGATGAGGATACCATTATAGATGATATGAGCTTTCTTGCCAGGTATATCCGGATAGATGGTCTCTCTTTCATGGGGGTTGTCATCAACAAGGTCGTCAACATCGACGATTTTAACGATATCTATCTACCAATGATCCGTAAGATGGATGTTCCGGTGCTGGGCGTCATTCCCGTTATTCCTGAGTTGACCTATTTTTCCGCAAGGTTTCTTGCGGATCGAATGTTTGCAAAAGTCCTGGCCGGTGAGTCCGGCTTGAATCGACAGGTCCAAAACATTGTCGTGGGTTCCATGGGTGTGGACGCGGCCATGAAAAGCCCGCTGTTTCAGGATCATCATCAAGTCGTCATCATCAGCGGCGACCGCAGTGATTTGATCTTGACCTCCCTTGAAAGCCAGGTGGCCGCTGTTATCCTCTCCAACAACATTGTGCCATCATCAGTCATTATTTCAAAGGCTGAAAATTTGGGTATTCCACTACTGCTGGTCTCTACCGACACACACGAAACAGCAAAGCGGATCGACGGGATTGAACCCCTTCCAAGTAAGGAGGATACGGAAAAAATCAACTTGATAGAAAAAATGGTGAGAGATTATGTAGATATGAAGGCGTTTGTAAAAGATGCTCAGGGGTAAACCAGACAAAATAATATTATTTACAAGGAGGAGTTATGGAAACATTTAAATCACAGGGAGCTTTGGTGGAGCAAATCATCGCCACACAAGTAAAAAAATGGCAGTTGGATAAAAAAAAGAAATATAAAAAACCCATCCGTCCCGTTATTACCATTTCAAGATTGCCGGGAAGCGGTGCGAATACGCTGGCGAAGCAACTGTCGGAAGATTTGAACATTGATCTTTTCGATAACGAAATTGTGGAAGAGATCGCGAAGAGCGCCCATGTGAGTGAGTCTGTGATCGCAACCCTCGATGAACAGGATCGTGATATACTGGACGACTGGATCGGCGCAATTGAAAAAAAACGCCATCTCTGGCCCGATGAATTTATTCTTCATCTAACCAAGGTTGTCGGCGCCATAGCGGCGCACGGTCATGCAGTAATCGTCGGGAGGGGGGCCGGGTATCTCCTGTCCAGCGAGATCTGTCTCCGGCTGCTTATTGTTGCGCCCATGGATGTGCGAATCAGCAATGTCATGCATGCCTATGACGTGACCTCTAAAGAGGCGGAAAAAAGAATAATGGAAACAGAGAAGGATCGGCGGGCCTTTGTAAAAAATTACTTCCATGCCGATCTGACCGACCCGGTCAATTATGATCTGACCCTCAATACAGCCCATTACAACGTAGAGGCGGCGATCAGGATTATCAAAGAAGCTTTCAACTCCAGGCCATGGTATGATTATTCAATGAGTAAATAAAGCAGCAAGCATTAAACTGCGGCCACTGTGTGTGGGGGGGGGGGCAAATTATGGAATTTGCTCCCCTACTTTGCCGACCCCTGAATCTTTATGTCAAACTTTTTGTGGCAATCAAGACAGTAAACCTTGGATGCCCCATGCGCTTTATGACAGACGGTACAGGCAATATCACCCAAGTGAGATTTGTGGGGATTACGATCCTTAAAGTCTTTAGGTTCCGTCTTTTGGGCCAATTTATCCATGGGGCCGTGACAGGTCAGGCAGCGGTTATTCTCCACCGTATCATCTGCTTTGGGCAGATCCTTACCATGACAACCGGCACAACCTATGTTCCCTTTGGCATGAAGATTATCCATAAATTTCGAACCTCCCCAGGAAGCAAAGATCTCTTTCATCATGGCGACATCTTCCTTGTTTGGTGCGCCAAAGGATATCTTGACCCCTTTCAGACCAAAACTTTTACCAGGCGTCCAGGTATGACAGGCGATGCAGTCCTGATTCCCCTTCGGGGCTACATGAGCTAAATGCATTCGTGAGGAAAAGGCATTTTTCGCGGCTTTTCCCATTTGATCCGGGGCATGACAGGACGTACAGGCAGCCAGATCGTTTCCCTTCACCGAGGGGTGACCCTTGGGAATCACAGCAGCGAAATCTGCGTGGCAGGTCTGGCAAGTTGCTTCTGCAACTTTTCCCAAATCGGCCGCTTTGGCCGCCTCGGCCCCACGATTACCGACAATGAGACATAGCACACTAATGAGACATAGCACACTAAATGTAATTAAAAGAACCATCAAGAGCACCCATATCTTTTTCATAGCTCATCTTCCTTAATAATAATGAGGGAGGCCCAAAGCGGCCTCCCTCTCTTATATGTTTAAACATTCTCCTTAGCAGCGTTTGTCCCGGCGACGCGGCCAAAAACCACGCAATCGGGGATAGCGTTGCTTCCCAGGCGATTGGAACCGTGGACACCACCGGCAACTTCACCTGCTGCATATAACTTCGGTATCGCACTGCCGAAAACATCGATAACCTGACCATCTTTATTGATCCTCAGTCCACCCATGCAGTGATGGACAGCCGGCCACTGGGACACCGCATAGAAGGGCCCCGCAACCAGGGGGATCATGACCCTGGTGATGGGCTTGTTGAAATCGGGATCTTTTCCTTCTTCAAGGTACTTATTGTGCTTATTGATAGTTTCCGTGAGGGCAGCGACGGGAAGGCCAAGTTTCCCGGCTAATTCGTTGATGGAGTCGGCCTTGATAAAACGGCCCTTTGCTACCCCGGCATCAACTTCCTCATAAGATCCGCCCATCTTCAGGACCATGGGGCGGCTGAAGATGGACCAGGTGGGCTTCATATTGGCCCCAAGGTTGATCTGGGCGAAGGCACAGACGTCACGACGTTCAAGTTCGTTGACAAAGCGTTTGCCGAGCTTGCTGACATAAACAATTCCGTAACCTGGCCCATTGAAGGGGTAAACAGCCGGGGTATCGAGAATACCGGTCTCCGGTTCGGCAAAAGGATAAAGCTGTATAAAATTAAGCTGTAGCGTATCGGCGCCGACGGCCTGGGCAAAGCGGATCGTTTCACCGGTGGCCCCTCTTTGGTTGGTGCAATTGAACTCAGGAACCAACCGGGGATTATGGGCCATGCGCATTTTGATATCCTGGCTGAACCCGCCGGAGGCGAGAACCACGGCTTTCTTGGCCTTGATATTGAGTACTTTCCGTCCTCTCTTGACTTCCAGACCGAGAACCGGGGATTGGGGATCGGCGTCTTGGCGCCAGATCCACGTGACCTCTGAATTCAGAGCAATCTTGGCGCCACGCTTCTCGGCCATCTTACGGAGGGCTTCCGTATATTCCCGGCCTACACCGGCGACAGCCGAGTGGGTGCGGTAGGCCGTATGACCGCCGGCACGAGTGACGGTCGGGCGGATCTTGGCGCCTCCTTCATCGATCATCCAGTTCAGAGCCCCCGTGGCGCCGTTGACCATAACATCGACAAGTTCGGGAAGATTGTAATAATCTCCTCCCTTGAGAGTGTCATCCAAATGCTGCTTCGGGCTATCAACGCCCAACCCCAGATTATTACGGTAATGATATTTGTCGTCCCAGGAGGCGTAAACACCCCCATTGATGATGGAATTTCCACCGTAAGTGGGCATCTTTTCCAGAACGATAACATTGGAACCGGCTCCCGCCGCTGCTGATGCCGCCGCTAACCCCGCAAAGCCGGACCCGACAACGACAACATCCCAAGTCTCATCCCACTTTTTTGGAAGCTTTTTGATCATTGCCTCCGCCGCTCCCGGCATGGCCATGTTCAGGGCAAATCCGCTCGCCGTGACGGCGCCAAAGGCTACGGCCCCTTTGAGGATGGAACGTCTGCTTAAACCTTTTGCTATCAATGTGTCCTTTTCTTCCGTTGTCATTTTTGACCTCCTTCATAAAAGATTGGGTTTCGGTAGTTAAATCATGCGCCTTGGCGCTCAAAATGATACGTTAATTCCTACACCGTAGTACTCTGCCCGCAGTTTGTAGAACTGGCCGAAGGGGAGATTGCCGTAGTAATATTCGCCGAAAATCTGAATGCCCCGTTTTTCGGAATAGGGGCTGCGGATGTTGACGCCGGCTTTGACATTAAAGTCGGGGTTCCAGTCGGTTTCCTCCCAGGCATGCCACAGGACGCTGGCGAACAGGCGCATCGACGGTTTGAAGATCGGCTCCCTGTGTTGATAATCAATGCCTGCCTGGACACTGTAACGCTTGAGGTCGGTGTCGGTGTGGATAATGTACGAAGGACCGGCGGTGAACTGGAATCCCTCCCATTCCCAGGCGCCGAGCAGTTCAATGGTCTCGAAGCTCAAATTCATGCGCGTTGCCTTCAGCTCCGGTTTCTGTGGCTGGAGAAGAAACTCGTCCCCCAGGTGGGAAGATTGGTGGAAAAGGCGCGCCCGCGCTGACCAGGGACCGTTCCGGTAACTTAGCGGAAGGCCGATGATATAGTCGGCGTTGATCAGGTCCATGGAATTGGCGTCCAGATTGAACTGGGCGAAGACCGCCCCGCTGATGCTGACCTGCCAGTTGTCCTCCTTGCCCCAGCCGGGCCAGCGCACCAGGCCGAAGCTATCGCCGAACCCGACCGATCCGAGGTTGATACGGTCACCGGGGAGGTTGAGGCGGAGATAGGTGACATGGGTACGGGGCTCCTTGGGGCTCGCCATGGGGGGATAAAACAGTTGGTCCCGCGGGAATAGAATGGTTTTTTTGTCGGTGCTCTGCTCGATATTCTTATCTGGCGGCACATCGCCAAATCCTACGATAAAGGGAAGAAACGCTACCAGGCATAGACCTACAAGGAAGTTTCGCATCGTTTACTCCATTCTCCATGATACTGAAATCAGACTCGGTCGCAGAAAGATTTCTTCTTTTGGCCGGCGTTTTCCTGCCTGCCTTCTGCTGTAATATTGCTGTCGACCGGTTTTGACATACCGTAACCTTTCCCGGGCTCGGGCTATTTTGTTTTAAAAGAAAGGGTCCGGATCAGTGTTGACACCTTTCCGGACCCTTGCACTCATGCTCCTATTCCACGACGATTTCAAAAAGACATCTCATGTTTGCCTTTGCCGCTTTTGAGTAAATCTGCTTAGGCGCTGCTTCGTACATGGCAGGGTCTGTCTCGCCATAGCCGATTGTGGTAAGCCTGTCCGGGGTAATGATGCCTTCGCTAATGAGGTAATCCTGGACGGCCGCTGCTCTTCTTTCGCTTAACGCCTGATTGTATGCCTCAGTGCCGGAAGCAGAGGTATACCCTGCAAGGCGGACTTTGGCTTTGGGGTTATCTTTCAGCACCTGGATATCCCTTTTCAGGATCGCCTTCGCTTCGGGCGTAAGTGTCGACTTATCGAAATCGAAATGTACGTCCTCAAACGCGAGGATAACGACTTTTTTCTCCGCCACGGCGGCAACGATCTGCTCCTGAACTGCCGCATCCTCAGCCTGGATAACCACCTTCTCTACAACCAGTTCTTTATAACGTTCGCATTTCCCGGCGATTACTTTTTCCACAAAAGCGCCCATGGCTGCCGGGCTTACCAGTTTATCAGCATTTACTGTATATCCACCGGCAACGTTCTGCACGATCTGTTCTGAAAGTTCTTTCCCATTGAGGGTATATCCTACCTGAATGGCATAAACACAGAGCCTGTCGCCGTAATCTGCGTTAAGTTGGGTTATGGCCGCCTGGACGGCTCCGGACCTGATGTCATCAATACCCGGCTTTTCAGAAAAATCACTGACAATAATCAGGGCCGAATTACCCGCCGCCCCTTTGAGATCATTGCCTGATGCCGTGATAGCTTTGTCCATAGGAGTTCTACCGTAGACAAAGTCGATAGTGTCTATTGCCGCAGTATATTCTTCTTTGGCGAGTGGCTTCATTCCATAAATCATGACCGTTTCTTCGGCCCAGAATTTCCTGAGTCCTGAGTTCAGCTTGATTTCCGGAATCGTCGCTATCATGTTTTTTGCGGTAGCTTTCCCATGTGCCAGGCGCGTGTCTTGATTGACATTCACCTTGCCGTGCAACTCACCCATGGAGGCAGATTTGTCAAAAATAACAACCATATTGTCCGCTTTCTGAACCAATTGCCCTGATTGAATCCGCGGGTTAAGGTCAACCGGTTTAAATGACGCGCAACCGGCAAACAATATGCTAAACATCAACAAAAAAATTGATCCATACCCGATTCTTCTCATAATTTGGTCTCCTTTACATTTACATTTTAGTAGTCAAGATTCATTTATAGCTTCCGTTGCCTACTTCACGATGAGATCATTCCTGACGGACTTGACCCCTTCGACGCCGCGTGTTATTTGGCCCGCCTTATTGACGGACTTTTGAGAATCAACGAAGCCGCTCAACTGAACGATGCCTTTGCGGGATTCCACGCTGATCTGAAAGGACTTGAGAAAATCATCTGCTGCAAGCAGAGATTTTACCTTGGTTGTGATGACCGAATCATCGATATACTCCCCCGTACCTTCTTTTTTCTGTGTCGATGCGCAGGCTACAAGGGTGGCGATCATCATGAGAACGACAAGAAAACGGATAACTGTCTGGCTCTTTTTCATAGTGTTACTCCTCTCTGTAAGTTTGTGGTGAAATTGCTAATATGGAACCTTCTTTCTAAACGGAACTCCGTCCCTGAATGACTCTGAGCAGCACCATGATAATGGCGATGACCAGCAGGATATGGATAAAATTACCCATCGTATGGCCGGTCACCAACCCCAACAGCCACATAATTACCAGTACCACAGAAATCGTCCACAACATGCCATCCTCCTTCCTGATTGCTTATTCCCAATACCGGCCCTGGTCATCTCCACACGGGTAGGCAGCGGGAATGCCGTCTTTTTGGTCTTGTCCTCGGACTACTTCCCCCAAACCTTCTTGACCTGACCGATCTTTTCCTGAACTTCACCGGCGATCTTTTCACCGGCGCCTTCAGCTTCCAACTTTGGATTATCGCTCAGTTCCCCGGCCATCTCCTTGAGCTTGCCCTTTACCTGGTGAAACTTGCCTTCCATCTGGTCCTTCGTGCTGGATTTCATAGTATTTCTCCTTTAGTGTTTCGATTTGACTGCTTGGCTATTTTGTTTAAAATAATAATTCCCCGGCGATAGAAGATTCGTAAAGCGAATCATCGGAGCAACCCGAGGATGCCAAATATTATAAGATAAATGGCAACGATATAATTCAAGAGTCTCGGGACAATGAGAATCAAGATTCCTGCGATTAGAGCAATCACTGGCTGTGGCGACATAACGATTTGCATGTCATCTGCCCTCCTTTCCAAGCTCTTCCGGAGCCGCTATTTCCTCAATGAGAGTGTGGAACATCCTTTCATAGGACTCTTCGAGAAGGTTCATCGCCCCCCGGATCACCTTGAAATGCTCCGACTTCAGATGGATCATAAGGTTCTCCTGGGTATCCCATTCTTCAAGTAGAAAGAGTCGGGTTTCATCCGCAACACTCTGGCAGAATTCACAGCGCCGGCATCCCTTCTCCATTCTTATGGAACCGGACAGGGAAGCAATCGTCTGTGACAACTCCATGCGCTTCTCAGAAAGGACCTTCATTCGTGTGATTACAAGGATCATGAAAACAGTAATAGCAAATGGCCTGCCAACAGCCGAGGGAAAGTCAGAAGTTTGGATTAATCGTTTAATAACAGTGGATTGGATTAACAGGAGGGAACAACAGAAGACTATGCAATGCTTCGCTTGGCCTCAATATTTGGTGGAACCTCAACATATTGAGGGATACGTTGAGGGGAGGTGGAAATATTCTATTTCTCATGAATTTTACCGCTCAGCGTCGGTCGGGGTCGCGCCACTCGACGGCGCCGAACCCGGTGCCGCCGAGGAGGGTATAGACGAGACTGACGGTTCCCGTTGTCTGGTGTACGTCGGCCCGGTTGGGATAATACGCATCCCGGCTCGATGCAATGTATTGGATCCCGAGAGCGTGTCGGCCGTATACACGAACGGTAAGCCCCGCGTTCAAGCGGCCGATATTTTCCGTTCCCGGCTCGGTGCTGCCAGTGCCGCCTATATAATACGCACGTCCAGTCACGTCGAGCATGGCCCGATTGCCGAAGACGAGTCTTAGTGCAAGGAGCCCCTGCGGGTCGACACCATAGTGGTAGTTGCGCTCACCCACTCCGGTGGTAGTGCCGGCCGCGCCATAACCAACGCCGCCGAGGACCGAGCCCTGGAGCGCCACCGTTTGAGCGAGCCACCACTGGAAGGTAGTGCCGAGAGAGGCGGCAGTGCTCGATACACGGAAGGTTTGCGGCGATATGTAGTCATAGCCGCCGTAAAGTCCCCATACCCCTCGATAGGATTCGCCCACTTCGTATTCCTTTCCGAAGAGGAGGCCGCGGATCATGATGTCCTGGAGGGGGTTGTCTGAGATGCTGGAAGCCAGGAACTCAACATTGAAATAATCGAAGGGGCGCTTATAGCTATAGCCCGGCTTCCCAGGGAGCCCATAGGCCATGGAGAAGTCGATAGTCGCATCCGTCCTGTTGTCGGGGCTTCCACCCTGGTCATACGAGCGGCTCACACTCGCACCTAACCGCAGGCGCCAGGAGGTGGCCGGATTATGGCTTGGGAAGATGGATTTGAAGCTGTCGCCAAAAACGAGGCGGTTGAGGCCCAGGGGTGGCGAAAGAACTGCTGCGCCCAGCTCGCGCCAGAACCCGGGCTTGCTGCCATCGCCTTCGAGAACCAGGCTGGCCATCCGGAAGAGTGGCTCCCCCAGGAGGCTCCCGGCAATACCGCTGGCAATCTGGTCATTGAAGGAGGGTGACGTGGTCTCACCGGCGGTCTCCCAGAGAAAACTGCCTGCGAAGGTATAGGCGGAGGACTCCCAAAAGCTGAGGCCGGCAGATCGCGCGAGTCCATAGTAGATGGATCCCTGATACGGATGTAGAAGCTGGTTCATGGCGAAGTTATCCTGGTCAAACCCCCAGGGGCCGTGGACGACATGATCCCAGAAGGTAGACAGATTCGTATCGTAGACTTTTTTCCCTTGCTCTACATCGTTGGGGTAGGCAAGCCGGTCAACCCCGTTGAGGAGAATGATGAAGGCCGGAATTTCGAGGGCCGGGATGAGATAGCTTTTGCCGGCGCCCGTCTCCCAAGACAGGGCCGGTGTCGTCTGCACGGGCTTTTCCTTGAGGATAACCCCTTGAATACCCTGGTTGTTAGAAATATCCGTTACGGAGCCAGAGATGTCGCCTCCTTGAGCGAAGGCCCATCCACTTGGAGAGATCACTACACACACAATAAATACTGCCAGAATCGCCTTAAATGTTTTTCTTGTGCGTTTCATGGCTTGTCCTTTCCTTCCACCAGGATCTTTAGGTATTGAATTTTGATTACTCCCCAATGACCATCCGGTTATTTACACCCTTCACACCGTTTACGTCGTTGGCGAGTTTGGTGGCCAGGTTCAATTCGGCCACGTTGCTGGCCTTGCCGTACAATGTGACTACGCCACGTTTCGTCTCGACCTTGGTGTTAATGGCGCTGGTCGAGCGGTGATATAGCAGCGTCACCTTGACCTGGGCGGTGATGGAAGCATCATCAATCTCTTGGCCTACCGTTTGCGGCTTTTGCAGGGGCTTGGTCACGGTCATCTCATTAATTACGTCTTTGACCCCCTCGACATCCCTGGCGTATTCCGTCGTTAATTCCTTTTGTGCCTGACTGTCAGCAGCACCTCGCAGGATCACGATGCCGTCTTTGACTTCAACCGCTGTTGTACCGGTGTTCACGCTACGATGAAACAAGAGCGTGGCTTTCACTTTATCGCGGAGCCACGCATCCGTGTTTGCGCTGGAGGGCACGCTTATGATTTCCAGCCTGTTGTCCACACTCTTGACGCCGGGAAGGCCTGCGACAGTCTCTTGGGCCAGTGATTTCTGGGTGTTGTCGGCGACGATCCCTGTCAAGGTGACGGCGCCATCCTTGGACTCGATCTTGATATCATCACCCTTAAGGTAGGTTTTAAACACATACGACTTCCTGGCGGTTGATTCGATGCGATCATCCATTTTGGTCGCATACACAGGCACGCTGGTAACTAAAAGAGCGATGACCGCCACGATCAGCACCATGCAATACATTGCTCTAATTTGTACTCCCTTGTTTCTGCCGATATGTTTCATGGCATTCTCCTTTTTGGAAACTTTTGTCGAACAGGTTATTATAACGTCAAATAGTTTTCTTGCCCCACCCGAGAGATTTTATAGATGGCAGCCTTTTCATAGTGGGATACACTTTTTGTCATCCTACCTTCTATCCTGTTTTTCATCCTCCCCTCTTTCAGGTTTTCCCTGTCGAGATTTAGATTGTTGTGGCGCATCCTGGTGTTGTGGCTGTGAGTGCTGTTGTTGGACCTCCCGGGATTGTGGTCGCAATTGTTGTGGTTTGTCTTCCTCTCGATATTGTGGTTTATTCTTTTGAGATTGTTGAGGCGCCTCACGCTGTTGTGGCTGTGAGTGCTGCGGTTGAACCTCTCGAGATTGCGGTTGCGATTGTTGTGGTTTAGCCGCCTCTCGGGATTGCGGTTTTGCCTGAGATTTTGGTTGGACCGCTTGAGATGGCTGCTGTGACCGCGTTTGGGGCTTCAAACCTTGGACACCCCAGGTATTTTTCTTCTCCCAATGCCTGCTCTTTTCCCAGTTGTTCCAGTTCCGTTGAACTTGTTGCTGGGGTATTCGCTGATAGTTCCATTGATGCCCTCTCCAACGATGCGCCCTATAGTCATTCCTCCAACCTGATGGTATGCTTACATAAAAGGATGGTACCATTTGATAGTAGACCCAACCTGACCTATAGTTCCGCGAGCGATACCATCGCCCTTCCCACGGGCGCCACCACCAACCATTGTAGAAGAAGATGTCCACATCTACGTCAGGGACGACATAGACATTCGTCTCAGGTATCACTACCATCACTGGAGGTGCGGCAAATACGATGACTGGAGGCAGAGAAATGCTAATGCCTACATCAACCCTTGCCATCGTTGGCATCGGAAATACAAATGCCAACGTCAAAAGTATTGTTCCAAAAAGTAACTTTTTCATTTTGTAGCCTCCATGATCCATACCCAATTGAACCTCATGCAACCGGCGTTTTGGCGTCATTCTTTCCGACATACATCCGTGGGATTCAATGCTGTCCGCTCACTCATCACAAGCGGCATTACCTGCGGCTGCCCAGATCAAATCAGTTTGAACGCTGGGCAACCGACGCGAAGCAATCCCCTTAGGGATGAATAAAGATGGGTGGGAAAAAGATACCGATGCCTACCGGTGGAGGCGGGGCATAGACGACCGGCGGCGGGGCAGGGGCATAATAAGCTCGTTCCCTGTAGACATTCGGCCCATAATAAACACGACTGCGTTCCACATAGCGGCCCTTGTAATACCCTTGTCCTCTGTGCTGATAACGGCCTTGGTCATGTTTTCCGTTATTTTTGTCATTTTTGGCGAGGGCCGGCGCCACGTCTATGCTGCCGATCATTGCAGCTAAGACAAGACCCATCATAATCTTGCCCACTATGGATACGAAATTCCATGAACTTGATTTTTTCATAAAGTCACTCCATTTCTTGTATCGATTCCAATCTCCTGTTTGGCGTCATCTTTGGGTTGTGGTATTATTCACTATTTCCTCTTGGACTTTCCAGGCATCCCTGTCCGGAATATAATATCGGTGATATTCTTCTGTTGATCAGACATGCTGGAATAGAACGCCTCGAAAGGCGGGATGAGCTTCTCCAGTTGATCTAAATGAGTTTTGGTAATTTCACTGTGTAATTTCATGCGCTCGACACTGTTCATGGTCTCAGTGTTTCCAGCCCTGGCCTTGGCAAGGGTATCCATTTCTTTCGCATTTTCCCGCATCACCTGGGTAAGATTATTCCATAATCCTTCCTGGTCCTTGGTAATCTTTAGCGCACCCTGAAGCTGTTTGATTTGGACCTCCGTGTACTCGACAGCAGAGATTTTGGCAACTGCCGGCGATTTCTTTTTGGCTGCGGCGGCAAAAGAAAGATTTGCGCTGGCAAAAAAGATAGTGGATAGAAACGCCACCATAATAACAACGAGTGTAGCCCTAAAAGCAACTTGATAAGCCTTTCGCTTCATAATCTGTCTCCTTCTAAGTTTAATCTTCAGCGCTTGCGCTTGCAGGCGCTATGTGGTTATAAATCAAATTACTTAACTTTCGCACTTTAGAATCTTCCTACATACCTTCTACTACTTATCCCCTCTTAAAAAAACTTTCACAGCCCTTCGTTTAGTTATACCCCCTTCCCCAAAAAAAATAATAAGCACTGACTGTTGGGTTAGATAGCCAGTCATAAAAACAGTAATTGCAAATGGCCTGCCAATAGCCGAAGAAAAACCAGAAGTTTTGATTCATCCTTTAATAACGCTGGATTAGATTAATAGGAGAGCACAGCGGAAAAGCGTGAAATGATTCGTTTGGCCTCAATATTTGGTGGAACCTCAATATGTTGAGGGGTACATTGAAGGGAGGTGGGCAGTCTAATCTGGTTCTTTTAGCTTCGGCCGGATTATCCTGATCTCTGGCGTCCGCAGCGAAAAATTCATCCGTAATGCGGGATGCCTCCGAGGCAAGAATACCCAAGCCGACGCAGGGGAGGATGTAGCTGTTATTCGCAGGTCCGGCCGGCAGTATCCTTCTATTTAACAGTATACCCGAGGCCATCGAGACAGGCGCCCATCGCCCGCTGATAGTCCGCACGCTTCTGGCTCATTTGAGCTGCGGGCACACTAGCAGGCGGCTGAGTCGTCGGATCGTAGCCTGTCTGGCTCACCGCCCAGCGGTGGCACTCGTAACGATCAGTTGCCTGCTTCTGTTCACCCTGACCTTGGCGGGGATAGATGAACAACTGTTCTGACGACATTTGGCCTGCCGACGGGGGTGCCTGATTGACTTCGCCCTTCGGTGGCTCGACAACGATATAGCCACCCGCACCTTGAGTGTAATAAATTTCGTTGGCATAATAATAAGGTAGACCGCCTACCCAGATCGTCGCGTAATAGGGAGGCAAAACGGGAACGATCATTCCGAACGGAGGCGCAACGATGACGAAGCGCCCTCCCTGCGGGCGATACCAAACACCTCCGTAGGCGTAGTATCGTGAATTGCCGTAAAACACCGTCTGGTGGCCGCTTGGAAGCACTGCAATGAACTGACCGCGAGATGGGTAATAACGGTTATGGCCATAATTAGAATCCATGAATTGTTGATGACGGAAACCGCGTTCGTCCGCGCGCGCCACCTGGGTGAGCCCGAACCACATTATTCCCGACAACACGAGTAGCATAATGCCGAGAGCAACGTACCAACTCTTATTGTAAAGATATGACATGGCTATTGCCTCCTTAAAATCGAATACAGATTCCCGGTTTTCCTCATTGCACGGTATACCCGCGGCCTTCGAGGCAGGCGGACATCGCACGCCGGAAGTTGAGTGCCCTTCCTTCATATTGAGCATCAAGCGACCGATCACGGTTGGAATAGGCTTCTTCCAATTGCCGGGCAGTCTGCTGCCTTGACGAATCCGACGCCGCGCCGACGATAGCCCCGGTCCCTGCACCGATCAATGCACCAGCCCCGGCGTGTCTCGGTCCGCCAATTAACGCGCCCAGCACCGCACCTGTGATCGCCAGAACGGCGGTATCATACCCGGGTGGAGGCATCGGCACCACCCGGACGCGCTGCTCCAGCGGGACAGAAGACTGACTCGGATCGAAGCCGGTCTGCTTTACCGCCCAGCTGTAACATTCATAGTGATCACGTGACTGTTGCTCCGTTGTCTGGCCGGCTTTCGGATAAAAATAGACCTGGGTGATGGGAGCCCTTGGGCCTCCACCGGCATCCACGGGCATGGGTCGTGAAACCTCGCGATACGGCGCAGGATAACATCCGGCCAACGCCAAGACCAGCAAGAGAAGGAAAAGTCGAAGTCCAGCACTCGATGCCCGCTTTTCCGGCACATGTTTGTCTGTCAGCACCTTGCTCATTGACATCATCATTTACATTCTCCTTCGTAGCGGAACGCCGCAAAAACCATCGTCACAAAAGAGGATGGCTACTCCCGTTACTGCTAATTTATTTCTCTTTTCATAACTCTTAGATCTGTTTTATGCATATTTAGCAAGAGGTGTGCCAATTTAATCATATCACCGTGTAACCAATTGAATTTAAGATATCATTTTTCATTTACAGGAGATCGGGACAATTAACTCCCGGACAAAAGGTGGATAAAAAATATGCAATTTAAACACCCTCTTGCATACAAAATATCCACCCAACTGTGCTGATTCCAGTCGTGGTCACGAGACTATTCTCTTCCTTTCGATAAGAATATTGACCGACATTTCGATGATGACCAAGATCATACAGATCTTGTTTGCAAGTGGCTTACCAACAAGCGAAAAGAGATCAGAATCCTGGATTCATCATTTAATAACAGTGGTTTAGATCAACATAAGGGGACGGCAGAAAAGTATAAAAAGATTCGTTTGGCCTCAGTATTTGGTAGACCCTCAACATATTGAGGGATACGTTGAGGGGAGGTGGACGGTCTGATCCGGTTCTTTTGTCTCCGACCGAAATGAAGATATGTTTGGATAAGGAATTTGTGACGCCCTTCATCCGAGGCTGCCCAAGGAGTCAAGGCAATAAAAAAGGCCCCTCATGGTCAGGGGCCTTTTTTATTAGAGCTGTATAGGGAAGGTAGTTACTTCTTGTCAGCGGCCTTCTTATCAGCGGCGTCCTTTTTGTCGCCAGCCTTCTTATCAGCGGCATCCTTTTTGTCGCCAGCCTTTTTGTCAGCTTTGGCCTTCTTATCAGCGGCAGCCTTCTTGTCAGCGGCCTTCTTGTCAGCAGCGTCCTTCTTGTCAACGGCCTTCTTGTCAGCGGCATCCTTTTTGTCAACAGCCTTCTTGTCAGCGGTCTTTGCGGGTTCACCAGCGGGCTTTGCGGCCGGAGCCTGTGCAAACGCCAAACCGGACATGGAAACTGCGAAAAGGATGGAAACGATAATGGACATTAACTTCTTCATATTTTGTTGCTCCTTTCAGATTTTAGTTGTGCTGAACCCTCGCACTTGTCATGCCAAAACCTTCACCATCAAATATAGAATGAGAAATCAACCGGTTATAAATGTGGCTTCTTTGAGATCAATATTAATCAGCGTATAGTTGGGGAATTCAATCCCACATCATGAGGAATTATTCCCTTGTTTATGATCCGGAACTCTCTCATTCAGCCATGATCTTCTTCGCTATCAAGTCACCCAGCAGCCTTAACAGCTCCTTCTGGATTGCCAACAAGGGAAAGAAAATCATAAGCTTGGATTCATCCTTTAATGACCGTTGGTTAGACTAATAGAAGGGAACGGCAGAAAAGCATGAAATGATCCGTATGGCCTCAATATTTGGTGGAGCCTCGATACATTGAGGGATACTTTGAGGGGAGGTAGGCAGTCTAATCTGGTTCTTTTGTCTCCGGCCGGGCTATCCCGAGCTTGTGCATCCTCGCTCTTAAGGTACTCGGATTGAGGCCCAGGATCGCTGCAGCACCGTCCTTTCCCTCGATGTGCCATCGGGTTTCAGAAAGGATCTTGAGAATTTGGTTTCGCTCCGTCTCTTCCAGGGTTCTCACAGTAGATGACAAGTGGTGGGATGGAATATCCAGTCTGTCTGTCAGTTGGAAAACCGGCCCGGGGCATAAGATCATGGCCCGTTCAATGATGCTTTCCAGCTCCCGGACGTTCCCGGGCCACGGGTAATCCTGTAGCGCCTTCAGCGTCTCCTTCTGGATCGACGTGATGTGTTTCCCCAATTTCCGGGAATATCGCTCTATGAAGGCCTGGACCATCGGCGGGATGTCTTCTTTCCGTTGCCGGATTGGTGGGAATGTGATGAGGGGAAATCTACTTTGATATTAAGTAGATGTTTGACATTCATTACCAGAAGAAATCGTGACTATTTCCTGACTCTGCCCCGAAGTTTGACACCCCATTTTCTAATTACCATTAATAATCAGTTATATACAATTTTTGCCCATCCATTTTATACACTACATTTTCATAAAAAAGCAGCGGGGAGCGGGGGAACACCTAATTCCCCCAGGATCTCCTTCTTCTCTGCCGTCACCTCCGTGGTCAGAAGCGTGGCGGTGTCACCGACTCTCATCTCCCCAACCTTGATCCGTCGTAACCGGTCGAGGGCTTTGCTCACAGA